>DAOUHP010000023.1:0-8404 GCA_034428575.1 Dehalococcoidia bacterium | reverse complement strand
TCCGGGAGCCCTCGCCACTTGCAACCCTGCTCGGTTACGTACAAGATGGCGTTGAGGACTTGGCGGTTCGAGATGCGCACATTGCCGCGTTGGACGGGGAGATAGGGGGCGATGCGTTGGTACTGCGCTTCCGTAAGTTCCATGCGCACAACATATCACATCTACTCCGTTAGTGTGAACAGGCCCTAGGGTGAGGGTGAACCGGGGCGGCGGCGTGGGGTGTCTGGTGTAGGGGCGTCCCTTGTGAGCCTGTCTCAGAAGTCCCTCGCTATGGTTTTCCACCAAGCCGGCACGGCGTTTTCGTTTGCGAGTTAGAGGCCCAATGCATTGAATACAACGCAAAGAGTTTCTCACACAAACGGATACCGCAACGCGAAGTTCCCCGCCTGCGAGGGTTTTGGCTTTATGAGACGGCCTCCTCGTGGGCGCCCTTGCCGTTGTCCTTCCGAGCGCAGCCGAGGAATCTCTCAGGCGCCCCTCCTCCCCTTACTCCGGCTGCACTACGACGCCCTTGGTCTCCTCGTCTGGAGTGCGTGGTCTGACCGTCCGAGCGAACAAGTAGGCCAGCACCAGCACCGGAAGCAGCCCGATAACGCTCCGTACGATGACCAACGCGATTCCGGACGGCGAGAACACGAGGTTGCCCGCCTCGACTCCCGCCATGAGGGGCCAGCCCGATACTGCCCTCCAGAGCACCGCCCCCATCAGCGGGACCGTTGCTGATGCCGCGACGGTTGCCGCAGCCGTCACTCTCAGAGCGGACGCCGTGAGGGTCTCGTGCTGGATGAGCGCCCAGAGCATGAGTACGTTCAGTGTCACCTGCGCCGCGAGGTGCACGGCTGCAACCAGAATGGCGTCGGTCGCGTACAGGAACGCCCAGAATAGCATAGTGGAGAAGGCCTGGTCTGCCATCGAGAGGCCGATCAGCAGGAACGCGTGCGTCATGCTGATGCGTGCGGCCCTGCGGATGAACCAGAGCATCACGACCAGCTTGAGCGCGTCCAGGAGCCAGAACTGCACGATGGGATTCGAGAAGTAGGTCTCCCCGACAGTCCAGCTATCGGCGGGGAACTCGAACAGCACGATGGGGAGCGGGATGCCCCCTCCGGGGTCATTGGCAGCCGCGGCCAGGTCCGCGACGAGTCTTGTGGCCGCCGTGGCTATCGTGAATCCCCACAGTATCGTCAGGAACTCATGCCCATACCGGCGGATGAACGGATACGCCATGACGAGCGCCGCTAGGACTAGCCACTTGACGATGTGGAACCACAACCAAAGGGGCAGTGATGCTGGGATGTGGGCGAGGGCCCACGGGAGCATCGCTATGAGAAAGCCAGCCCCAGCGGGGATGCCCAGCATGAGGGAGGTCTCCCATCGGTGTGCTCTGGTGATGCGGACCACCCGGTGCTCTGCGGGTCCGATCATCAGGTAGACCGCGATGGCCAGCAGGGCTACCGAAACCCCGAGGTTCACCCAGAAGATGTGCGGGACGTCCCACATGACTCACTCCCTTTCGTGCCGGACAGGCACGAGCATAGCACCGCTTACGTGCCAGGAGCCCTGACGTGATACGCGAACGCCCCCATCCTGTGCATCCTGCCCACCCATGTTGATTCTGGTGTGACATCTGCCCGTTGCGCAGCCAACCCACCCCCCTTACCCTGTCCTTGACGGCCCGACCGCTGCCCGGCCCCACCGCCGGACGCGGGCCGAACCCGACAGGAGGTATGTCCCGAGATGTCTCACAATGTCTCACCTGAGAGAACGATCGCCCTTTCGCCGCGGCAGGCTGCCGCCCTTCCGTACGTCGCGTCCGAGCCCACGCTGACGCGTGCGGCGCAGGCCGCCCAGGTCACCAGGCGCACCCTCACGCGCTGGATGAACGAGCCCGCCTTCCGCGCCGAGCTGGAGCGCATCCGTAACAACATCGCGGACTTCGCCTACTCGGAGCTGGAGACCCTCGCCCTCAAGGCCGCCTACCGCATCGCGCAATTGATGGACAACGAGGACCCTAACGTGGCCCATCGCGCGTCGAAGACGGCGCTCTCCCTGTCGATGAGCGTCCGCGACCAGCGCGAAACGCGGCGCCGGATGGAAACGCTGGAGAACGCCATCACCCTCGTACGGCAACAGCGATGAGAAGCAGCCTCAGGTCCATGGAGCGCTACCTCGGCTGCCTGGCGGTGCAGGCCAGACTCAGGCCCATCGCCGACGACTACGTCGACCGCTGGGCCGAAGCGGTCGAGCGCGGCGAGTACCCGCCCGACGTCGCGGAGCTCTTCGAGGCCGCCGGCGCCGTGAGCATCCCCGTCCTCAGCCCCGTCCCGGTCCACGCCTACCTTCGCCAGTGCGCGAGGACCGGACGCGTCCCCGATGCCGACCGCATTGTCCTGGCCATCGCCCATGCCTGGGCCGAGAGCGACCTCCTGAACCTCGGCAAGACCTGCCGCTGCCCCGCCCGCCGCCCCCTCATCCAACCCCCGCGCCCCGTCGTTCCTGCGAAGGCAGGGACCTCGCAGCCCCGGGGGGAGGAGTAGCGGGCCCGTCTGGTCCCCTCTCCCTACAAGGGGAGAGGGTTAGGGTGAGGGTACTCTGGGGGTGCGGTGAGGGTGAGCCGGTGAGAGGGAAGCGCGAGGCCTTGGATGAACGTGCATCGGTCCCACCGTCAAGGCCGATCGAGTACTTCGTGGCCGTTGCAATTGCGGAGGATGATGCCTCCGTCTCTCGTGTACTCGAACGTGATGCGGTGCGCCATATCTACGGACGCCTCCCAGATGTTATCCGTGCCGCGCACCCGCTTCGTGCGGAGCGAAGGATACTGGGGGTTCTCCTGTAGTAGGGCGACCTTCTCCCAAAGCTTCTTCTGAAGGTCCCGGGGCTTACGTTGGCTGTTCCTGTCAAAGGAGGTGGTATAGCTGAGCTGCATGACCTACGGGCGCGTGTGGGCGTCCAGCGTGCGGATGCGTGCTTGGATGTCCTCCGGGGTAAGGTCGCTGACGCGCCCCTCGGCTATATCGCGGTCTGCTTCTTCCTCGCCTGCCTGCCAGGAAGGCGTCCAGAACCATGATTGGTCATCCGGGTCTTTGGTGTCCTCAGCATCGGCCGAGGGGGCTGTCCGCTGGGGCCCTTGGTTCTGCTGCATCGTCGCCTCCCAACAGGGGGTGCACAGGCTGCCACAAGGCCATTATACAAGTTCCCTGCAATCCGCTGTGTGCTCTGCCCTCATCCTCCCCATCCTGTCCATCCATGTCGATTGTCGGTTCTGTGACACCGACTCCTTGCGCGGGGTGACGCCCCTGCCGCACGATGGTAGGGCGCAACAGATAGCGCGCACAGAGACCCTGGCGGACGAGCCGCAGGAAGAACGCTGCCCCCTCAGCGAAGAGCGAGGGGGCTTTCTGTGTTAACCGGCGCCCCGTCATTCCCGCTATCGCGGGAATGACGGGGCGTTATCCGGGTGGCAAAGGTGGACCGTGGCTGAAGACTTCACAAAATACGCGAACGACCCCGTTGGCTTCGTGACGGACGTGCTCGGCGACGCCGGAACGCCGTACTCGAAGCAGGCCGAGATGCTCGATGCGCTCGTCGACCACCGGCGCGTCAGCGTCGTCGGCGCGAACGGCTCCGGCAAGGACTGGGCGGCGGGCCGCGCCGTGCTCTGGTGGCTGGAGACGCGCCCGGAGAGCAAGGCGCTCACGCTCGGGCCGACGCAGCGGCAGGTGGAGGAGATCGTCTGGCAGGAGATGCGCGAGGCTTACGCGGCTGCAGCGGACGTCCTCAGCGGCAGGATGTTCAGGTCCGCGTACCGCATCGACGAGCAGCGGTTCGCCCTCGGCTTCTCCACGAACAACGCGCTCAACATCCAGGGCTTCCACGCGGAGCAGCTGCTCGTCGTCGTCACGGAGGCGCACGCGATGCCGCAGTTGCACATGGACGCCATCAAGCGGCTGCAGCCGGACCGCCTGCTGCTGGTCGGCAACGCGCTCTCACGCGACGGCGAGTTCTACGCCTCCCACCACGCGAAGCGCAACCTCTACCGCCGCATCGCCATCTCCGCGTTCGACACGCCCAACTTCACCGGCGAGGACGGGGGTCGGCGCGGCATGATCACGCCGGAGTACGTCGAGGAGTACGCGCTCGACTACGGCGAGGACCACCCGCTGTACGCGGCGTCGGTACTCGCGGAGTTCCCGGACTCGCTGGAGGACTCGCTCATCGGGCGGGACGCCGTCGAGTCCGCGATGACGCGCTGGGAAGGAGAGCAACCCTCACCCGAACGCGCTTCAGCGCGCCCCCTCCTCCCAGAGGGCGAGGGGAGTCAAGCCTCCGTCGTTCCTGCGGAGGCAGGAACCTCGGAGCCCGGTGTGGATGGCGATGGTCATTCCGAGCGGAGCGCAGCGGAGTCGAGGAATCTCTCAGGTGAAGGCCCCGCCGTGGACGAACGCTCCCCGAGAGATGTTTCGGCTTCGCTCAACATGACAAGCGCCGATGGTCATTCCGAGCGGAGCGCAGCGGAGTCGAGGAATCTCTCGGGTGAAGGCCCCGCCGTGGACGAACGCTCCCCGAGAGGTGTTTCGGCGGAGCCTGTCCGGAGCATGGCCGAAGGGCTCAGCATGACAACCCAGGAGGATCCCGTCGCACCTCCCTCCACGGGAACCTCGCATCCCCATCTCCCCTCTCCCTCTGGGAGAGGGGCCGGGGGTGAGGGTGGCCCCGTCTACATCGGCGTGGACGTTGCGCGCTTCGGGTTCGACAAGTCGGCGCTCTGCGTGCGGCAGGGAGAGCGCGTGCTCTCGATGCGCTCGTTCGACCGCATGGACACGATGCGCCTCGTCCACGAGGTGCTGCGGACGGTGCGGGAGACGGGTGCGGAGGCCGTGTTCGTCGACGAGGGCGGCGTCGGCGGAGGCGTCGTCGACCGCCTGCGGGAGCTTGGCGCGCCGGTCTACGGCGTGCACTTCGGCGGCGGGGCGCAGCGTCCGACGCGCTTCTTCAACCGGCGTTCGGAGATCTTCTGGGAGCTGCGCAGGCTGTTCGACCAGCAACTCATCGCGATACCCCGCGACGAGGAGCTTGCAGGACAGCTGCTCGGGCTGCGCTACGACGTCTCCAGCTCCGGCCAGGTGCGGCTGGAAGGCAAGCGCGAGATGCGCAAGCGCGGCATGCCGTCGCCGGACAAGGCGGACGCCTTGGCGCTCGCGTTCCTCGTGCCGCCGTCGTTCGGCATCTGGACGGGAGCCGAGCCCTTCCTGCGCGACGACACTCCGCACGTGGCCAGGGCAACGATCGAGGCCTTCGGCTACGACCGTCCGCCCCCATTCGCGGAGCCTTCGCCTGCGCCCGGCGACACGGACGACGACGACGGCGGCGCGTCGCGGAACCGGCTGGGCGTGTGGTGATGCGCCTCGTCCCCTCTCCCTACAAGGGGAGAGGATTAGGGTGAGGGTACTGCGGCGGTGTGGTGTGGAGGGACGCCCCTACACCAGGCGAGGTTGCGCGCTGCAGCGCGGGCCTCCGCAGGAACGGCGGGGGAGCAGGATGCGATCAGCGGTCCGACTTCAGCAGGGCGGGGAGGACCCGCGTGTTCCAGTAGTCCTTGTCGCCTGCCTGGCGCAACTCGTCGACGAGTTGCGCCGTCTCCGCGCCTACGGCCTCGGCCAGCTCGGCGGCGGGGCGGTCGCTTGCCAGCGCGGTCACGGCCGCACGGAGCTGCATCACGTACTCCGCGACCTCGATGGCCGCGCGGTCGGAGGCGGAGCGGGCCTGCAGCGCCTCGAGCTTCTCCAGCCATTCCAGGCCTCGCTCGGCATCGTCGAACGGGTCACCAACTGCGGTCGTCGTCATCGGGCATCCTCCATCATGGATAGCGTATATCAGGACTCGGCGGCCAGCCACAACCCGCTATCATGTGCGCCATGACCGAACACCCCTTCCGCGTGATCGACTGCGACGGCCATCTCATGGAGTCGAACGAGGAACTCGGCGCGTATGCCGACGACTCGCTCCGGGCGCCGCTCACGAGCAAGATGGTCAAACTCGCGACCGCCGGTCACATGATCACGCAGGACGGGCCGTTCCCCTCGCTGGACGGCATCCACAACTACGCCAGGGGCTGGGGAGGGCGGTTCAGCTGGCCCCGCAAGATGGCCAGCGAGGCGCGCACCGGCTCCGCCGAGGACTGGACCGCGCTGCTCGACAAGACCGGCATCGAGCGGACGGTCATCTTCCCGACGCGCGGCCTCGGCGTCGGCATGGTCCGTACGCCCGAGTACGCCGACCGCCTCTGCCGCACCTACAACGACTACGTGTACGACCGCTACCGGAAGACGGACGAACGCATCCATCCCATGGGGCTCATACCGATGCAAAGCCCTGGCCACGCCGTCGAAGAGCTCCGCCGGGTCGTGAACGACCTCGGCATGCCCGGGGCGATGCTCCCCGCGGCCGGCCTGCCGCTGCACGTCGCGCACGAGTATTACCTGCCGGTCTACGAGGAAGCCGCCAACCTCGGCTGCGTCCTCGCGTTCCACGGCGCCTCGCACCACGGTCTGGGGCTGGACTCGTTCACCGACTTCGTGGGCTCGCACGTCCTGCATCATCCCGTGCCGCTGATGTACGCGCTCGTGGCGCTCATCTACCACGGCGTGCTGGACCGGTTCCCCGGCCTCAAGCTCGCCTTCCTGGAGGGCGGGGCGGGATGGCTCGTGCCGCTGCTCGACCGCGGGACGCGCAACGACGCGTTCTTCGGGAAGGTGGCGAAGCGCCCGTTCGACGAGTACGTTACCGGCGGGAACATCCTCATCGGCTGCGAGGGGAACGACGTGAGCCTGCCGTACGTCGCCTCCCGCATCGGCATCGAGCCGTTCGCCTACTCGTCGGACTATCCCCACGAGGCGGACCTTCCCGCCGTACAGCACGAGATACGCGAAACTGTGGAGAGCAACGCGCTCACCGACGACCAGAAGGGTGCGGTGCTCTCCGGCAACGCAGCGCGCTTCTACGGGTTCTGAGGGGGCGACGGTTGATGAAGGCTATCGTCGTCAGAGCGTTCGGGGGGCCGGAGCAGCTGCGCCTCGAAGAAGTGCCGGACCCGGCCCCGGGGCCGGGCGAGGTGCTGGTGCGCGTGCATGCCGTGTCGGTCAACACGACCCTGGACGTGCAGATGGTCGCGGGCGCCTCGGGCATGGATATGGCGCTGCCCTTCACGCCTGGCAGCGACCCGTCCGGCGTCGTCGAGGCAGTGGGCGAGGGCGTCACGTCGCTCAAACCCGGCGACCGCGTCGCAGCCATCGCCGAGCTCACCAGACTTGGCGGCTATGCGGAGCTGGTCGTCGTCCGCGAATCGCGGGCGAACGTCGTTCCGGACGAGGTCGACTTCCCGACGGCGACCGCGGTGCGGCGGCACTTCGGCATGGCCTCCTCGATGGTTGCCGAGTCCGGGTTGCAGGCGGGTGAGCGCGTGCTGGTGATGGGGGCCGCGGGCGCGCTCTCCTCGTGCATCATCCAGTTGGCGAAGGAGGCGGGGGCCACCGTGATAGCGGGGGCCGGGAGCGGCGGGCGCGTCGCGGCTGCAGCGAGCATGGGCGCCGACCACGGCGTCAACTACCGTGAGAACGACCTCGTGGAGGCGGTGCTCGCGGCGACGGATGGGCGGGGCGTGGACGTGGTGTTCGAGAACGTCGGCGACCCGCACCTCTGGCCGAAGGCGATCGAGAGCATGGCGGCCGGCGGACGTCTCCTGACCGTGGGGACGCACGCGGGAGACGGCGTGCTAACGGTGGACGTGCGCCGCCTGTACCGGAACCGGCTGAAGATCATCGGCGGGCTCGGGGCAGGTTCCCGGGGAGACACCTTCATCGACGAGGCGCTGCGGGGCGCCGCCGAGGGCCGCTACCGCGTGCTCATCGACCGCGTGCTCCCGCTGTCGCAGGCGGGCGACGGGTTCCGGGTGGTCATCGACAACGAGGCCACCGGCAAGGTCATCTTCGACCCGACACTGGGGTAGGGGTAGGGGGGTCCCTTCCCACTCGATGGGGGAAGGTCAGGATGGGGGTGAGAGTACTGCGGAGCTGGGAGTGGGGCGTGGTTCGACAGGCTCACCACGAACCGCGCCACCCTCACCCACGCGCTGAAGCGCGGGTTCCGCTCAGCATGACAACCCGTCCCTCGCCGCCCCGGTTCACCCTCACCCTAACCCTCTCCCCTCAAGGGAGAGGGGACCAAGCGAGGTTCCTGCCTCCGCAGGAATGGCCCAGGGCCTTGTCAGGCCGTGTAAGGAGATGAAAATGGGGAGGCGCTGGTCGGCAGTGAGGGCGGTTGTCGTTGGCGTTGTGAGCCCGTGCAGGAATGTGCCCTGGTGACCTGCAGGTGTGTATGAATGTTGCCTCGCCAAGAGCGAGAGCAC
>DAOUHP010000022.1:0-18075 GCA_034428575.1 Dehalococcoidia bacterium | reverse complement strand
CATCGCCGTGATGTACCTGGGAAAAGTGGTGGAACTGGCTGAGACGGAGGAGTTACTCCGCAATCCGCTGCATCCGTATACGAAGGCGTTGTTGTCTGCGGTGCCCCTGCCCGATCCGGGAAGCCGCCGCGAGCCGCCGGACATACGCGGCGACCTCGCTACGCCGATAGACCCGCCTACCCGCTGCCGGTTCTACGAGAGGTGCCCCGCAGCAACCGCGCACTGCCTGAACCATCCGCATCCCCCCCTAGAGGAGAAGAGCCCGGGACACCTGGTGGCCTGCTACGAGGTGTGAGCCGTCGCGTCTATTCCGATGCAGCGCCAACCTGTCGCGCGATGAATGAGCGCATGAGATCGATGGCGCGGTCGGACTCGGGGCCCGGGTCGCGCGCGAACCCGTGCGGCATGCCGGGGAAGGCTTCGTACTCGGCGTGGCCACCCGCGCGGTTCCAGGACTCAGCGAACCGCTGGGGGATCTCGTGCGGGATGTTCCCGTCAGCCGTCCCCTGCACCACGAGCATCGGCGGCAGTACCACGTCCTCGCCGCGGTCGAGTATCTCCTGCGGGTTGGCCTCGTGGACCGCGTCCCACGGCTGGAAGTAGTTCTCGGTCGAGCGCACGAGCCGTTCGACTGGCGCGCTCTTCGCCCACTCGTAGCGGGCCAGCGGGTCGACGATCGTCCAGAGCGCGATGAGGAAGCCGAGGCTTGCGTCGTCGCCAACGCCTTCGGCGGCGAGCGCGGCGTAGCGTGAGTCGTGGGGCCGCATAGCGGTGAGGAGGATGGTGTGGCCGCCGCTGGAGTCACCCGCGCCGCCGACGCACGAGGCGTCGCCGTTGAATTCGCTCGCGTGGGCCCTCAGCCAGCGCACCGCGAAGTTGGTCTGCGCGACCTGCACCGGATACGGGTACGCGGGCGCGAGCCCGAAGTCGTGCGCCGCGACGACCATGCCGCACTCGGCGAGTTGCGTGTCGATCGGGGAGGCCCCCAAGCGCTCGCCCGTGTTCCAGGCGCCGCCGTGCGCGCGGAGCAGCATCGGGAACGGCCCGTCGCCCACCGGGCGATACACCGTCATCAGCAACGGCTCGCCGTCGACGCGCAGGTACTCGACGTCCTGCGAGACGACGTCATACCGGGCGGCTGGGTCGTATCGGAGCGTGCTCTGGGCCATGACGGCAGCATACACGACGATGCACCGTGGTTCGACAGGCTCACCACGAATGGACACCCTGGAGATGCCTCGGCGCAGCCTGTCCTGAGCCTGCCGAAGGGCTCGGCCTGATCCCCTCTCCCTCGAGGACTCCTGCGTGTAAATGGGCGGAGGTGCGGTTGAGCGGGCCGGGATGTTTGGTTCCCTCTCCCTCGAGGAGACCCTTACACAACGGGTGGAGGGTCGTGGAGTGGTTTGCTCCCTCTCCCGGAGGGCCGTGGAGCTGTCTGCTCCCTCTCCCGGAGGGCCGTGGAGTAGTCTGCTCCCTCTCCCGGAGGGCCGTGGAGTAGTCTGCGCCCTCTCCCGATGGCGGGAGAGGGCCGGGTGAGGGTTGGAGGGGCGCGAGGGGTGTGCGACGGGTTATGCAGGGTTCCTCGTGGAAGGTTTCCTGTGACACGCGCCTCTTTCGCGGTCGCACGCTGGCCGCTTACGCTGGTCGGTGACGGCGGACCGTCGCCGTGGACGCTCCCTGGTGCGGGCCCGGCCGCAGAAGTGGAATGTTGCCAAATGTTGCTGAATGTTGCAGGCCCGGACGGCATTCTCCGCCGACGCGCCTCTGACGACCCCGTCCGTGCGAATGGGGCGCCATGCTCATGTCTGGAACATCCACCCTCCGACGCGAGATGTGCGCGCACATCGGCGGTGATCTGGCAACACATCGCCGCACATCCGCTCTGCCCTGCTACGGGCTGCGAGATTCCCGCTTTCGCGGGAATGACGAGCAGCGTCAGCCGCCGACGGCGATGACCCACATGTCGATGCCGCGGCTGGGGTTGCCGCGGGTCAGGACGTCGAACGCAGTGTCGTTGATGAAGATGAGGCGGTCGTGGAGGGTGACCCGGACCTGCAGGCCGTAGGTGGCGCCCGGATCGATGTCGTCGGATTCGTAGGGCACGGCGAAGTCGACGGGGAAGCGTGCGGCGTCCTCGATGGTCTGGGAGGCGATGAGTGGCGCGGCTGCGTCCTGGAGGGAGACATCCCGGAGTTGGACTACGAGAACGGCGCTCTCCGGGATCGCCTGCTCGCCGTCGAAGGTGATCGTGCCGGTCACGGTACTGCGCCCGCCGCAGGCGGTGAGAACGAGCGCAAGGGCGGCGATTAGAATGATGGCGGAGATGATGCGCATGACGGTGCTCCCCCGGTAAGTATGCCTCTACAGACTGGTACGCTTGAGCGCCCCGGCAGGTTCCGCGTGTTTGGTCGCGGGTTGGCACTGTTCGCGTTGGGGTTTGCGGCTGTGGCGCTGCTGGCCGGGTGCGGCGACGAGCCGGAGCCGCCAGTCTATAGCGGCATCCTCGCAGCGGCGGAATTCGTGCCGGGACCGAACCGCTTTCCATTCGGACTCGCAGACAAGAACGGCGCCTTCCTGGAGAATGCCGAGGTGTCGGTCCGCTTCTTCGAGTTGGAGGGCGAGACGTCGCGGTTCCACGCCGAGGCGCGGGCGGAGTGGCGCCAGGTGGAAGGGACGACGCCCCACCTGCACGACGACGGCGAGTTGCACCTGCACCTCGAATACGCAGGGCTGTACGTTGTCGATGAAGTGACGTTCCCGACGCCGGGCTTCTGGGGTGCGGAGTTCGTCGTGGACGGCGGCACGCTGACGGAAGGCACGGCGTTCCAGGTGCTGGCTGAGGCGAGCGCGCCGTTGGTCGGCGACGCCGCGCCGCGCACGGAGAACCTCACCATCCATGAAGCCCCGTTCGCGGAGATTTCGACGCGCCCGGTGGAGGGCGACGCGCTGCACAACGTGTCCGTCGCGGAGGCGATCGATGCGGGCGAGCCGTTCGTCGTGTTCTTCGCATCGCCGCGCTTCTGCGTGAGTGCGCTCTGCGGACCGGTCACAGACACGCTGGACCGCGTCCACCAGGAGCTCGGCGGCGCCGTGGAGGTTATCCACATCGAGCCATGGGACCTGGATGCAGCGCGGAACGAGGGACGCCTCACACCCTCGGCGGAGATGCTGGATTGGGGACTGCCGTCGGAGCCGTGGACGTTCGTCGTGAACGGCGGCGGACGCATCGCGGCGCGGTACGAGGGACTCGTGACGGCGGAGGAAGTACTGGAGGCGGTGCGGGCGGCGCAGCGGGGCTAGACCGCGACGCCGACTGCCGTGCCGATGAGGTAGGCGGCTGCGACGGCGATGCCCGCGAGCACGACCATCTCCGCTCCCTTGTGGAGCATGTTGGCCTGGGTAAGCGTCGCACGCCACGCCCCGACCGCGAAGAGCGCGATGCCGCTCATGATGAACGTCGCGACGAGCGCGGCCTCGCCTTCCGCGAAGAAGAATGGGAGCACGGGGATGATGGCGGCGAATGCGAAGGAGACGCCCATCACGCTTGCTGCGAGGTGCGGCTTGGGAGGCTTGCTGGGAAGGCCGAGCTCCTCTGTCATCATGAGCTGCACCCACTGGTCGTGGTCTCGGGAGACGGCGTCGACAACCTCGTCGAGGAGCGGGCCGGTGATGCCCTTGAGGCGGAAGATGCGCCGCGTCTCGGCGAGCTCGTGCTCGCGCATGTGCTCGATCTCCCAGAACTCACGGGCCTCCTCGGACTCGTGGAGTTCGCGCTGGCTCTTCGTGGAGACGTACGCGCCGAGCGCCATCGAGATAGTCCCGGCAACCATCCCCGCGATCCCTCCGAGGATGATGATGCCGGCGTCCGACGTGCCGCCCGCGACCGCGGCGACGAGGGCCGTATTGGAAACGAGGCCGTCGTTCGCACCGAAGACGACCTCGCGGACGGACGCACCTCCGCTCCGGTGGTGCTGCTCTCCGTGCACGTGGTGGCCCATGTTGAGGCTGATGGCGCGGCGGAGACCGGTGAGCGCGGACTGGATGAGCGTCGTCATGTTAGGAACAGGCTATCACCGGCGGGCGTTAGAAGTAGAGGCCGCTCTGCGGAAGCAGAAGCAGGTCCTCGATGACCTGCTTGTCCGAGACGGTCATCGCGCTCACTATGGCATCGGCAACCTCGTCCGCAGTGAGCATCTCTTCCATCGGGAGCGGCGGGCTCCCTCCCTCCCATATCGGAGTGGCGACGGGTCCGATGAAGGCGTTGACGACGCGCACGCCTTGTCGCCGCACCTCGGTCGTGAGCGCGCGGGCGAACCCGGTCACGGCGTGCTTCGTCGCCCCGTAGCCGGTCATGCCGGCATAGCCCCGGTGCGCGGCAACCGAGGAGATGATCACGACGTACCCGAGTCCGCGCTCCAGCATGCCCGGCAGCAGCGCACGCGTGGGGAAGAGTGTGCCGCTCACGTTCGTTTCCCACAGATCACGCCACGTCTCGTCGTCGAGTTCGGTGAGGGGCGCGGCGGTGAAGACCCCCGCCGAATTCACGAGGATGTCGACGCGCCCCAACTCCTGCTCGGCCCGAGCGGCCATCGCCTGCACGGCGGCGCTGTCCCGTACGTCGCACGGAAACGCGACCCATGCATCGGACGGCCAGCCGGATGCCGCATCGCGCAGCCGCTCCTCGCTCCGTCCTACCAGCCCAACGCGCACGCCCGAGTCGACCAGGCGATGCGCTACGGCCTTCCCGATGCCGCTCGAGGCCCCGGTCACGACGGCAGTCTTTCCGGCGAGGACGTTCGCGGCGTTGGTCACAGGTTCGCTCCGACGATCGGGTACTCGAAGCGGTTGTTGCGCGTCTCGTCCAGAACGACCCGCTCCAGGCGTCCTGCGAGCGGGCCGCTGAGGCGTTGCCAGATCGTGCGGGCGATGTTCTCGCCCGTAGGCACGAGGTGGAAATAGTCCTCAACGTCCAGGTTGAGGTAGCGGTGGTCGTAGAGGTCCAGAACGTTGCGCCTGACCGCGTCGTCGAGCTCGGTGAGCGGCATCACGAAGCCCGTCTCCGCGTCGACGGGGCCGCGCACGGTGACGGTGAGTCCGTAGTTGTGGCCATGGCCGTGTGGGTTGGCGCACTTGCCGAAGATGGCTTCGTTGTCCTCCGGAGAGAGCGCGTCGGCGTAGAGCCGGTGGGAAGCGGCAAACCAGTAACGCCGGGAGAGGTGCACGACAGGTGCGCTCAAGCGGACGCTCCGAAATAGTCGACGTAGAGGTCCTCGGCCTCGTAGAGACGAAGGCGGGAGAGCGTCGCACCGGAGAGCGCGTGGGCGATGCGGTCCCAGAGCACGGCGGCGAGGTTCTCGGTGGTCGGCTGACGGTCCGTGAACCATGGGGTGTCGAGGTTGAGGTGCTTGTGATCGAAGTCCACGAGCACGCCCTCGACCGCGGACTTGAGGTCGACGAGGTTGATGACCATGCCGGTGTCCGGGTCGGGCTCCCCGGAGACGGCGACCTCGAGTGTGTAGTTGTGGCCGTGACCGTTAGGCAGCGCGCAGAGACCGAAGACGCGCCGGTTCTCCTCCTCGCTCCAGTCGTCGCGGTAGTAGCGGTGGCTGGCGGAGAAGTCGAACCGGCGTGAGATGGTAACGGGGCCCATGAGCGTGTTCGCTTACTTGACGTCGCCGACGTGGACCTGACCGTCTTCCACCTTGCACTCGTAGATAGCGATGGCGTGGCCGTCGCCGCGGGCGGACTTGCCGTCCGAGACGTTGAACTGCCACGCGTGCCAGGGGCACTCGATGACGCCGTTCTCGATCTTGCCCTCGCTGAGCGGGCCGCCGCTGTGGGGGCAGACATAGTTGGTGATGTGGAACTCACCGTTCTCGTTCCAGACGGCCATTGGCTTCAGGCGCCACTTACCCGCGGTAGGTCTGTAGTGCCGGGCCTCGCCGGGCCTGACGTCGTCCACGTTGCAGAGGGCTACGAAGTCTGGCTGTTCGGTCATGGATACCTCCCCTGAGCGCCGATTTGCGGAGCGAGTGTAGCATCCGCAAGGCGGCCGCGTGCGTAGTTCTCACCCTAACTCACCCCCCCTGTAGGGAACGGGAATGACGGGTCAGAGGACGGGGCGGACGGCGGCCGCAACCCGGCGGGCCTTAGCCCGGGCGTCGTCGACGGTCTCACCGAGCGCGAGCGCGACGCCCATGCGGCGGTGGCCTGCTACCTCCGGCTTGCCGAAGAGGCGGAGCGTCGTGTCCGGGTCGGCCAGCGCCTCGCCCAGCCCCTCGTACGTAACGGCGGACGATTCGCCGTCCACGAGCAGCGCGCAGGAGGCGGCAGGGCCCAATTGGCGTATCGCGGGGACCGGCAGGCCGAGGATTGCGCGCACGTGCAGGGCGAACTCGGAGAGGTCCTGCGAGACCAGCGTCACCATGCCGGTGTCGTGCGGACGGGGCGAGACCTCGCTGAACCAGACCTCGTCGCCCTTGATGAAGAGTTCGACGCCAAAGATGCCCGCTCCACCGAGCGCACCTGTCACCCCAGCGGCGATGCGCTGCGATTCCTCCAGCGCACGGGCTGTCATGGGCTGCGGCTGCCAGGACTCCCGGTAATCGCCCTCCACCTGCAGGTGGCCGATCGGCTCGCAGAACGACGTCCCGCCCGCGTGGCGCACGGTGAGGAGTGTTATCTCGTAGTCGAACGGCACGAAGCCCTCAACGATGACGCGGGCACCGTCGCCGCGGGCATTCTCGAGGGCGCTGCGCCACGCGAGGGCGATGTCGTCAGGAGCGCGCAGCACGCTCTGTCCGTGCCCTGAGGAACTCATGGTGGGCTTCACGATGGCGGGCAGGCCGATGGCCTCGATCGCATCGCGCACCTCGGCCTCGCTGTCCGCGAACCGGTACGGCGAGGTGCGAAGCCCCAGTTCCTCGGCGGCGAGACGGCGGATGCCCTCCCTGTCCATAGTGAGGCGCGCCGCGCGGGCGGTAGGTATCACACGCCAGCCCTCGTTTTCCAGCTCGACGAGCGTGGGGGTCGCGATGGCCTCGACCTCCGGCACGATGAGATGCGGGCGCTCGGCCTCGACGACGCGCCGGAGAGCGCCGCCATCGAGCATCGAGAAGACGTGGGCGCGGTGCGCGACCTGCATCGCAGGGGCGTTGGCGTATCGGTCGGCGGCGATAACCTCGACACCGAGCCGCTGCGCCTCGATGGCGACCTCCTTGCCCAGCTCGCCGGAGCCGAGCAGCAGCAGGCGCGTAGCCGTCGGGGAAAGCGGTGTGCCGATGGACGCCATGCGCGGGTCAGGACTCGTAGCGGATCTTGTCGAGGCGGTCGAAGTTGTGGAAGGAGTCTATCCAGCGGATGGTGCCGGAGCGGGAGCGCATGACGAGGGACTGCGTGGACGCACCGCCCGCGAAGAAGCGGACCCCCCGGAGCATTTCGCCGGTGCTCGCGCCGGTTGCGGCGAAGAAGACGTCCTCTCCGCCGACGAGCTCCATGGTGTCGTAGATGTGGTCGACGTCCGTGCCGCGTTCGATCGCGGCCTGGCGTTCCTCGTCGTTGCGCGGCCAGGGCTTGCACTGGATCTCCCCCCCGGTGCAGCGGACGGCGGCAGCGGCGAGGACGCCCTCCGGCGAGCCGCCGATGCCCATCGCAGCCTGGATGGGCGAGTCCGGCAGTGCAGCCTGGATGACCGTGGCGATGTCGCCGTCCGGCACGAGCTTGACGCGCGCACCGGCGCCCCGTATCTGCTTCAGCAACTCATCGTGGCGGGGGCGGTCCAGTACGGCGACCGTGATCTCCCCCATCTTGAGGCCGAGCGCCTTGCCGATATTGGCGAGGTTCGTCTCCACCGAGGCCTCGATGTCTATCACTCCCGCTGCGCCGGGGCCGACGGCGATCTTGTCCATGTAGAAGATGTCCGCGGGAACGTGCATGGTGTCGCGGGAGGAGAGGGCGATGGTGGCGATGGCGCCCGGCATACCCTTGGAGAGGAGCGTGGTGCCGTCTATGGGGTCAACGGCGATGTCCACCCGGGGGTCGGAGCCGTCGCCTATCTGCTCCCCGATGTAGAGCATGGGCGCTTCGTCCTTCTCGCCCTCGCCGATGACGACGATGCCGTCCATGCTGATGCCGTCCAGCGTGTGGCGCATGGCGTCGACCGCAGCCTGGTCGACCATCTCCTTGTCACCGAGGCCCATGTGGCGCGCGGCGGACATGGCCGCGGCCTCGGTAACGCGCACGAGTTCCATGGCGACGTTGCGCTCGATGGGTTGCCTTGTTCGTTGTGTCATTGCGTGTACGTCCTCCGGTTGCGATGGGGCACGGGAGGATTCTAGCAGCGGGGCGTCAGCGATGGCGTATACTCCGCGTGGGCGCCCCGGGAAACAACCATTTCTCGGCAGGAGGATGGGAGCATGTGCACTACTATCAAACACACCTTCCACCTGATGAAGATGAGCTGGGACGTGCTGATGCTGGACAAGGAGCTGCTGCTCTTCCCGGTGTTCTCGGCCATATCCATCCTCATCCTGGTCATTGTGTTCGGCGGGCTGGGGCTGCTGGGGGACTTCAGCAACCAGGGCGGCACAACCGCCGCCGAGGGCTCGGTCCAGGCCGGCATGGTTGCCTTCGTGGTGCTGGCGTACATCATCACCACGTTCTTCAACGCTTC
This sequence comes from Dehalococcoidia bacterium, assembly GCA_034428575.1. Lineage (GTDB taxonomy): Bacteria > Chloroflexota > Dehalococcoidia > Lucifugimonadales > Australimonadaceae > Bin16. The sequence continues at coordinate 9,404 of DAOUHP010000022.1, read as the reverse complement.
GCTCGTGTCTGCGGCACTGGAACGTCTGCGCGGGGGCGACCCTGATGTCGGCTCCGGCCTGAGTCACGCGCTGAAGCACGCACACCACCTGGTCCTGTGGGCCATCATCACTGCCACCGTCACCATCGTCCTGGCTGCGCTCAGGGGGGCGGCGAGGCGGTTCCCTATCGCCCAGATCCTGCTTCGCATGGTTGGCGGGGTATGGGAGTTCCTGACGTTTTTCGTGGTGCCTGTCATCGTCGCGGAGGAACAGGGGCCCATCAGCGGCATCAAGCGCTCGGCCAGCATCGTGCGCCAGACGTGGGGACGGCAGATCACGGCGAGCTTCAGCTTCATCATCATCTACTTCGCCGCAGCGGTCATAGCGATCGTCCCTGCGGTGCTGGTGGGGCTGGTCAACGTCGGGGCAGGAGTCCTGCTGGGTGTCGTGTTGATGGCCGGAGCGCTGACGGTCGTACAGACGCTGGAGGGCATATTCAAGGCGGCCCTGTACGACTACGCGATCGGCCTCCAGCCGCAGGGGTTCGACCTGCCGACACTGCAGATGGCGTACCGCCCCGCCTAGCGGCACCCGGTGCGCATAGCGCAGATAACGAGCGTGTACATCCCCGTGCCTCCGCCCACGCACGGGGGCACGGAGATGATGGTCTCTTACCTCACGGAGGAGCTCGTGCGGCGCGGGCACGACGTCCGGCTCCACGCCTCCGGCGACTCCTCTACGGCGGCTTCGCTGCGCGCGGTCACGGAGCGCGCGACGCTCGATCAGCTTGACGTTACGCTCTACATTGAGAAGGAGTTGGAGGCGCGCAACGCCTTCGAGGCGTACCGGAGCGCGGCCGATGTGGACGTCATCCACGCGCACTGGCCTGTGCTCGCGCAGTACTTCGCGCCGTTCACCACGACCCCGACGCTGCTGACGTATCACTACATCGAGCGCCATCTGCACGAGTACTACCGGCGCGAGATGCCGCACCTGCGCCCCGTGTGCGTGAGCCACAGGCAGGCCGAACTGCTCGGCGAGCCGGACCTGCCCGTCGTCTACAACGGGCTGGACATCGAGCGCATCCCGTTCCGCGAAACGGCGGATGACTACCTCGTGCTCGTGGCGCGCATGACGCCCACGAAGGGAGTCGCTGACGCGATACGCATCGCACGAGCTGCGGGGGAGCGATTGGTGCTCATCGGGCCGGTGTCGCGCTACCTGCCGTGGAGCCGGGCGTTCTACGAGGAAGAGGTGCTGCCGTACGTCGACGGTGACCGCGTGACGCACATCGAGGAGGCACCGAACCCAACGGTGCTGGACATCGTTTCACGGGCGAAGGCTTTCCTTTTCCCGCTGCAGTGGGACGAGCCGTTCGGCCTTGCGGCGGCGGAGGCGATGGCGTGCGGCACGCCGGTCGTCACCTACCCGCGCGGAGCGATGCCGGAGTTAGTGGCGGACGGCCTATCTGGATACATCGTCGGATCGGAGACCGAGGCTGTCGCGGCGCTCGCGCGAGCCTCGGCACTCGACCGCCGCACAGTGCGGGCACACGTCGAGGGCCGCTTCACGGTGGAGCGCATGGTGGACGGCTACGAGGCGCTGTACCGGGAGTGCGCGGGGTAGGCAGTGACTCCCGGTCAGGAGGAGAACGAAGAGGGCGATGGCATTCCATCGCCCTCTCGCTGGTCTGTGCGTGCGTGTCGTTGCTCAGTTGGCTGCGGCGAGTTCCTTCTCCATGTCCGCAGAGTAAGCGCCCTGGCGGGCTGCGCTGGTGAGCTTGCAGCGGTGGAGGAACGCCTTCTGGGCCGCCGGAACGTTAGCTGCGTCGCCGAGCCAGGTGCCCAGCGGGAGGGCCTGCAGGCCGCGCCCGAAGGAGTAACTCAGTTGCCAGGGCGCGTTGACCGCCATGCCGCGGCGGGCGATCTCGTGCATGTTCAGCGTGGCCTCGTCGTCCGGCTGCCCGCCGGAGAGGAAGACGATGCCGGGCACGGCTGCGGGGACGCTTCGCAGGAAGGCGTCGACCGTCCTGACGGCCACCTCGGTTGCCGGAGCACGGTCCGACGCAGTCGAGCCTGAGGTGACCATGTTGGGCTTGAGCAGTGTCCCTTCCAGGGCAACGTCGTAGAGCGCAAGCGCGGAGTAGACCTCACGGAGCGTCCACTCGGTGATCTCCTGGTCCGCCTCGATGGTGTGGTCGCCGTCGATGAGCACCTCTGGTTCCACTATCGGGACGAGCCCGGCTTCCTGGCTCAGCGAGGCGTAGCGGGCGAGGCCATGCGCGTTTGCGTCGATGCACTTCGCACTGGGGATGCCGCTGCCGATGGTGATGACGGCGCGCCACTTGGCGAAGCGCGCGCCGAGCTCGTAGTACTCGGCGAGGCGTGGGCGAAGGCCGTCCAGTCCCTCGGTCACGAGTTCGCCGGGTGAGCCCGCTAGCGGCATCGCGCCGGTGTCGACCTTGATGCCGGGGATGATCCCCCTGGCCTGCAACCCCTCGACGAGCGGAGCGCCCTCTGCGCCGTTCTGCCGTAGCGTCTCATCGTAGAGGATGACGCCGCTGACGTAGTTTTCGGCGCCCTCCGCAGTAAAGAGCATCTCGCGGTAGTCGCGACGGTTCTGCTCGGTGCTCTCAACGTTGATGGAGTCGAAGCGCCGCTTGATGGTGCCGGAGCTCTCGTCGGCTGCGAGGATGCCCTTTGCGGGGGCCACGAGCGCTTGCGCCGTCTGCGCCAGTGCGTTGATGTCCATGCCTTCTCTCCTTCTCCTGACAGGGTTCGTCGTGTCACCTGCGCGGCTGCTTCTGAGACGTGCGCCGCAGCCCTGTGCGCAGTGGGCCTATGATACCCTCCGATACCGGCGTCGGCCATATCAGCGCCGTCGCGTCCTCAACCGCAGCAACACCCAAGGAGCCTCCCCGCATGGACAGCCTCGCCGTAGCAGTGCCCGTATTCCTCGCCAGCGCGGTGCTGGTGGTGCTCGCGGGAGTCGCGCTCGCGCGATACGGGGACCAGATCGCCGACATCACGGGATGGGGTACGCTTTGGGTCGGCACGATTCTGGTGAGCATCGCGACGTCGCTGCCGGAGTTGGTGACGAACATCACGGCTGTGCGGCCTCTGGATTTCCTGCCTGTGAAGTTGGAGAACCCTGCACCGGGGCTGGCGCTGGGCAACGTGTTCGGCGCGGACATGATCAATATCTTCGCCATTTCGCTGGTGGCGATCGTGTTCGGCATCAGGAACCTCTTCGGCAACCAGCCGAAGGACACGCAGACCCTGGTGGTCGTGGCGGTGGTGTTGGGCATCATCGCATTCGTCTTCGGGGCGCTGCGCGACTGGGCGCTCGGGCCGACGAGTGTCGGCGCGGTCGTGATAGCGGTGGGGTACGTGGTGGGGATGAAACTGGTCTACAGCGCAGGGCGCGAGGGGCGCGCCGCGGCAGCGGAGGAGGGGAACGGGGATGCGAGCGAGCAGACGGCGAGCGCATCCCGCGTATGGATGGGTTTCTCCGCAGCGGCGGGCGTGGTGCTCATCGCAGCGTACTTCCTGGCTATCAGCGCGGACGGCATCGCGGAGGCGACGGGGTTGGGCCGCAGCTTCATCGGCGTGCTGCTCGTCTCCATCGTCACGACGCTGCCCGAGGCGTCGGTCACGGTCGCGGCGGCGATGCGGCGGTCATACGGGCTGGTGCTCGGCAACATCTACGGGAGCTGCGCGTTCAACCTGTTCGTCATCCCGATCGCAGGGTTGTTCTTCGTCGGTGGGCCGCTGCTGGCCGAGATGGAGTCGGCGCACTTCGTGGCGGCGGGAGCGGCGATAGGGCTGATGAGCGGCGGCTTCCTCATCATTCGTAGCTTCAGGACGGCGGTGCTGTCGCCGCTCCGCCACCTGACGTACGCCCTGCCCCCCGCGTACATCGTGGCGCTGCTCTTCGTGTTCCAGCTCTCGGGGGACTAAGGGGCTGCGCTGGTAACGGAAAGGCTCCCAGCAGAGGGGCATGCCCTCTGTATCCCCTATCAGGCGTCGGTTCCGCGTTCGCGAGCGAGCTGTTGTTGCTGCTCGTAGCGGACGGCGTGGTAGAGGCTGAGGAGGAGAGCGGCAGCGACCACGAACGAGCCGGGTATCCACATGGTGACGCCACCGATCTGTTGGTCCTCCAGCGCGGTGAGGCCGTAGGCGGGCGCTGTTGCCTCGTAGTGGGGGTAGAAGGGGTCCGGGGCGAAGGTGAGGAACGCGCCGAGGACGAAGGTGGGGACGATGGTGATGAAGACGAACGGCACCCGGGCGAGATAGGAGAGGCTCGCGCGGAGCGGGAACGGATCGATGACATTCCACCACCAGAGGTAGGCGCCGAGCGCGAAGGTGAGGTGTTCGAGAAGGTGGATGGCCTCGTTCTTGAGCGCGGCCTCGTAGGTGACCGGGAAGTGCCAGCCGATGATGACGCCGATGAACAGCGGCCACGCTATGAGAGGGCGGAAGAGGTTGCGGAGCGCGCCTCGCACCAGAGGAGACTTCAATATGGGTATGGCGACGCGCCTTCTGAGCAGCCGGGGGATGCCTCGCATGAGCGGAATGACGGGCGCGCCGATCTGGATTGCCGGCACGGCGAAGAACATGAGCAGCATGTGCTGTCCCATGTGGGCAAGAAAGAGCTCGTCTGAGAGCGCATCGAGGGGGCTGACGAGGGCGATGAAGAGGGCGATGAGCCCGATGTAGAACGACCCGGTGCGCCGCTTGTCATGGATACGCCGCCGTTCGAGGCTGCGCACGCCGCGCGCGTAGAGGATGGCGGCGAGAGGTATGCCGATGAGTGCGGTGGGATCTGCGCTCCAGGCGAGCCAGAGGGAATCGTTCATGGGGTCCCTCCGGTGTCACGGGGAGGGCGGTTCAAGCACATACGGCTGGGAGCGCTATCGCGTGAGGTTGAAGAAGAGCGCCATGAGGACTACGCCGAGGCTGACCATGATGAGGAAGGGAGCGAAGAACAACCCCGAGAAGCGTACGTCGTCGAACTTGAGGTGCATGAAGTAGCCGACCACGAGCAGGAACTTTGAGGTCGAGAGGATCAGAATGATCCAGGTCATGAACGCGGGGTCAAGCGAGAGGTAGAAGACTCCGAATTCGATGAGCGTGATGACGGCGAGGATCGCGCCGATGATGACGTACTGGCGCGGGCCAGGGTGGTTGTGCTCTTCCACGTGGGTGTGTTCGGTGGTCATGCTGCCCTGCTCCGTTAGCCGATGCCCACTGCGCGTGCGGCGTGGTGAACGTCCTCCAGGGCACGGTCCTCAGCCCCGTACGCGCCGATGAGATAGACGACACCGAAGATGACGATCCAGACGATGTCCACGAAGTGCCAGTAGAGGCCTGCGATCTCCACCTGAAGGGAGTTGCCCTGGTGGATCTTCCCCTTGTAGGACGCGAAGAGGATGGTCCACAACCAGAGGATGCCGACTGCCACGTGCGTGCCGTGGAACCCGGTCATGACGAGAAAGGTGCTGCCGAAGAGGTTGGTTCGCGGAGTGAGGCCGAGGTGGGCGAACTCCGTGAACTCGAACATCTGGAAGCCGATGAAGATGGAGCCGAAGATAGCGACGACGGCGGTCCAGAAGCGGAAGCTGCCCATGTTGCCGCGCTGGATGGCTGCGAGAGCGAGCACCATCGCAAGGCTGCTCATAAGCAGTACGAAGGTGCTGATGGTGGTGATGGGGATACTGAGTATCTCCTCCTGCGGGCCGGAGAGGTTGCGGTTGCGGTAGATGAGGTGCGTGCCTATGAGCGTGCCGAAGAACATCACGTCCGAGCCGAGGAAGGCCCACATGAGCATCTTCCGGTTGTCCAGCCCGGTAGAGGTGCGATGGTCGTCTATGCCCGTTACGTACTGCATTCGGTTCGCTGTGTTTCCTTCAGTTGATGCGCCACGCTAGTGATGGGCGTGCACGCGCTCCGCGCTCTCCTCGGCGACGGGCTCGAACACCCAACCGTAGATCCCGCGCATGCCGATGAAGCCGGAGACTGCAACCACGAGGAGACCGAGCCACGTGTTGGCCTGCCAGATAAGCAGACCGCCGGCCACCATGGTGATGCCGAACGCGATAACGACCGGCCAGTAGGAGGGGTCGGGCATGTGAGGCTCGCCATGCGCGGGCAGCGGCGGGGGTTCGACGGCGTTGGCTTCTTCGTCCCAGAGCGGGTGCTGGCTGCGGACGGTGGGGATCACGGCGAAGTTGTAGTGCGGCGGCGGCGAAGGTATGGCCCATTCGAGCGTCGCACCGGCCCAGGGGTTCATTCCCGCGGCCTCGCCTTTCCTGGCGGAGCGGACGATGTTGATGATGAGGAGCAGGATGGACAGAGCTATGACGAATGCTCCCACGCTGACGAAGAGATTGAGCCCCGCCCAGTTCTGGTCCACGGAGTAGGTGTAGACGCGCCGAGGCATGCCCAGAACTCCCAGGATATGCATGGGCATGAAGGTCAGGTTGAAGCCGATGAACATGACCCAGAAGTGCACCTTGCCGATGCGCTCACTGAGCATGCGTCCGGTCATCTTCGGGAACCAGTAGTAGATGCCGGCGGTGAGACCGAAGATGCTGCCGCCGAATAGGACGTAGTGGAAGTGGGCGACGATGAAGTAGGTGTCCTGCTGCTGCGTGTCCACGGGGACGGCCGCGTGCATAACGCCACTGAGTCCGCCGAGCATGAACATGCTGATGAAGCCGAGCGCAAAGAGGAGCGGCGTCTTGAACTGGATGGAGCCGCCCCAGAGGGTTGCGAGCCAGTTGAATATCTTGACGCCAGTGGGGACGCCGATGGCCATCGTCGCGCCCGCGAATGCGGCAGTCGCCCATGCGCCAAGGCCGGTGGTGAACATGTGGTGTGCCCAGACGCCGAACCCGAGGAACGCGATGACCGCTCCGGCGAACACCACGGTGGTGTAGCCGAAGAGCGGCTTCCGTGAGAAGGTGGGCAGGATGTCCGACACGATGCCCATGGCGGGAAGGATGAGGATGTAGACCTCAGGGTGGCCGAAGATCCAGAAGAGGTGCTGCCAGAGCAGCGGGTCGGCGCCGGCGCCAGCGGTGTCGAAGAAGTTCGTGCCGAAGAAGCGGTCGAACAGGAGCAGGGTCAAGGCGATGGTGAGCGGCGGGAAGGCGAAGATGATGAGGAAGGAGACGATGAGCGTCATCCACGGGAAGAGCGGCATACGCATGAGGGTCATGCCCGGAGCACGCATGTTGAGGATGGTGATAACGAAGTTGAAACCAGCCGCGGTCGTGCCGATACCCATGATCTGGAGGCCGAGCACCCAGTAGTCGGTGCTGCTGGAGAGGGTGTACTCAGAGGTCGTCAACGGCGCGTAGCCGAACCATCCCACGTCCGGGAAGGCCGCCTTGAAGAAGCTGAAGTTCATCAGGATGGCGCCGAATATGAACAGCCAGTAGCTGAGGGCGTTCAGCCGGGGAAACGCGACGTCCCGCGCGCCGATCATGAGGGGTACGAGGAAGTTGAAGAATGCCGCCCCGGCAGGCATGACCACCATGAAGACCATGGTGGTGCCATGCATGGTGAAGAGGGCATTGAAGGTGCCCGCGTCCACGAAGGTGCTGTCCGGCTGCGCGAGTTGCACACGCATGAGCAGCGCCTCGATGCCGCCAATGAGGAAGAAGATGAAGGCAGACACGCCGTAGAGGATGCCGATGCGCTTGTGGTCAACGGTGGTGATCCATCCCCATACGCCTTCAGTCGATAAGGGGCGTTTCAGGATGCCTATGTTCGCTGCCATCGTATGCCTTCTCTCTCAATCGCTACGGGCGGGATGTCCGGCGCTCCTCCCTCAGATTATCGCAACTTGAGGCTCTTGAGGTAGGCCACCACCTGGTCAACCTGGCCCTCTGTGAGCTGGTCCACGTCCGGGTCGCCGACGTAGAACGTTGGCATGGCGTTGGTGGTCTCCAGCACGGGCTTGATGCTCCTGATGTCAGAGACCCACGCCTTCACGTTTTCGGACGTGCTGTCCAGGATGCCTGCGCCTACGGTGGCGCGGTCGCCGAAGAGCGTGAGATTGGGGCCGATCTCCTCTGTGGAGACGCCCTGGATGGTGTGGCAGCGTGCGCAGAAGTTACCGAAGACCCGCGCACCCGACGCTTCGACGGTGCCCGCTTCGGGCTCAACCGGTTCCGCGTTCATGCTCTCGACCCACCTGTCGAAGTCGGCATGAGAGTCGACGTGGACACGGAAGCGCATGAGTGCGTGGGCGGAGCCGCAGAACTCGGCGCACTGACCGTAGAAGCTGCCAATCTCCGTTGCGGTGAACTTCTCCAGTATGTTGGTCCTGCCAGGCACCATGTCCGTCTTGCCGACAAGCTGGGGCACCCAGAAGGAGTGAATGACGTCCTTCGCCTCGAGCGTGATTGCGATCTGGCGGCCGACCGGGATGCGGAGTTCGTTGGCGGTGACCAGGTCTCCGCCATCCGGGCCGAGGCCGGGATAGCGGAACTCGAACCACCACTGGTGTCCGACAGCCTCTATGTGGAGGGCGTCCTCATCCGGGTCGGCCGTCGTGCCCGCGATCCAGATGATGGTGGGGATGGCGATCGCCACCAGGATCAGGATGGGGATGACCGTCCAGGTGATCTCCAGCGTCGTGTTGCCGTGGATCTGCTGCGCAGTGTGTCCTGGGCGCTCCCGGTACTTCCAGAGGATGTAGGCCATCGCGGCGAGAACGAGGAAGCCGACGATGCTCGCGGCGACGATGACGAAGATGTAGATGGTGTGGATGCGCTGGGTAGCGTCCGAGCGGGGTTCGAAGGTGGTCAGCGGGGTGTCGCAGGCGGCGAGGACGGCGACGAGCATGACCGCGGCGAATGCGATGATGAGGAGCCGCCGGAGCGTCGGTGCCAGGTTCTGCGGATGAGCGGTAGGTGTCGTCACGTCGTGTTGCGTTTCCCCGCGCCAGTGGGGCGATTGTTACGCATATCACAGACGAGGCCTGGGGGTCAAGCGTGCAGAGGTGGGCCGGGCCCGGAAGAAGGCCGTCCGGCGTGTTGACACCGGTCAGGGTGCGTGCATATACTCCATAGACGCCAGTTCGGGAGGCCGCGTAGCCAGAGATGGGAACATCGTAATGGCAGTGCCGTTGAGCACGTAGACCGATCAGGCGTTGCATTGCTACCGAAAGGCGGTGGCGCGCCGAAGTGCCACCGCCTTTGCACGTTAACAAGGGAATATCGAGCGAGTACGAGCCAAGGAAGGTTCGCAGCGACTGCGAACCGAGCGTGAGGTCAAGTTATTAAGGGCCCACGGAGGATGCCTTGGCGTCAAGGGCCGATGAAGGGCGTAGCACGGCTGCGATAAGCCTCGGGTAGCCGCCAAGCAGGCATAGCCGGGGATTCCCGAATCGGGGAACCGGTCTCGGTGAAGCC
>DAOUHP010000021.1:0-2043 GCA_034428575.1 Dehalococcoidia bacterium | reverse complement strand
TCCGTCCACTCGAACGTCTGCTTGCGGGACTCGTCGTACCAGACGGACGTCGCGCCGCGTCCGCTGAGGACGTAGATGACCTCGTTGAACATGTGGTGCTCAGGGTTGGTCTTACCCGCAGGCTCGATCTCAACGACGTGCTCGTCGGTCTCCTCGTCGCCGTCGAGGTAGACGACCGCGCCGTAGCAGCCCTTGCGGGGCCAGTAGTCGAGCTCCAGGGAGTAGAGGTCTTTGATGTAGAGCCCGCCGTGGAGCTTCACGCCCTCGCTCTGCTGCCACTCCTCGTACGTGTCGATGCGTTCGAAGACGGGGGCCGTATTCGGGTCGTAGTTCGTCGTAATGGTGTCCTCCTCTGACGAATTCCGCGCAGGCGAACGCGCCAGCCTGCGCGCAGCGGGACGGTACGCCCGCATGCGGCAGCCGTCAAATCGGGAACTACTCCGGGTCGACGAGCAGTTCCGAGGTGCCTCTGCCTAAAGCCTGTGCAAGCGCGGTCAACGTCTTGTACCGAGGGCTCTGCTCACCGTGCTCGATACGAACCAGCGTTACCCGCCCGACATTCGCCGCAGTGGCGAGCTCTTCCTGCGTCAATCCCGCTGACGCTCTGAAACGGCGGACGCGTTCCCCGAGCGTCTGCCTCCCGCGCATGGCTATCGCCTCGACAGTTGGCCGGTAGGACTCGTCGCAGTAGTGGCGCGCGAAGTCCCAGGGGATCTCTATTCGCTCACCATTCACTGTCTGGAGGATCATCTCGTACGGATTCGGCAGTTCCACCTGCGACAGGGCCGTATGCTCTCCAAGCTCGGGTACATCAGTGAACGGTATCAGCCCCTTGCGGCCGTCTGCGAAATGCAACTCAATCCCGTCGTCCAGCGGGCTCGCGAGCGTCATCATACGGTCGGCATTCTTGACCAGAACGGCGTTCATTGGGCTACCTCCCATGGATAGCATCCCACGTGCTCCTGATCTCCTCGGCATACCTCGTGTAGGCCTGCATGATGTCGCGGAAGTTGCCAGGCGGCGGAGCATCCATATAAGTGCCACCGTTCAGCTCTATGCGGCATACGTCCTCGTTCCCGACCCACACGTGCACGTGAGGAGGTTCGAACCCGTTCTCCCTCGTGTTGACGACGAAGCGGAACTGACCCTCCACTGCTACCGTCGGCACGTGGAGTCCTCACGCGAGTGGATCCTCTTGCAGAGTATCGTTAAACGATACATCTGTACAGTGCCCGTTGCAGGGCGAGCGATGCGATCTGCCCAAGACAAGCGGATCAAACCCTCCGCACAGCTTCGTCGGCGATGCGGGAGGCGACGTCTGTCACCGGCAGCAGGCCAAGGTCTTCGCCGGAGCGGAGGCGGACCGCTGCGCCGCCAGCCTCGGCTTCCTTGTCGCCGACGACGAGCATGTAGGGCGTCTTCATCAGCTGGGCGTCGCGAATCTTGGCGTTCATGCGCTCGCCGCGAGCGTCGACGTGCGCCCGGACACCCGCCGCCTCAAGCCCCGTGCGCACCGACTCCGCGTACTCGACGTGGCGGTCGGCGATGGGGATGACCTCGGCCTGCACCGGCGCGAGCCAGACCGGGAACGCTCCGCCGAAGTGCTCAATGACGACACCGAGGAAGCGCTCGATGCTGCCGAGCATGGCGCGGTGGATGACGACCGGACGCTGTCGCGCGCCCTCCGAGTCGACGTATTCGAGGTCGAAACGCTCCGGCAGGTTGTAGTCCAGCTGCACGGTGCTCAACTGCCACTCGCGCCCGATGGCGTCGGCGACGAAGAAGTCGATCTTGGGGCCGTAGAAGGCGCCCTCGTTCAGGGCGGGCTCGTACTCCATGCCGCGCGCGTCCAGGGCCGACGCCAGCGCGCCTTCCGCGGTGTCCCACAACTCGTCGGTGCCGATGCGCTTCTCCGGGCGCAGCGACAGCACGACGCGGACGTCGTCGAAGCCGAAGACGTCGAACGTCTCGCTGACCATGCCGATGAACGAGACGACCTCGCTCTCCACCTGCTCGGGCGCGCAGAAGATGTGGGCGTCGTCC
>DAOUHP010000020.1:0-6406 GCA_034428575.1 Dehalococcoidia bacterium | reverse complement strand
GACGCTGAAGAGAACCTTGCCCATGTGCGCCCCTCCTGTGGTATCGGGAGCATTGTACCCGCTCACCGCTCCCTCGGGGTCTGAGGATGGCCCGGTATGCATGCAACAGAGGCCGGGCGGTGTTGCCCGGCCTCTGTCTTCATCAGCCTTGGAGGATGCCCTATACCGCCATCACCCCGACACCGGCCGTCACCAGCGAAGCGGACACCCAGCGGGCGCGTGCCTCGCCGAACGAGGTACGCCTGTCCAGCACGGCACGGACGCTCATGCCGGTCGCCACGACCCAGAACAGCAGCAGGACCGGCCTCGTTGACATGACGGCCGAGCTCAGTGATACCGGGCCCAATTCGAACGCCGTGAGCGCCGTCAGGAATGCGAACAGGATGATGGCCTGCGCCGCTCCCGTTGAGATGAGCGCCGGCCGGGAGGTCAACGCCCTGTGCAGGCCGGAGGGATTCCTCAACAACGAGGTACCCATCAACCACGGGATCGAGAATGTCCACGACACTGCGTACATCTGCAGGATGGACATCTGGCCTGTCGCCGCCTTCGCCAGCACCGAGTACGTTGCCATGGCAAAGGCAGCCCCCAGGATAACCACCAGCGATCGGTTCAGTTTGATGCGCGCGCCCGGCAGCGACTGATGGCACGACGCGACCATCACCCCGCCAGTAACGAGGAGCGCGGCGCCTGCTTTCAAGGGAGTAAGCGCCTCGCCCAGGAACACGACCGCCATGACGAGCACGAACAGGGGGAAGGCATCCATGATAGGGACGATGCGTGAGATGTCCGCTTCCCTGCGGAACGCGTGAGCGCTGAGCAGTTGGATGGCCGCGTGCGACGTCCCCGCAAATGCCATCGCGAGGACGGGCCACGAGAACCAATTCGGAGGGTCTGCAAGCAGGATAACGCTGGCGATCACCCCGTGCGGGATGCATGCGAGGGCCGAAAAGGTCACCGCCCCATCGACATGGCGGTCCAGCACGCGCTTCTGGATCACCGAGTAAGCGGTGAAAGCCACAGCGGCAGCAAACGATAACACTACCCAATCCATCGTTCTCCCCTCTCTCTCGCTTGGGCTGTGCTATGCGCTGAGCCAATAGCGGGCACGCCTGTTCAGATGAACGCGTGCCCGGTTGGGGCGTCCGCCCCGGGACTGGAGCGGGCCGGTGGGTGTGCACCCACCGGAGCCGAGGCGCCAAAGCGTTATTCTGTTCCCTCTTCGTTCTCCTCGCTGTCCGGGTTCTCTTCCACAGCCTCGGATTGCACCAAGGCCTCGAGGTCAAGCACCTCGCGGATACCTGCGTAGTTGACGCCTTTGTCGGATAGCTCCGCTATGCGCACCACCAGGCTCACGTCGATGTCCGAGTACAGCCGCGTACCTCCCTCTGTACGCTCAGGCTCGATGAGCCCTGCCGACTCGAATGCGCGAAGCCGGTGTTCCGGCACGCCAGTGAGTCTCGCGACCACGCTGATCGGGTACTTCCCCGTATTCTCGTCCGCGTCAACCACACAGGTAATCTAACAGCGCCAGACAGATTATGCAATAGTCACTTTGAGGATTTCAGCCGGTTAGCCTGACGTTAATCTGTCGGTTACAGCAAGGTTACATCTCCGTGGCTGTCAGATAGTCCCATCTGGAGGCGGAGGGGTACAGTCCTCCGTCCTGAACGGCGGAAAGAGCTCATCGCAGGCGTTACACTTGGAGCATGACGACCCGCGTCCGAACAAAGCCCCGTGCGCCGGAGTTCGGGAACCGCCTGGGCGCCCTGCCCGCGCAGCCCGGCGTCTACCTGATGAAGTCCGGAACCGGAGCAATCCTCTACGTCGGTAAGGCCGCGAGCCTCCGCAACCGCGTGCGCTCCTACTTCCAGACGCCGTACGGCAAGGAACCCCGGATCCAGGCGATGGTGCGCCACATCGCGGACTTCGAATTCATCGTCACCGAGTCCGTCCAGGAGGCGCTGCTGCTGGAGAACCTGCTCATCAAGCAGCACAAGCCCTTCTACAACGCCCGGCTCAAGGACGACAAGACCTACCCTTACATCAAGATCGACCTGACGGAGGAGTTCCCGCAGGTCTACTTCACCCGCCGGGTGCTCGCCGACGGCGCACGCTATTTCGGTCCGTTTGCGAGCGCCAGCTCCGTCCGCAAGACGATGGACCTGCTCAAGAAACTCTTCCCTTATCGCTCCTGCACCAAGGTCATCACCGGCAACGACGAGCGTCCCTGCCTCGAGTATTTCATCCACCGCTGCGTCGGCCCCTGCATCGGCGCGGTGGACGCAGGCGGGTACGGCGAGGTGATACGCCAGGTGCTGCGCTTCCTGGAGGGCGACTCCGAGAGCGTGGAGATGGAGCTGCGCGTGAACATGGAGCGCGCTTCGGAGTCGCTCCAGTTCGAACGCGCCGCCGTCCTCCGCGACCAGCTCCGCGCCATCGAGTCTGTCTCCCAGAACCAGAAGGTCGTCTCGAACCGGAACGAGGACTCGGACGTCATCGCGCTCGCCTACGACAAGGGCGAGGCGTGGGTCGAGCTCTTTCGAGTGCGGCGCGGCAAGCTGATCGGGCGCGACCACTTCGTGATGGAGGGAGGCGAGGCGGAGGACGAACCCGCCCTGCTCGAGCACTTCGTCCAGCAGTTCTACGAGGCGTCGACGGACGTGCCAGCGGCGCTGCTCATGCAGCACGACATCGAGAACGCCGAGGCCATCGCTGGGTGGCTCAGCGGCAAGCGAGGGAGGCGCGTGTCGGTCTACCGTCCGCAGCGGGGCGAGAAGCGACAACTCGTGCAGATGGCCGCGGCCAACGCCGTGGAGGCGCTGACACAGCGGCGCATCCAGTGGCTTCACGAGTCGGACAAGGTGCTTCAGGCACTGGCCGAGCTGCAGGAGGCGCTCAACCTGCCGGAACTGCCGCGCCGCATCGAGTGCTACGACATCTCGAACATCCAGGGCACTAACTCGGTAGGCAGCATGGTCGTGTTCGAGAATGGGCGTCCGAAGAGCGGACACTATCGCCGGTTCCAGATCAAGGGTGTGAGCGGGATAGACGACTACGCCTCAATGCAGGAGATGCTGCGCAGGCGCTTCCGCCGGCTGGGCGAGCAGCGGCGGGCCGAAGCGGAAGCCGTGGCGAGCGCTCCTCCGCCCGCCGGGGCCGATACGACGAACGAGCCGGACGGACGGGCGTCGCAAAATTCGTTCGGGTACGTGCCGGGGCTCGTTCTCATCGACGGGGGCAAGGGGCACCTGAACGCGGCGCAGCAGGTGTTCCTGGAGTTGGGATTGACGGACATACCGCTCTGCTCTCTGGCGAAACGGGAGGAGGAGGTGTTCCTGCCGCACGTGCCGGAACCGGTGCTCCTCGCGCGGCGCTCGCAGGGCCTGTATCTCGTGCAGCGTGTTCGGGACGAGGCGCACCGCTTCGCTATCACGTACCATCGCCAGCGACGCTCGCGCGCTGCGACGCGCTCGCGGCTCGACGACGCGCCGGGCATCGGGCCGAAGCGCCGCCGGGAGTTGATACGCCGCTTCGGGAGCGCTGCGGGCGTCCGCGGCGCGAGCATCGAAGACCTCGCCGGCATCCGGGGCATGAGCCGCGCCTCGGCGGAGCAGCTCAAGGCATTCCTCGGGGGCGACGACTCCCCTGCCCCAGACCCGAAACCAGAGGAGATGGAGCGATGAGCACAGAGCAGAGCGAGAGCAGGCCGCCAGTCTGGGTGGGACACGTCAGCATGAGCACAGCGAGGCTGGAAGAGTCCCGCACATTCATGGAACAGCTCGGCATGAGGCCGATGTTCAACAACGAGACTGTCGCCATCTTCGAATTGCGCGGCGGGACGCACCTGGTGCTGGTCGCGGACGCGGATGCCCAGCCGGCCGACGCGCCGTTCGACCTGATGGTGGAGGACGTGGAAGCGACGCACGCCGACTATGCCGAGCGCGGGCTTGGGCCCTCGTCCATCGAGCGGGGACGCATCCACGCCTCGTTCACCGTCACCGAGCCGGGCGGCGGGCGCATCACGGTGAATTCAACGCACGTGTCGAGCCTGCCCGTCTAGGAAGCCTCAGGGTCTGCGCTTTACGAGCGTCTCCTTCGTGGCGAACGCCAGCAGCAGGCCGGCGATCAAGAGGACGGGCGCGTACGCGATGAACGGCGCGGTCGGGCCGACCGTGTCTATGAGCAGCCCGCCGAACAGCGGAGCGCCGACGCCCCCGATCTCCGCGGTAGTCCGACGGAACGCTTGCAGGCGGCCTCGCACGTGGTCCGGGAGGACGTCGTACGTACTCGCAGCCAGCGAACCGAGCGAGAGCCCGTTCGAGACCGCCATCAGGCCTACGAGCACCACCAGGTGCGCATACGTATCGACGAACGGCATGAGCAGGAACAGGATGCCTGGCAGGAACGTGCTCGGCACCGTCGCCCACTTCCGGCCGAGCTTGTCGAGCACGAACCCCGCCGGGACGATCATCGCGAACACCACCCCACCCGATATCGAGAAGAGCCAGCCGATCTGGGTGGGCGTCAGGCCCAACTCTTCGTCCGCGTACAGCGGCAGAACGCTCTGCATCGTGATGCGGAACATGAATCCAGCGAACGTCGCCACGATGAACACCCAGTAGCTCGTGCGCAGGCCGGGCTTGATCTGCTTGAACAGGTCGACGAAATCCCGCACGCGCCGGCCGATACCGTTGCCCGTGGCCACGCTGGCGAGTGTCGACGCGGTCCGCGGAGCATGGGCGTCGTGCGCGAACAGACCCAGGACGACCGCAACGGCGGTGAGCGCCGCGAAGCCCGCGAACGTCGCACGGAAGTCGATGGCTTCCGCCAGTACCCCGCCGATCACCGGGCCGATCGCCAGCGCGCCGGAGTGCATCCCGTGGAAGCCGCTGAGCACCCTGCCCCGCTGGTCGAGGCGCACGAGGTCGATGCCGGCTATCTCGCGCCCGAGTCCCCACAGGCTGTCCCCAACTCCCACGACGAACGTGCCAAGGAGGATGGGCCAGAACCAGGGCGTGAACACGCCTGCCAGCGCGCCGAGCAGGACGAGGCCCGGCCCGCCCACGAGCAGCTTCCGAGTGCCGAACCGGTCGATCAGCAACCCTGCACCCGGGATCCCGAAGAACCTGCCCAGTGCGTAGGCGGTCACGACCTGCGCAGCCGTGCCGAGGGTCACTTCGAAGTGGTTGGCCAGCACCGGTGTGATCGGCAGGACCATCGCCCAACCGGACCCGGAGATGACTGTACCGGCGTAGAGGTTGGCGAGGCCGCGGGTGGTGGGGTTGCGAAGCAAGGCCGCCGGTGCGATGTTCACCGGCGGCCTCGGTCGTGCCAGCGATGCCCGGTCAGGAGACCGCCGCTTCCTGCCAGGGCGGCGCGTCCGCCCATGGGCGCAGGAAGTCCTGGATCTCCTTCAGGTGTTCGGGGCTCTGCCCTGCCTGCGACGGCGTGAAGTTCGCCAGTCGTGCAGGGTTGTTCATGGACGGCCAGTGCTCCAGCGGCAGCTTGATGCACTCGTTCTCTCCCTCGTCCCGCACGACGGCCATCGGTTCTCCTCCGTCGGCGACGACCGCCATCTGCTCCGTGAGAAGCTTGCGGTAGAGGATGATGCCGCGGTCGGACTCGCCGAGATGCTCGCGGTGACGCGGCGCGATCCCGCCCTGCGTGATCCACGCGACGAAGTCCTGGTGGTTCACGAGGTCCTCGATGAGGCGCCCGTCCTCCTCGTACAGGTTCACGTTGAAGTACGGGATGCTCTCCTGCGGCTGCACGGCCTGACCGGGCGCCGCCCGGTAGAAGAACCACGTGACGTGGAGGGTGTTCTCGTCGTCCACGGGAGTGCGGAACTGCATGGAGCAGCGCACGGAGCTCCCGACGAACAGGATCTGGGGGAACATGATGGGGTGGCCGATGGCCCAGTCGCCGTGGGTTTCGTCGATGCCCTCGGTGATCCGGCGCTTGACGATGCCGTAGTCGAAGACATCGAACCCGATCTTCTTGTGAGGCTTCGGCAGGATGCCGACCTCTTCAGCCTTTGCGAGGCCGAGGCGCACGGCCTTGTCGTGCTGCTGCCGGACGCCCCAGTAGCCGTGCAGCCACTCCAGGTGAACCGGGTCCAGCGAGTTTTCCATGCACTGCAGCCAGTTGCACGGGAGCGGCGCGAGGGCGACCTCGCTCCAGCCATCTTCCCAGGTGAACGGTTCCCAGTTCGGCAGCAAGGGCGCAGGCT
Source organism: Dehalococcoidia bacterium (assembly GCA_034428575.1). Classification (GTDB taxonomy): domain Bacteria; phylum Chloroflexota; class Dehalococcoidia; order Lucifugimonadales; family Australimonadaceae; genus Bin16. The sequence goes on along the minus strand of DAOUHP010000020.1, from coordinate 174 downwards.
GCGGGCCCATGTAGGCGAACACCATGCCCGCGAGCACCTGCACCGGGTAACCGGCGATCTTCACCTTCTCCTTGAAGCGGCCGTCCGGGTGGACAGTCTCTTCGAAGGGCTGCTCGATGCACTGGCCGGTCTCGTCCATCATCCAGCCGTGGTACATACAGCGCAGGCCGTGCT
>DAOUHP010000019.1:0-10530 GCA_034428575.1 Dehalococcoidia bacterium | reverse complement strand
CGCCAACGCCGCCAGCATCGCTCGACCCGAACTCCCCAACACGTCGGTGGCAACCGACGACAGTTTGATGTTCGCGCCCTCCAGTATCTTCTGGATCCGATTCGCCACCCCACTCCGTTGCTCCACCAGCGACCGCCGGTGCCCCACTAACTCCCGCAACTCCCGCTGCGGACGCGGTGGAATGAAGCTTCCCCGCAACAGCCCATGCTGTAACAACTCCGCTATCCACTCCGCGTCCTTCACGTCCGTCTTGCGGCCCGGCACCGCTTTGATGTGCTGCGCGTTGACCACCAGCACCCGGAAGGTGTCCTCAAGCAGTCCGTACACCGGCTTCCAGTAAACCCCCGTGCTCTCCATCGCTACATCTACCACTCCTGCCTCGTGCAGCCAGTCGCTCAGACTGATCAGTTCGCGCGTCGTGGTCCCGAACCGCCGGCTCTCCCTACCCTCTGGCCTAATCACGCATGCCACTACCGACTTCTTATGCACGTCCAGCCCACAGCACCGCTCCAACACCACTTCCATGTCCTGCCTCCTCCATCAGGCTGCCGGTCGGCGGGTGACCTCGTGTTCGAGACCTTCTTGTGCGTGCTCTCGCTCTTGGCGAGGCAACATTCATACACACCTGCAGGTCACCAGGGCACATTCCTGCACGGGCTCACAACGCCAACGACAACCGCCCTCACTGCCGACCAGCGCCTCCCCATTTTCATCTCCTTACACGGCCTGACAAGGCCTTGGGACATTCCTGCGGAGGGAGGAACCTCGCAGCCCTGCCTGCATTCCCTTGCCCGCTGGGCGGGAGAAGGGAAGGATGAGGAGTCAGCGGAGCGTCCATTTCATCCCGCCCCTTTATCTTCCTCGCGCATCCCGCTATCCTAACCGTCGCACCCCACACCATCTCAGGAGGCCCCGCATGGTGGAATTAGGCCAGCAAGCCCCGGACTTCACTCTCAAGGATCAGAACGGAGAAGACGTCTCCCTCGCCGGTTTCAGGGGCGACAAGTGGGTCGTCATTCACTCCTTCCCCGCCGCGTTCACCGGCGGCTGAACGACCCAGACCGCCACCTTCAACCGTGCGTTGAAGTCGTTCGAAGAGAAGGGCGCACACCTCCTCGGCCTCGGCGCCGACGCCCGCCCCGCCCTCAAGTCGTGGGGGATCAATCTTGGCGGAATCGGTCACTCGCTCCTGTCGGACTTCTGGCCCCACGGCGAAGTTGCCCGAGCCTACGGCATCTTCAACGAAGACTCCGGCATGTGCATCAGGTCCGTCTCCATCATCGACCCGCAGGGCGCCGTCCGCTACCACCAGACCTACCAGGGCGTCCTCCCCGACCCCAATGTCATCCTTGAAGAGCTGGGCAGGCTCCAGGGATAGACAGAGCAGCAACCACCGGTGCGAGGGGCTGCGGCGGCGCAGCCCCTTCTCGTTTCCCGACAACCACCCGATGACCTCTCGCAGCGAAGCAGACATCAAGCGCGCCCCGTTCGCCGAAGGCGACGTGGCCCTCGTCTACGACCAGCGCAAGCGCCGCTACCGCGTAGAGTTGAGGAACGGCGCCCTCGTCGAAACGCACCTCGGCTACGTCACCCACGACGAGATCATCGGGCGGCATGAAGGCTTCTTCCTCATCACCAACAAGGGCCACCGCCTCTTCATCCTTCGGCCCCCGTTCGCCGACGCCGTGAAAGAGCTGCCGCGCCAGAGCCAGGTCATCTACCCCAAGGACCTGGCCGCGCTCCTGATGCACGCCGACGTCTACCCCGGCGCACGCGTCGTTGAGGTTGGGCTCGGCTCGGGCGCCGCCTCAGCGGCCCTCCTCCGCGCCGTAGGGCCGGACGGGTCGGTGGTCTCGCACGAGGTCCGCGAGGAGGTCGTCGAGGCAGCGCAGCGGAACGTCGAGCACCTCGCGCCGGGCGCGGCGAACCACCGCATCGTCCTCGGCGACGCCTACGCCAACGGCCTCGGCGCGGACGAGGTCGACCGCATCGTTGCGGACGTGCCGGAGCCCTGGCTCCTGCTCGAAGCCGCCGCCGGGGTGCTGCGCACGGGAGGCGTCTTCACCGCCTACCTCCCTACCGTCCTGCAGGTGCACGAACTGGTGATGCGCCTCACCCGCGACGACCGCTGGCACATGGCCGAGGCGTTCGAGTTGCTCGAGCGTCCGTGGCACTTCTCCGAGACCAGCGCCCGCCCCGACCACCGCATGGTCGGCCACACCGGCTTCATCGCCACCGCCCGCCGCACTGAACCGCCCCCTCGCCCTCTGTCATGCTGAGCGGAGCCGAAGCATCTCTCGGGCATGATTGGGTACGGATGGTTGTATCCCTCTCCTGAGGGTGGGGGCCCTGCGGGGTGGAGTGGCGCAGAAGCTGTCATGCTGAGCGGAGCCCGTGCTTTAGCGCGCAGCATCCTCTCACTGGGATGGGGCAGCCCCGAACGGCATGTGCCGCGCTCCCGCGAGCGGGGCGGGCGCGGACTCAGGCGGACCCACGCCCAACACACCGTCTGTCGGCGCGTCCTTGGCGAACACCAGCACCCTGAACCCGCCCATCCCCTCGCCATCCACCAGCACGTCGATACCCTGCAGGTTCGCTATAAGCTCGACACGGCCCAGCCCGTTTCGCCCCGCGATCTCCGTCCGGCAGGACTCGAGGCCCAGCGACCTCAGCCATTCGGCTTGCGACATCTCCCCCACTTCCACGAACCCCGCCGCTCCCGCCGCTGACCGCACCGACGTAAATTCCACATGGGCGCTGATGTCCTGCCTCCCCACGCCGAAGTACGGGTTCATCCCCAGCGTGTGGCCGGCGTAGCAGCGAAGCGTCCCCGCCCGGCGGGACTCGTCGTAGTAGGCCGCCGCCTCGTGACCGTAGTCCACCAGGAGCAGGTAGCCATGCTCAATGGCGGCGAACGCCTCCCCCAGCCACGCTTCCGACGCCAGGCCAACCTCTGTACGAAAGCCCTCCGAGAGCGTCACGCCCAGACCATCCAGGCGCTCGGCCAGCGCCGGAGTGGAGGGTTCGTCGGCCACCTCTGCGAAACCGCCCTCCGGTGCGGCGTCCACGAACAGCTCGCGCAGCCGTCCGCCCTCCAGCGTGATGCGGTGGACCGGCATCGCGTCGAGCAGTTCGTTCGCGAGCACGACGCCGCTCCCGCCTGGCGCCGGGATGCTGCCGGAGCGTTGCCAGTGCGCGGGGAATTCCGGCGGCGGCTCGCGCAGGTCAACCGCCGTGTACGTCAGTGCGTCCGCGAAACTACCCCCGAGTGCCCCCGCGTGCGCGATGACGTCCTGCGCGAGCGTGCCGTCGCCCGCGCCCGCCTCGATGACAGCGAACGACGCTGGACTGCCGACCCTGCGCCACATCGTGAGTAGCTGTCGCGCAACCAGTGCCCCGAATGCGGGATGCGCAAGCGGAGCGGTGTAGAAGTCGCCCAGAGGGCCGAACGAGCGGCGCGACGCATAGTAGCCGCCGTCCGGCCAGTAGAGCGCTATCTCCATGAATTCGGCGAACGTGAGCGGGCCGCGCAGCGCGATGCGCCTGCGGGCTTCGGCATCAGCGCCGGTGGGAGCGAACAGGCCTGTCATGAGATAGCCGGACGATACGGAGAGTGCTGAGCAACGTGCCCCACTGCTGTGGGTGTGGAGGCATCCTTCACGGATTGCCTGGTGGAAAGAACCGTGCCGCGCCAGACGCAGTTACTCCGAGTCCCGCCGGAGGCGGTTACCGCGGGTTGCGGTTGACGTGGCTGCCTTCCGATTCCCAACTGGTGATCTTGATGGAGTTCCTGAACTCGCGGGTCTCCCCGCAACGCTTGCAGGTGCCGTAACTGGTGGGCCCGTTCGGACTCTCTATAGCCCAATGGTGCGCACAGCCGGGCTCCGCCTCGGCAACTTCAATCCCCTGCTGGGTCATAACGCTCCGTGCCTCCCTCTCCTGGCAGTCTAACCTCGTTCGTCCAGGGGGACGAACTGGAGGTCTATCGGTCCGTCGTATCTCATCTGCGGCCTGATGAGCATGTTCTTGTCCTGCTGTTCCAACACCTGCGCGACATAACCGGGCACGCGCGCAACGGCGAAGATGGAGATGAACAGGTCTTCCGGTATGCCCAGCAGGTAGTAGACGGAGCCTGCCCAGAAGTCCACGTTCACGCATATACCGCGCTCCGAGTACGGGCGCATGTGCTCTTCCACCCGGCTGAGGATCTGGAACCACTTCGGGTCTCCCATCTTCTCCGCCAGGCGGCGGGAGCCTTCCCGAAGGTGCCGCGCGCGGGGGTCTTCCGCCCGGTAGACCGCGTGCCCGAAGCCCATGATGCGCTCGCGGCGCTCGTGCTTCCCCGCCAGATACGCCTCCACGTTCTCGACCTCGCCGATCTCGAGCGCCATCTTCATCACGCCCTCGGCCGCGCCCCCGTGCAGCGGGCCCTTCAGCGTGCCGAGACCGGTCACGACCGCGCCGTGAACGTCGGCGAGCGTGCTCGCCGTCACGCGCGCCGCGAATGACGATGCGTTGGAGCCGTGGTCCAGGTGGACGATCAGGTCCTTGTCCATCAGGCGGGCAGTCTCTTCGTCCGGACGCTCGCCGAGGAGCATGTAGAGGAAGTTCGCTGCGTGGGAGAGGGAGGTGTCGGGTGGGATGGCTTCGTTGCCGCTTCGGATGCGGTGGTGCGCTGCCACGATGGTGGGCGTCTGGGCGGTGATCCTGAGACCCTTGCGAAGGGTCGCCTCGTGGGAGATGTCGTCGACCTCGGGGTCGGACGCTGCGAGAGCGGAGACGGCGGTGCGGAGCACGTCCATGGGGTGGGCGTCCTTCACCCGCTCGATGATCTCCAGCAATTCCTGGGACACTGCTCGGTTGCTGCGAAGGGTGGCGTCGAACTCGTCCAACTCGGTGCGCGTGGGAAGGCGCTTCACGAGCATGAGGTGCATGACTTCCTCGAAGCTCGCGTGCTCCGCCAGGTCGTGGATCTCGTAGCCGCGGTAGATGAGACGCCCGACGTCGCCGATGACCAGGCTGGACTCAGTGGACTCGAAGTAGACGTCCCTGAGGCCGCGCTTCAGCTCGATCTCCTTCTGGGCCATGCACCCTCCCTCTTCTGTTCCGGGCGTAGAGCGCGCCAGCCCGGATGCGTCGCCTGAGCGTCCGCAGCGCGTTGTTCCCAAGCGTCAGGCATAAATCAGCCCCCTCCATCAAGGGGTGCGGAGTGGGGCTGCACACACGCGGAACGGGATCAACATCCGCGCCAGATGCCTGTTTCGCTTCGGGGGGTCCGGACCCCGCTGGACTCTCGCGCCGTTGGCGAGCATACCGCTGGCCTCTCTCCGGTGTCAACGCGCTCACTCCTGGCCGCACGCTCGACGGGTTCGGCGCCTCCGTGCTCCGTCTCATCTGACCGGAAGTATGGAATTCTGCCCGCTCGCCGAGATAGAGGAATCCGTCTCGTTCTACCCCGTCGGATGGCTGAATCGTCCACTCTGTTGATGCTGAAGCGCGGGAACCCCTGCGCTGTATGGAGACCTTCACGGCATTGCGCCGATTGACACCCCACCGTGTGCTCCGTAATCTACCTAGTTGGCGTGTGTCGCGTTTGGCGCGCGTCGAACAGGGAACCTGACTGCACAGGAATACTCGTGTCGGCCCAGCTGCCGAGGCAGCCAGGAAGTCTTCATACGGAGGACTGAGACGATGGCCAGCCGAAGTGAGATCGTCGTTCGCTTTGCAGGCGAGGGTGGCCAGGGAGTTGTAACCGCTGCGGAGATGCTGGCCCGCGCCGCCACCGGCGTCGGCTACCACGCACTTACCTTCGCCACCTTCCCCTCGCAGATCCTTGGAGGCCCCACATGGACGCAGGCGCGCATCGCCCGCGTCCCTGTTTTGAGCCCCGGCGACGCCATAGACATCCTCGTCGCCTTCAACGACGAGGCATACAAGGAGCACCGCTCCGAGGTGCACGACGGAGGCATCATCCTCCTCGACCCCTCGGTAACGCCCCTGCCTGAGGAGGACCGCCGCTGCGTCAGCGTCCCCTTCGACGAACTCGCCAAGCAGACTGGCGAGTCCCGCGCCGCCAACATGGTGGTCATGGGCGGGCTCTCCAGGCTCATCAACATGCCCGTCAACTACTTCAAGGAGTTCGTCTCCCAGCGGTTCGCGGGGCGCGAGAAAGTCATCGAGGCCAACCACATGGCCCTGGACCTCGGCCTCGCTCACCTCGCTGAGGAAGACCCCATCAGCGACCTCGGTGAGCCTGAAAAGCCGGACTACGAGCAGGTCTTCATCAAGGGCAACGACGCCCTCTCCGTTGGCGCGCTCCACGCCGGCATCGACTTCTACTTCGGCTACCCCATCTCTCCCGCCACACCCGTCCTCATCTACATGGAGCGCAACCTCGTCGGCGAGGGCAAGTTCGCCTACCAGGCCAGCTCCGAGATCGAGGCCATCACCGGCATCGTCGGCGCCGGATTCGCGGGCAAGAAGTCCATGACCGCCACTTCCGGCCCCGGCTTCACCCTCATGGGCGAGGGCATCGGCCTCGCATGGATGGCCGAGATTCCCTGTGTCATTGTGGACGTGCAGCGTGGCGGACCCGCAACCGGCCTCCCCACGAAGACCGAGCAGTCCGACCTCCTCGCCGCGCTCAGCCCGGCTCACGGCGACTCCTCCATCCCCGTCATCGCTGTGGGCACCGTGGAGGAGTGCTTCTTCGCCGCCGTCCAGGCCTTCAACTGGGCCGAGCGATACCAGGGCCCCGTCATCCTGCTCAGTGAACACTCGCTCGCCGAGCGCGCCCAGAACATCCCACGCCCGGACCTCGCCGCCACTCCCGTGGAATCCAGGAACTTCTACACCGGGCAGAACGGCTACCTTCGCTACGAGTCGCAGGAGATCTCTCCCTTCCCCGCTCCCGGCGGCGCTGGCGCATACATCGCCAACGGCTCCGAGCACGACATCTACGGCGACACCACCCACCTCGCCAAGTACCACATCCACATGACCGAGCGACGCTTCGGCAAGCTCAAACTGCTGGAGGACGCCGCCTACGAGAGCGACAACGCTGCAGCGTCGGTCGCCGTCATCCCGTGGGGCGGTTCCAAGGGCTCCGCTCTGGAGGCCTGGCACAAACTGCGGGACGCGGGCGTGGACATCGCCTGGTACTACACCATGTTCCTCAACCCCCTGTCGCCGGCCCTGCTGGAGGAGTTGCGCTCCAAGGACCTCGTTATCGTCCCTGAGCTCAACTACCAGGGGCAGTTCGCGAGCGTGTTGCGCTCTCACGGCGTCAAGGCGGAGGCCCTCACCCAGTACACCGGCTTGCCGTTCCGCCCCACGGAACTGAGCGAGCGTATCCGGACGCGCCTGGCGGAATCCAGGCAACCCCAGGCGGTGAACGCATGACAGGAACGGCCAAGAACCCCGAGTACGACTTCCTCTGGTGCCCCGGCTGCGGCGACTTCGGCGTGCGACGCGCACTCGAGTTCGCCATGCGCGACTGGAACATCGAGCGCGAGGTCCCGATGCACGACAACGTCGTCGTCGCGGGCATCGGCTGCTCCGGAAACCTCGTACACCTGTACGAGGGCGATCAGCCCTACGGCTTCCACGGCATCCACGGACGCTCATTGCCCCTCGCCCTCGGCGTGAAGATGGCGCGTGAGGACCTCAACGTGGTCGTCGTCGCCGGCGACGGCGACTTCCTCAGCATCGGCATGGAGCACATCGCGCCCCAGGCCTCCCGGAACCTCAACATCTGCGCCGTCATCATGGACAACGGCGTCTACGGCCTCACCAAGGGCCAGTCCTCCCCCACCACCATTGAGGACACCGTCACCAGCTCCACCCCCTACGGCAAGCTCGAGTCCACCCTCAACCCCCTCGACCTTTACCTCACCCTCGGCGTCACCTACATCGCCTCCGGCTACTCCACCAAGCCCCGCGACCTCGCGGGTCTCATCAAGCGCGGCATGGAGCACGAAGGGTTCTCCATCGTCCACGTCAACTCCCCCTGCACCACCTACAACGACACCTACGCGCTCCTCAAGGGCAACAAGGCGAAGGGTATCGATCCCCTGGCCTGGGAGATTCCGGACGACCACGACTCCACCAGCAAGAGCGCCGCGCGCGGCATCATCGAGCAAGGCGGCGTCCCGCTCGGCGTCATCTACCAGGACGACTCCCGTCCCTCGCTCGACCAGCGGCTTGCCGGTGTCCGCGAGCGAGTCACCGGCCGCTCCCCCGAGGCCCTGCTGGACGCCTTCGCGGTCTAGAGATCTCTTCCTACAGGCGGAATGCCGCACCTAACTCTCTCAGCATTCCGTAGGTGTCAATGGTCTGAATGCTGAACCGGTCGCATATATTGGGAATTTTGGGCTTCGTTGAATTGCTAGGCACTCGCTTCTCTAGAGTGACTACTTTGCCTCCTGTGATGCTTGCATGTGCGATTACCCATGCGTCAGCGCCACGGAGGAATTTGGCTGCTTGGTTACTTGGGTAATTTGCCTGCACATGATCGGCTATATGGCCATAGACCCCCTGTACAACTCGTGCAGGTTCGACAAAAAGACCAGAGTTTCGTCGGTTCCTAGCCCAATCAAAGAGGTCATCACCCGGGGTGATTTCATCAAACACTCGGCTTGAGCTAGCAATGATTCCCATTTGAATCTGTTGATCAAGCAAATGCCAGAACCCAGGAGCGATATCGAACCCGTAGGGACCCTTGCTCGCCTCCATAAGGACATTCGAGTCTATCCAGTAGTCAGGCAAGATTGGACCTCTCACCAATCAGGTGTCTTGCTAGACCATCCAGGGTTCCCACCCTAACGTTCAGGAGGTGAGCGGCTTCACCATGCAGAGTAGTGCCCTCTGCAACACTTTCTAGAACAGCAGTAGTGAGTGCCTTGCTATTCCGCGCCAGGTATGTGGCATATGCATTCCCGCCGCCGTCTTCTGCCTGCAAACTGTTTCTTGCCGCAAGTTGCGCAAGAAGAGCGTCATATTGCTGCCAATACTCGGTCGAAGCTACGACTCCAGCTTCATAGGCATGCTTGAGTATTACCATTGTGCTTACTTTGTAATGGCGAGCAAGAGCTTGTGTCTGCGCCTGTAACGCCTCGCCAGAACGCCACCGTCCAAGGAAGTCATCGGTAGGAACAAGCATCTCTGCTGCAATGCGATTGCAGCGACGTTCTACAGCATTGCCTTGCTCACCGGATCGCAAGCGATAGTCTGGATTTGATATCCCACTCTCTCCGATCCACAGGTGTGCTAATTCATGAGCCAGAGTGAAAATTTGCGCTGCTTTATAGTCGCGAGAATTAATGAATACAAGAGGTGCCAAATCATCACTTATGGCGAATCCACGGAACTCCTCTACATCCAGTGGCCGATGGGTATTGTTTTCAACCACGCCGCTACGAAGGACGAGAAGGCCCGCTCCTTCGGCACTATCAATTAGCTCCCTGATGAATGCTTCCCAATTCAACGCGCGTCTTCTCATAGCATTATTGATACCCAGAGTTGCACGGATATCCGTTGCAACTTCGCCAACGGCATCTGAGTTCTTGTATTTGCCAACAAACTCCAGAGCTTCCTCTCCCTGGCCCTGCTTGTACTCCCGGAACCACTGTTGTTTCGTGAGCACATCATTGAGTAGGTCAACAAAGTCAGGACTCACAGATAAAGGTGGCCCATCCCCAGTACGCCGCAAATCAGGGATCTGAGGGAGCAACGCAGGGGGTTCAGAGAGGAACAGATACCCGAACGGCACTCGCAATCGACCGGCAAGGCGTTGGGCCTGCTTGAATGTCGGGCGTGCCTCGCCGGATTCCCACGCGAAGATTGTTTCCGGTGGAGAGACGACTCCCCTACTGAGCGTCACTACATCTAACTGGCGACGCTCGCGAGCCCACGTTAGAACTTCTGGAGTGATGTATGCCTCTACCATTGCGTCGGGATTCTACTCGCCAAACGTTGCACCGGCCTAGCGCCACTTGCCGAAGCGCTCCTCCCGCCACGGATCGCCCCGCATGTGGTAACCCAGACCCTCCCAGAAGCCGGGGCTGTCCGCCGTCATGAACTCGACCCCGCTCACCCACTTCGCGCTCTTCCACCCGTAGCGCGACGGCACCACGAGCCGAAGCGGGCCGCCGTGCTGCGGCTCGAGCGGCGCGCCGTCCATGCGGTGCGCGAAGAGCACGTCCGGCGACCGCAGCGCCTCGATGTCGATGTTCGCCGTGTAGCCGTCGTAGCAGTGCAGCATCACGAACCGCGCCGACGCCTTCGGCTGCGCCAGGTCCAACACGCGCGACGCCGGGACGCCCTCCCAGCCGACGTTGAGCCGGCTCCACTGCGTGACGCAGTGGAAGTCCGCGGTGACCTCGATCCGCGCGAGCGACTCCCACTCGGCCCACGTCAGCTCCGTTTCGCGCTCCACCTCCCCGAACAGCCGCAGCCGCCACGTAGCGAGGTCGATGCCGGGCGTGGGCCACATGCTCATCACCGGCATCTTCGGCGTCACGTACTGGCCAG
>DAOUHP010000018.1:0-28069 GCA_034428575.1 Dehalococcoidia bacterium | reverse complement strand
CGCTTCCAGGGGGCAGATAGGCACGGCCATCCAGCTCATCAAGGGCGTCGTCGGCGCAACGTGCATCGCGGCCACGAGCACGGGTGAGAAGGTGCGTAAGTCCAAGGAGCTGGGTGCGGACTACGCCATCAACTACAAGGTGGAGAACCTCGCGCAGCGCACGAAGGAGCTCACCGGCGGGCGCGGCGTCGACCTCGTGGTCGACAGCACCGGCGCGGCGTTCTTCGAGGACGCCTACGCTTCGCTTGCGCGGGGCGGCAGGTACGGCATCTGCGGCGTCACGGCGGGCTACCAGGCGCAGATACACCTGGGGCAGTTGTTCAGCAAGCAGTTGCGGCTGTTTGGCACGTTCATGGGTTCGACGGACGAGCTGCGGCGCATCGTCGATGCCGCTTCCAGGGGGCAGATAGGCACGGCCATCCAGGCCAGTGTTCCGCTGGCTGGGACCGCAACCGCTCACGAGGAGATGGAGCGCTCGGAGCACTTCGGCAAGTTCATCATCGTCGTGCCCTGATGGGGCTTCGCCAGGCACCCTCACCCCGGCCCTCTCCCAGGGGGAGAGGGAGTTGGGCATCCCTTCGCCCCCCGCCGGAGGGCCACGGCGGACTCCCGTCCCGGGGTCACCCTTACCCCTGCGTACTCCGGCACGCGCGCCCTCTCCCATTGAGGGAGAGGGGGTAAAGCCGGGAGAGACAGGGATATGCAGGAGCCTGAGGGGAGTCCGGCTTCCGGGACACGAAAGCGCGGGCGCTGGTTCTACGGCTGGACCATCGTCGCCGTCCTGTCGGTCATATCGTTCGCCGGCGGTGTCGAGACGAACCCCGTGCTCGGCGTGTTCCAGGGACCGATGACGGAGGAGTTCGGCTGGACGCGCGCGCTCTACACGCTGCCCATGTCCATCGGCTCGTTCATGGGCGGGATCGCGTCGCTGGCGGTCGGGCCGCTGATGGACCGGTACGGCTCGCGCATCATCATGACCGTCGCCATCGCCCTGATGGGACTGACGTTCGTGCTCATGGGCGCGGTGCAGGAGCTGTGGCACCACTTTGCGCTCCAGATACTCGGCCGCACCGTCATCGCCTCCACGTTCTTCATGGTCATCGGCGTCGTGATCCCCAAGTGGTTCATCGTCATGCGGGGCAGGGCGGGGGCGCTGGCGAACCTCGGCCAGCGCGTGGGACAGATCGGCTTCCCCGTCATGGTGGAGCGCATCCTCACGTTCGGCACCTGGCGGACGGCGTGGGTAGCGATGGGCATCACGGTGTGGGCGTCGTCGCTCATCCCGGCGCTCCTCTTCCTGCGGCGGAGGCCCGAAGACCACGGGCTGCTGCCGGACGGCGTGGACATCCGCGACGCGTCCCAGCGGCGCCGGATGGCGGCGATACAAGCCGAGGTGTCGTTCGACCGGCGGATGGCGCTGCGCACGCCCGCCTTCTACCTCATCGCGGGGGCGGTGAGCATCCAGAGTTTCGTGACGACCAGCATCCACTTTCACTGGTTCTCCTACCTGACGGACATGCGCGGCGACTCGGGCGAGCAGCTCATATCGAGCGCGGCGGCGGTGTTCTCGGTGTCGCTCTCGCCGTTCATCTCCATGCCGGTGTCCATCGTGGCGGGGATCGCCGCCGAGCGGGTGCCGGTGCAACGGCTGATGGCGCTGAGCTACTACTTCATGGCGCTGAGCATCGTGCTCTTCCTGTTCACGGATACCGCGCTGCTGTCGTACGTGTTCGGTCTGCTGTTCGGGGCGGCGACGGGCATCCTGTTCACGGTGATGAACATCATCTGGGCGGACTACTTCGGGCGGGACTCGATAGGCGGGATACGAGGGATGGTGTCGCCCGTGCACATGCTGTGCAACTCGCTGGGACCGCTGACGGCGGCGTGGTCGTTCGACGCCACCGGGAGCTACTTCCTCATCTTCGCGATCAGCGCCGTGCTGAGCGCCGTCGGCGGGACGCTCGTCGTCCTCGCGCGCAGGCCCCGGCTGAGCGCCCCCTGAGTGTGTCCCCCAGGGGGGGGCCGGCTCGTCTTTTTCGCGAACTGTCGGATGTTGCCGGTTTCACCCCTGCGGAAGCCTCCTGACCTGTCGGAAACCCAGACATTTCCCTACAGCAAACCCGACACAATCCGACAGGTATCCGACACAATCCGACAATTTCCGACACCCCCCTTCGCCGGGGGCCTGGGGTTGAAAGCGGGAGCAGGGGGACACGTCCATGAGGACATGGTAGGAAGCGCGGCATCGTTGACGCAATGGGCGCATGTCACAGTGGTGACCCTTACACCCAACCCGGGGCTGCGAGGTTCCTGCCCTCACCCCCGTCCCCTCTCCCAGTGGGAGAGGGGAGCAGGGCAAGTCGCGGGCCTGAGAGGATGCTGCGCGCTAAAGCGCGGGCTCCGCTCAGCATGACAATCGGACACCTTCCTCTATCGCGTTCACCCACCCTCTCCTCCATAATGGCGCGGCCATGAGCGACAACTCCAAGATCGAGTGGACGGAAGCGACGTGGAATCCGGTCACGGGCTGCACGCAGATATCGCCGGGGTGCGCGCACTGTTACGCGATGCGCTTCGCCAACCGCTTCCGGGGCGTGCCGGGGCATCCGTACGAGCGCGGGTTCGACCTGCAACTGCGGCCGGAGCGGCTGCGCCAGCCGATCGAGTGGGAGAAGCCGCGCCGCATCTTCGTGAACTCGATGTCGGACCTCTTCCACGACGACGTGCCTGAGGAGTACATCCGTGACGTGTTCAACGTGATGGAGGAAGCCGGACAGCACACGTTCCAGGTGCTCACGAAGCGTGCTGAGCGCGCGAGGCAGCTCGCGCCGTCGTTGCCGTGGCCGTGCAACGTCTGGCTCGGCGTATCCGTCGAGAACCGGTACTGGACGCGGCGCATCGACGCGCTGCGCGACGTGCCCGCCGCCGTGCGCTTCCTCTCGTGCGAGCCGCTCCTCGGCCCGCTCAACGACCTGGACCTGACCGGCGTCCACTGGGTGATCGCGGGCGGCGAGAGCGGTCCCGGCGCTCGGCGTCCGAGGCCTGAGTGGTTCCGCTCCATCCGCGACCAGTGCGCCGCGGCGGAGGTCGACTTCTTCTTCAAGCAGTGGGGCGCGTTCAACGCCGACGGCAAGCGCGTCGGGAAGAAGAAGGCGGGCAGGGAGCTGGACGGGCAGGTGTGGGATGGGATGCCGTCAGTCAGGGACTTTCAAGTTGAAGCGTGCTTGTCCTGACCCGCCAACATCTCTTGGCAGGCTATAGGCCAATCCCCTCAACGAATCTCGAAAGCTTACCGATGTACTGAACTAGATGCGCCGCCTTTCCGCTGGTGAGGCCGTCCAAGGCCAGCTTAATGATTGGCTTGTTCGGTTCGGGTTTGGCTAACTGGCTGTTGATGGTCTCAATCTCAGCGATAGCCGACATCTTTTCGTCGTCCGATAGATCCGACTCATCCACGGTACGGCGGAGCTGCTCTAATTCATTCGCTAGACCCAAGAAAGATTCTTGGACCACGTTTCCGTCACCTAGCTGAACTGCACTGTGTACTGCAGTTATGTTGATATTTGAATAAGGGCTCTCGCGCTTGAATTCTGATGAAGAACCCTCAAACCTATCCATGCCTTTTGCGGTGATAGCGTACCATTCTTGTATGCTAGGCTGCTGGGTGCCTCGTGGAGTCGTAAATGTTCGCTCTTTCACTATCTCCTCCACCCACTCATTACTAATGAGATAGCGTAGTTGGCTTATGACATCCTGCTGTGTGAGTCCATGCATTTGTTTGAGTTCCTTCTTGACATCAGATATTCTCACTTGTGACCCATTCTTACCTTGCTTGCTAGTGGCATACTTGTTCCTGTCGTAGAAGTACTGCAACATTTGCCGCCGGATCTGGTCGTTAGGGTTGCTCACGTTGTTGACACTCCCAAAGGTATTCGCCCTAGTGGTTCGTATCTCTCGATTGCCGGTGCTCTGGCGTGGATTCAGACTAAGCACATGAGGCACTCTCTTGCAACCCCCTGTTGTCACGTTCGCTCGTCTACCCCCGCATGCCCTGTCTGGCACCCTGGGTTCCCGACTTCGTGGGAAAACGGGAGGAAACGTGGAGGAAGGGTGAGTGCTACTCGCCCTCGCCCAGGTGGTTCCCTGGCGTGCTGCCGTCACTCCGCCGGGATCGACAACCCCTCGATGAACTCCAACCCCGGCAGTTTCTCCAGTTCCCGGGGCGCCACCTTCAGCTTGCCGGACCGGCTGCCCGCTCCAAGGATGATGTAGTCCATCTCCATCAGGCGCACGTCGGCGTAGATCGGGAGTTCCGCCGGCAGCGCCAGCGCCGTAACCCCGCCGATCATCATTCCCGTCACTGCACGGGTCTCCTCCGCCGAGGCGAACGACGCCCGCGGCACACCCATCAGCCCGCGCACCCGCTTGTTCACGTCCAGCCGGTCGCATGCACGCACGATCCCTGCGCAGTACGCCGCCGGCCCCCGCTTGCTCGCCACGATGATCGTGTTGGCGGAATGGGGCAGGTCATAGCCGTACTGTTCGCAGAAGTCCGCAGTGTCGGCGTACTGCGGATCGATCTCGATCCACTCCCAGGCTGAGATGCCCAACTCGTCCAGCGCCGCCCGCACCCGCCTTTCAATCTCATCAGGCGTACTCACCACCACACCCATCACACGCCCTCGCCCCAGGTAGTACCGAAGTCGTTCTTGCGGAGGACGAGGCCGGTGAGCGCCATCGGGGGCTGGGCGAGCATCCAGAGGAACGAGGGCTCGACCGACTCGACGCTTTCCCTCGCGCGCCCTTCGGTCATGTCGGTCCGCACGAAGCCGGGCGTCCACGACACGACCTCGACGTCCTGGTCGCGCACTTCATTGGCGAGCGCCTGCGAGAACGCGTCCAGCGCCGCCTTCGACGCTGAGTAGGCGACGCGCCCCACCGCGAAGCGTATCGCGAGGTCGCTGGAGACGTTGTAGATACGCCCGCCGCTCTGCCGGGCCATGACCGGCAGCGCCGCGCGCGTCAGGTAGAAGACGGCGTTCATGTTCACGTCGACGTTGTCGTGCCAGTCGTCGTCGGACATCTCGGAGATCAGGGCGTAGGGAAAGACGCCGGCGTTGTTCACGAGGACGTCCAGCCGTCCGGCGCGCTCGACGGTCTGTTCGACGAGGCGCGCAGCGTCCGCGGAGTCGGTGATCGTCGCGGGGATGGCGAACGCGGTGCCGCCTGCGGCCACGATCTCGGCGGCGGTCCCGCGCAGCGTGCCGCCCTGGCCGGGGGAGGAGTCGAGGTTGCGCGCGGTGACGACGACGGTCGCGCCGTGCCGCGCCATCGCGAGGGCGAGCTGTCGTCCGATGCCCCGGCTGCCGCCGGTCACGAGGGCGACCTGCCCGGTGAGGTCAGGGGTGGTCATGGGGAGTCAGTCTAGCATGGACTACCCGCACCCCCGCATCGGGGATGCGCGCCCTCCTGCCGCCACCTGAGAGGGGGTCTGTTCCCTCTCCCCCTGGGAGAGGGTGAGGGTGAGGGCTTGGTGCGGCTCACAGCGAGGCGATGGAGCGCAGGGGCCGCGTGGACTGCCGGATGCGCCAGAAGAGGTACTGGTTCGCGTAGCCGGCGTCCGCGCCGAAGCGCTGCCATGCCCACTCGCGCGCCGTCGCGTACTTGGCGTTCGCGGGCAGACCGTACCACTCGCGGAGCACCTTCAGCACCCAGCGGTCGGCTGGGAAGGCCTCCGGCTTTTCCAGCGAGAACAGCATCGCGCAGTCGGCGATCTTCTCACCGACGCCGTGCAGCGCCGTGAGCGCGGCGAGTGCCTCGTCGTAGGACGCCTCGCGTAGCGGGTCGAGCGCCAGCCGTCCGTCGGCGACCGCCTCCGCCGCCTGCGCAAGGTAGGGCGCGCGGAAGCCGCAGCCGAGTTCGCGCAGGCGCGCCTCGCCCGCCTCCGCGAGCCGTGCCGCGTCCGGAAAGGCGTACCGCACCGCGCCGTCCAGCGTGAGGCGCTCGCCGAACGTCGTTGCGAGCAGTTCCACCGTGCGGCTGATGCGCACCATGTTGGACGTGGACGAGAGGATGAAGGCGGCGAGCGTCTCCCATGGCTCCTGGCGGAGGATGCGCATGCCGGGGTATTCGGCGATGCCCTCGCGCACGTTGTCGTCCCACGCGATGCGCTGCTGGACGGCGCGGAGGTCGTCGCCGATGCGGAAGTACGCCCGCAGCGCGTGCGCGGTCTCGTCCGGCGGGGCGGGGGCGCTGGCGACGCGCAGGCCGCTGCGTGAGCGTTCGAGGCGGACGATGCTGCCGCTCAGCACACCGGTCCAATGTCCCCGATCGTCGACGCGCCATCGGAAGCACTGGCCGGACGTGAGCGAGCTCGGCAGGTCGAGCGGCTCCTCGACCCGCATCGTGACGGTGGCGTGGCGCATGGCGCTCCTGGCTGCTTCGGTGTGTTATGATACCGTTGTAGGATACCGAACCACGCTTGGCACCCTTCCAAATCTTCGGCTCAAGCATCAGACTAACATGACCCTAGCATCTGACAGCCCCATAGAAGAACACGCCGTCCACAGAGACCGGATGCTGCAGCACGCCCGCAAGATGCTTGCCGAGGGCGACAGGTTGCAGGCGTCCGAGAAGATATGGGGAGCTGCCGTTCATGGCATAAAGGTGATTGCGGACGAGCGGGGCTGGCCGTACTCCCGCCATCAGGACGCTGGAGTGATCACCTCCTACATCGCGGAGCAGACAGGTCGGCTGGAGATCGATACCTTGTTCAGCGCCGTTCGCGACATGCACACAAACTTCTACGGCGACAGGCGTACGCTGAAGGAGATCGGCATCGCCATCCAACGGGCTGAGCAGCTCCTCTCTCTGCTGCACGAAGCGCATCTGACCATGCCCGCAGACCTCCCGATGCCCAATCACCCGGAGTACCGGAAGCGGGTGAGGCAGGACGCCAGGCGGGCTGACGCGGCCCGCACCGAGAATCGTTGAACGCCCTCCTCACGGTTCCAGCGCCAGCCAGCGGCCCACCGCGGGCGCGAGCTCGTCGAAGCGTCCCTTGACGATGGTGGCGGGCGGCATCGAGTTCAGGAACATGCGCCCGTACGATTTGGACGTGATGCGGCTGTCCAGCACGACCGCGACGCCGCGGTCGCCCTTGCTGCGGATGAGCCGTCCGAAGCCCTGGCGGAAGCGGAGCACCGCTTGCGGCACCGCATACTGCATGAACGGCTGCTCGTACTGGTTGGAGCGCGCCGCGAAGATCGGCTCCGTCGGCACGTTGAAGGGGAGTCGGGCTACGACGAGCACCTTGAGCGTCTCGTTGCCGACGTCGACGCCCTCCCAGAACGAGGCAGTGCCGAGCAGGACGGCGCGTCGCTGGGCGCGAAAGCGCGCGAGCAGTTGCTGCGGGGTGCCGTCCACGCCCTGCGCGAGCACGCCGATGCCCCGTCGCGGCAGCACCCTGCGGAGCCGGGAGGCGGTTGCGCGAATTGCGGCGTGGGATGTGAAGAGCGCCATCGTCCGCCCTTCGGCGACGTGCGCGAGGCGCTCCAGCACGCTCGCCACCGCGTCCGTGTAACGCGGGTCGCCCGGCTCCGGCATGTCGGTCGGCAGGCAGAGCAGGGCGGCGTTCTTGTAGTCGAACGGCGAGCCGAGGCAGACCTCGCCGGGCTCCTCGACGCCAAGCCGGGTGCGGACGTGCGAGAAGCCGCCCGCGACGGTGAGGGTCGCGCTCGTGAGGACGACGGTCGGCTTCGGCGCGAACAGCTCGTCGTGCAGGCGCGGGGCGACATCGAGCGGCGCGCCGTTCAGCGAGAGGTTGTCGCCGCGCCCCACCCAGTACACGGTGTCGGCGTCCGGCTCGGAGAAGAAGCTGCGTATCTTCTGGCGCGCCTCGGCCTGGTCGATCAGCCACTCGGTCAGTTCGCCCTTCAAGGGCTCGAGCACGGGCGCGGTCTCCGGCGGCAGGCCTTCCATCTCGCGCAGCAGTGCGTCGGCGCGTTCGCTGGCCTCCGCGGCGCTGCGCTCGAAGCCGTCCCACGCGATGTCGAGCGCCGACCACGCGGGCTGCGCCCGCTCCGACGCTGTGATACGTATCTCGCCTTCGTCGGACTCGCGCTGCTCCGCCGTGAACCTCGCGAGCCCCGCCGTGAGCTGCGCCCACTCGTCGCGCACCTTGTAGAGCGGCATCTGCGCCTCGTCACGGCGGAGGTCGGCGCTCTCCTTGCGCGACTCCTCGATCGCGCTCGCCCGCACGACCGTGCCGAAGCCGTGGATGACGCCGCCGAGCCGCTCAACGAGGTTCTCGACCGTCGACTGTGAGACGCGGAAGCCGAACTGCCGCGTCGCCTCGGCCTCGAGGTTGTGGGCCTCGTCGACGATGAGGTAGTCGTAGTCGGGCAGCAGCGAGCCGCCAACCTGGAGGTTGGAGAGCAGCAGCGAGTGGTTGACGATGAGCAGGTGCGCGGACGCGGCCTCGTCGCGGGCGTGGCGGTAGAAGCACGCGCCTTCCCGCGCACCGGTGCACATCGCGAAACCGCTCGCACTCATGCGGTCCCACGACGCCAGCTCCATGCCCGACAGCCGCAGCTCGGCGCGGTCGCCGGTGCGCGTCTCGCGGAGCCACGCGAGCGTCTTTGCAACCGTGCGGGCGTCGTCGGTCGAGGCCATGTCGCTGTTCGCCGCCGCCTCCCAGCGTCGGAGGCAGAGGTAGTTGGCCTTGCCCTTGAGCTGCGCGTAGCGGAAGTTGGAGACGTCCAGCCCGGGCACGCCGCTCAGCACGTCCAGCAGGTCCGGGATGTCCTTCGCGATGAGCTGCTCCTGCAGGTTGATCGTGTTGGTGGAGACGACGACGCGGACGTTGTTGCGGAGCGCGAAGAGCACGGCGGGCAGCAGGTAGGCGACGGACTTGCCGATGCCGGTGCCCCCCTCCACGAGCAGGTGGTGGGGCTCCGCCTCCGCTTTCGTCGAACCGAAGGCCCGTGCCACGGCCTCCGCCATCTCCGCCTGCTCGCCGCGCGCCTCGTAGCGGCGGAAGCGCTGGGCGAACGGGCCGTCGTTCGCGAGCAGCCGGCGCACCTCGTCCGCGGTCACGGGCTTCGTGGGCTTCGGCATGCCGAGGCTTCGGGGGCGCTCCAGGCGCCGGGCGATCTCCTGCTGGTCGATGCCCCCGATGGGACCGGCGTCGGCCGAGGCGGGGGACTCGGCGAGCGCGAACACGAGGTCGGCGAGCGGGCTGTGCGCCCGCGCCAGGAGGTCCGCGAGGCGTCGCAGCAGCCCGGCCCCCAGCCCGCGCGCACGCTCGATGAGATCGAGGTAGACCGCGTGAGTGAGGCGGGCGTCGGCGACAGCTGGCGGCTCCGCTCCCCCCTCCCTTGAGGGGAGAGGGTGCGCGTGCCCCGGCACGCGCGGGTGAGGGTGAACCGTGGAGGGCGCAGCCACACCGAGCCGCGCCGCGAGCTGAACGAGCGAGTCGTCGGCGCTGGCGGGCATGAGCAACTCCGCGAGTTCGCGCACGTCCCAGACGCCCGTGCTCATCGCCGACGCGGCGTCCTCGCCGAGCGCGTCCGCAAGCCCGTGCGCGACGATGGGCGAACCGTCCGCGAAGCCGGCGAGCGCGACCATCGCCGAGGCGTCGGCGGCATGGAACGTGTCGAGTTCGCGGCTGCCGTGGCACTTCACCGCGCCGACGGCGGTGAGGCGTCCACGCCCGCCGCTATTCGTCGTCATGCTCGCCGCGAGCGCAACGACCGGCGAATCGAGCGGGTGTACGCTCAGCAGCCGCATGCGGTAGGTGGACTCGGTCATCCGCTGAACGGTACGGGAGCGCGCGCCCGTCGCGCAAGGCGTGGGAGTCTCCGCTGCCATCCGCCCATTGCCCTCTCATCCTGCGAGCCCATACCATGCCCGTGCCTGCTTGCCCTCATCGCAGGCTGGGGCAACCTCAGGAGGCAGCCTGTTGGCGTCACTCGTAGAGTGGCCCACAATGGCTCACCTGGGCGAAGCTGAACACTGGCACAGAAGGAGGCGGCCATGAGCACCGACGCTCCCGCGCAAGGATTCGTCGACGAGGTGATCAACGAGATCATCGAGCCCGGCGTCGACCGGCTGCTGGAGAGCCGCTACTTCGCGGACCTGCGAGCCGGCACGCTCACGAAGCGCCGGATGCAGGGGTTCGCCATCCAGCACTACCGCCACAACATGGCCATCCTCAAGGGCTTCGCGCTGCTTGCGGTGCAGGCCGCGCCCCGCAACGACCTCTTTCGCGTTTACGCGGGCGGTTTGAACGAGGAGATCACCCACCCGGATATGTGCAAGAAGTTCGGCTTCGCACTCGGGCTCTCAGACGACGACTTCGAGAACGCGCTGCCGGCATTCGGGTGTCTCGCGCACACCGCCGCATGCCTGCACGACATGTACCTCGCCACCCCGGCGCAGATGCGCGCCAACGCGCTCTCCAACGAGACGATGGTGCAACGCTACTCGACCGAGTTCGACGCCCACCTCCGCTCCTACGGCGTGCCGGAGGAAGCGATGGAGTTCTTCGTCGTCCATATGGGCGCGGACGTCGAACACACTGAGCGCGCGGCGAACGCGATAGCGCAGCTCGCGGTCACGGACGAGGAGCAGGAGCGCGTGCGCGCCGTCTGCCGCAACATGGCGCGGTTCAAGCTCGGCAAGTTCGAGAGCATCTACGACGAGTACGCGTGAGGGGACACCCTCATCCCACGCGCCGGTACACGAGCGTGTTGCCGCTCTTGCCGCAGATCTCGATGATGCCGCCTTCGCGGAAGCAGTACGCGGCCTGCTGCGCGAGCCCCCGCGTCGATCGCATGGCCGCCGCGACGTCGCTCGTCGTGAACGTATCGGGCAGGCGGGTGTCGATGAGGACAAAGAGGTCGCCCATCGACGCGATCGCATGCGTCTCGACGACGTCCACGAGGCGACGGTCGACGCGTGTCCAGTCGCGGCGCCATCGTCCCCGGCGCTCGCTCGGCGCGCGGACCTCCTCCTCGACGGTCATCACGACCTCCAGCGACAGGTTGGGGTGCGCTAGCAATGCCGGGATGCTGACCAGCGCCGGGAAGACGTCGAACACGGATCCGTGCTTCGGCGACCTGCGCCGCGTCGGCGGCAGGGCAGGGTCGCCCGGCACCCTGACGAGGTACCGGTCCCTGGCGATGGGATGCACGAGCTTGACTGCGTACGTATCGAGCAAGCGCGTCAGTTTGTTCCTGAGCGGCCCGAAGCTGCCGGTCTGGATCTCGACGATGCGGTCGTCAACGACCACGTCGGTCACGAAGCCGTCGATGATGCGCTCGGTCTCGCTCCCGGCGACGGCGTAGCGCTCCTTCAATGCCCGGTGCAACGAGCGTTCGTTGAGCTCGCCGATGGAGGTCATGCCACCCCACCCCACCCGCGCAGGGCCCTCAACCTAGCCCACTCCCTCAGGAGAGGGGACCAGCTCCTCCGCTCCCAGCCGCACCTGCACGAAGCGCTCCGCCTGGGCGCGGCCCCGCACCAGACCGTCCAGCGCGGCGTCGTGCAGCGCGGACAGCATCGCGCCAACGGGAGGGCCGGGCGGCACGCCGAGCGCGAGCAGATCGTGGCCGTCCAGCGGGGTGCGGCGTCGCGAGGCGTCGAGGTAACGCGTTAGGCTGCGGCGCGCCGCTGCGCTCGCGGCTGCGGCTGACGCAGCCTCCGCCGCCTCTCGGGGAGCCGCGCCCACGATGGCGGACGCCTCGCTGGGACGCCGCGCCGCAGCCATCGCCTGCTCCGCCTCGCGGAGGCGCACGACGGCGTGCAAGACCTGCGCCTGCCGCCTGCTAGCGCCGATACGCTCGCGGAAGGCGGCGGCGCGCTCGGCAGGCAGGGGATACGTCAGCGCTCCGAGCAGCGCGAGCCCGCGCAGGCCGCGGGCGTCGGCGCGTCGCAGCGCAGCGCGGACCTCCGGCGCAGCGAGTCCGGTCTCAATCGCCGGCAGCACGCCGAACCGCACCGCCGTGAGCACGGCGCGTGCCGCGTGCGGCTCGGCCAGCAGGCGCTCGATCTCGCGCCGGACCCTCGCAGCGGAAAGCGTGTCCACATATCGCAGGCTCCGCCTCAGCTGGCGGCGGGTCGCTGCGTCCATCCGAAACCCCAGACGCGAGACGTACCTCGCGGCGCGGAACGTCCGTGTGGGGTCGTCGCGGAACGAGGCGCGGTGCAACACGCGCACGACGCCTGCGTCGAGGTCGGCGACCCCGCCCTCGGTGTCCAGCAGTTCGCCGAAGCGTCGCGGGTGCAGCGACGCGGCCATCGCATTGATGGTGAAGTCGCGCCGTGCGAGGTCGGCGGCCATTTCCGCGCCGCCCGCCACGATGACCGGGAGCGCGGCAGGGTAGGGATAGACCTCGGCGCGGGCGGTCGCGAGGTCGAGCGTGCCGCCGTCCAGCCGCAGCTTGACCGTGCCGAACTGCGACCTGGACCCGCAGGTCCCGCCGAGACGGTCCGCGAGCCGCGGGCCCAGCTCGGCAGCGGGCGCTTCCGACGTGAGGTCGAGGTCGAGGACGGGGCGTCCCAGCAGGGCGTCGCGCACCGGTCCGCCGACGAGCCAGAGCTCGACTCCCTCAGCAGCAGCCGCAACGCCGAGGCGGCGCAGGAGGTCGAGGTCGTCATGGACGAGCGCGGCGTCGAGCGGTACGAGGGCCATGCGGGAAGGGTATCACCCCGTACAGGAGTGACGAGTGGGTGTGTGGTGCGGTGTTAGGTGGTTGGATGTGTCGTGACGAGTGTGACCTGTCAGTCACTCTGGATTCCCGTTTTCACGGGAATGACGAGGTTGCAGTGCGCGCTTCTCAAAGCGGCACGATGCGCACGCCGTCGCGGTCGACGACGAGCACGACCTCCTGCCCGGGCGCGTCGCGGATGTGCTCAGCGATGGCTGCCGCCTCCGCGTCCGACAGTGCGGGCGCGCCTGCGGCATCGGCGCGGATGCGGCGCGATATGCCCGTGCCGAGCGCGCGCTCCAGCGCATCGACCGCCGACGTGCCTTCGGCGCTGACGAGCGCTGCCACACGCTTGGGAGGGCTGCTCGCTGCTGGCGGCTGCTCGGGCGCAGGGGCGGCCCGCGCGTCCTCTCGCAGGACGAGCCAGTGGTAGACGCTCACTGTCGCCGCGGTGACCACGACGCCGAGCGCCCACTTCCCGCCGTCCAGTGCTTCGGTGGAGAGGTCGTTGTTCAGGGCCGCTTCCAGCACGCCGTACAGCAAGGTGATGACGGAGATGAGGCCCGCCCCCACGGAGACGCCGAACACCGTGAAGAGGTAGGCGCGGCGGGAGAGTGAGGCGCGTTCGTCCGCATCGGTGCGCGCGGCGCGCTGCAGTCGCGGCCAGTGCCAGCCCCATAACCCCGCGCCGACGACAAGGAGCGTGATGCCGATGGAGAGCGGCAGCCCCCACCAACGCTGTCCCGTGAACGAGCCCTGCGCGCTCGGCACGGCGAGCCCGACGGCGACAGCGATCAGCAGCGTGAGTGCAACCCAGACCGTACCGAGGCCGATAGCGGCGGAAAGGTAGCGGTAGGCGCGCTGAGCGTGGACGCCCTGCCCGGGTGCTGCCGCGGCCTCGGCGAGGGCTGCCCGGCGGTGGTACGCGGCGACGGCGGCGGTGACCAACAGCACCACGATAGTCTCCGGTACAGCGTCGAAGTGCTCTAGGGCCGACCTGCCCCGTTCAGGGTCCAGCGGCCACCTGGTGAATATGACGAGCAGTGTGGAGAGCGCGCCCGTGACTGCCGCCGTGCCGCCGAAGACGCCCAGGACGTACAGCACGGCCTGCCGGAGACCGGAGGCGTCGCCACGCGCGAACCAGAGCCAGTGGGACCCCCACAGCGCCGCGCCCACGATGGCGAAGCTCCATGCCTCAGGCACACCGTCCGCCATCGCGTCGCCGTTGAACGCGGTGTGGTATCCGGCATTCAACAGGGCGCCGCCAAGGATCGCTGTCCCGGCAGCCAGGAGTATGAGGCCGTAGGTAGAAAGGGTGTAAACGTAGATCCGCCGTGCGGTTGCGGCCGCTTGTGTGGGCTGCCCTTCTGCGGACTCGATGCGCCAGTGAAGAGCCCACACCCCGGCCCAGACGAGCGGTACGGCGAGGTCGCCGAGGTCCGCCCCAACTCCGTCGATCAGGTCGCCGATGAACAGCGTGAGCGAGAATGCGACGGTTATCGCGGCTGCGCCGAGCGCGAGATAGACGTAGACCTTGCGGCCCAGCGCTCCGGCCTCGACCGGGTGACGCTCCACGGAGCGTTGCGCCGTGCGCCAGAGCATGGCCCACACCGCGAACCCGACGCCTCCGGCAGCGATCCCGAACGCAAGGGCACTCGCGCCCTCGCCCGCGATGACGTCTCCAGAGACCGCGTTGAGCAGCGCTGCGGTGAGCAGTGCGAGTCCGCTCGCGGCGGTGATGAGCGCAGCGAACGCGAGGCCGTACAGGAAGATGCGGCGCGTCGTGCCGATGCCTGGGTCGCCGCCGCCGCTCCGCGACCGGAGCGCCAGCGCGATGATGCTGACCGCTCCGCCCAGGAGAAGCAACATCGCCAGGATGGGGATGATGAGGAAGTCGAAGTCTGTCAACATCGTTAGCGCTCCCCCGCGGTCGTCGTTGCCGGAGGCGTGGGGGTGGCCTTGGGCGGGCAACGCCAGCCTGGCCACGAGATGCGGCTCAGCCGCCATTCTCCATGCTCACGGACAAGTCGATAGGTCGTTTCGTGGTCGGAGATCGCCCCGCCGAGCAGCGGTACTCCCGAGGGGGCGTCCACCTGGGTAACTTGGATGGTTACAAGGGCCTCATCGTCGTCCTCTTCTTCGCGCAGCAGCCGCATGCTGAACGAGTCTCCGGGGAGATCGAATGCCCCGTTGGACAGGGCGTCTGGGTCGCACCGCTCGCGTCGCTCTTCATCCAGCAGCGCATAGGCGGCATGAGCGTCCTCCCGCTGTACTGCGAGGATGTAGTCTTGGACGGCGCGTCCTGGCGACCCTGCAGGCAGAAGATCCGGTTCACGGTCACGGTTCCGCACGGCCATGACGACGCTGGCGACCACCAACAGCGCTACGATGACGGCTGCTCCCGCGAGCCATCTGCTGGACGTGGTCCGCGGGATCATCCGCTGTTTCCGTTCGTTGTCTCCACGGCGCGCACCTCGAACCGCGCGGGCTCGGACGTCTTCGATGCGAACGCGGTGACCGCCATCGTAACAGGACGGTCGATGCGGAACGACGCAGAGCCGTCGCTGTCTAACAGCACCGGTGTGACCGTTGCCGCATCGCCCGTGCCCTCGATCAGCCGGATGGCGAAACGCTGTTCGACGCCCCTGCCTCCGATGCGCATGAACCCGTCGGCCCGCCACGCACCGTCGGTCTCGGCGGCGTCGAAGAGGCCGATCTCATGGACGGCGATGTCGTCGATGCACCAGCCGCTCTCGGTAGTCGAATCGTCGGTCAGGTAGTCGAAACGGAGCAGCGCCTCGTGTCCGGTGAACGGTGTGAGGTCGGCGCTCTCGAGCCGCCAGCCCCGCGATGTGCCGGTGTAGGACGGTCCGAACGCGATACGGAAGGGGTCGTGCTCCGTGCTGCTCGTAAGGCTCAGGATGCTCCACGACTCGCCGCCATCGGTGGAGACGGAGACATAGCCGCGGTCCCAGTGCTCCTCGATCTCCCACCAAGCCTGAAAGTCCAGCGTGGCTTCGCCCACGTTCCTGAGGTCGAGCGTCCTGGTGAGGCGGGAATGGACCGAGTCGCCGGTGTTGCTCCACCAGCATGCTCCTCCGCTGTAGGGGTCGGCAGGCAGAAGCGGCGTCGTGCTCGCGCCGGTGAACGTCACGTCCAGTGGAACGTCCGCGTCGATGTCCAGCAGCCACGCCCCCATCTGGGTCACCTCCCCGCTGACGCGCGCCGGAACGTTGAGCGAGCGCCCCGCCCGGATGACAGGCGCGGCGTCAGCGTAGCCGTAGGGCGGGGCGGAACCGCCGGATGCGTTTGCAGCCAGCCAGTCCGCGAAGAGCCCTTCGAAGTCCGTCCCGCCGAAGGCTGTGTCCAGCACGGCCTGCACGCCGTCCTCCCCGTCGGACGGCTCAGCCGCGATCGCCGCGATGCCGCCTGCGCCGAGACGCTCCGCAAGGTAAGCGGAGAAGAGCGCGGCCCCGGCGTAGTTGGGCAGGGGGTCCTCGTCGAGGGGAGGCCAGTCGCGTATGGAGACTTCCGGTCGACCGCGGTAGAAGTAGAAGGGAATGCCGTCGTAACCGAGCGTCCGAGCTGCGAGTTCTGAGAAACCCTCCTGCACCCATGCGGACTCCGTGGGGTCGGCGAGCCAGTGGACGAGGTGCTGCAGTTCGTGCGCCAGTACCGCCACGTAGAAGTCGTCACCGGGGGGCTGGTCGTCGTTCATGTACAGACCCACGCGTTCGTTGCTGTGCGCGCGGACGGCAACGGGAAACGCGTCGCCGCCGTTGAAGTAGCCGCCGACGCCGGGGAACGTGCCATGAACTATCGCGATCCTGCCCGGCAGCGCGCGGCCCGGCAGGACGAGGTCGAGGACCCCCGGCAGGAGGGAACGCTCGAATTCCTCCGACGCTCCGGCCAGAGCGTCGGCGTCCACGTCGGCGTCCGTCCGGAAGTACCAGACCGCGTTGGGACTCACGTGCCGCACCGTTGCGTCGAACTCGAAAGTGGCGTTGGCGACAAGGTCGAAGCCGGTGAACCGCCTCGTGTGGCCCACTTCCTCGTTCGCGTAGAGCATCTCGATGGGTACGGGAGTGGCGGTCACGCCATAGAACCGGCGCGCGAGTGTGTAGTCGTCGCGCTCGGGTGCGTTCGGGACGTCGGCGAACGGGGGCGGACCAGGGGAAGGCGCCGTTGTTGGGACCGGAGTCTCCGGGGGCAACACGACAGCCGTCGGGTAGGCTGTCGGTGTCGCGGTGGGCGGTGCGTGCGGAGTCGGCGATGGGCCCCCGTCGCCGCAGGCGGGCGCGGCGAGCAGTAGCGCGGCAACGGCGATGCAGGCTGAGCGGCGCACAATCAGTTGAAGTTGTCCATCGCGTGGTTGACGCCGTGCGCGAGCCATGCCTCCGCTGCGTCGGCGGCGCGGGCGATCGCAGCCTCCGCTTCCGGCGCTTCTTCGGGCGTGAACGCGCCCAGCACGTAGCCTACGGTTTCGCCCTGCGGCCTCCCGATCCCGATGCGCAGGCGCGCGTAGTCCTGCGTGTCGAGCGCGGCGTTGATGGAGTTGAGCCCGTTGTGCCCGCCTGAGCCGCCGCTCGCACGCATCCGTATCCTGCCGAGCGGCAGGTCCAGGTCGTCCAGGACGATAAGGACCGAATCGGCCCGGACACGGTAGCGGTCCATCGCGTAGCGCACCGCCTCGCCTGAAACATTCATGAACGTGCGCGGCTTGACCAGCACGATGCGCTTGCCGCTCAAGCGGCCCTCGCCCAGCATCGCCGCCTTCCGCTTGTCGTTCAGGGCGATGCCTGCGCGTTCGGCAAGCCGGTCCACGCACATGAACCCTGCGTTGTGCCGCGTCCCGGCATACTTCGGCCCGGGGTTGCCCAGACCCACGATGACCAGCGTGGGCTCCCGCTCCGTCGTCTTGCGCCGCATGAAACGGCCCAGCAGACCGCTAGGCATCCGCTGCCTCGCCGGAGAGGTCGGATGCCCTCTCCCTACTAGGGGAGAAGGTCAGGGTGAGGGTACTCCGGGAAGAGGTGTGGGGATGTGTCAGGGAGCTACCCAAGGTTCCCCTCCGCAAGCGACGTAAGCTCCTCCTCCGAGAGGATGGCCACGCCGAGCCGCTCGGCGTCGTCGCGCTTGGAGCCGGGCTCTTCTCCCACGACGACGTAGTCCGTTTTCTTGCTCACGCTGCCGCTCACCTGCCCACCGCGTTCCTTGATGAACCCTTCCGCCTGCGAGCGCGTGAAGCCCTCCAGCCGGCCCGTGACGACGAACCGCATGCCCTCGAACGGCATCGGGCCGTCCGCCTGCGGGGCGTCCCCGCCCTCCGGCGCCTCGAGCGCAACCCCGGCCTCGCCGAGCCGCCGGACGATGCGACGGTTGCCCTCGTTCGCGAAGTGCGATGCGATGCCTGCGGCGACGATGGGGCCGATGCCGGGGACCGCCTCCAACTCCTCCTGCGCCGCGTCCATGAGCCGCACAACGCTGCCGAACCGCCGCGCGAGCAGTTCGGCCGTCTCGCCTCCGACGTGGAGGATGCCCAGCCCCGATATGACCGACGGGAGCGGACGCTGCCTGCTCGCTCCAATGGCCGCAAACAGGTTGGCCGCGGACCTCTCGCCCATGCGTTCAAGCGCCGCCAGCCCTTCCTGTGTGAGACCGTAGAGGTCCGGCAGGTCCCGGATGGTCGCCAGGTCCTCTGTGAGGTGCAGGTAGACCTGCCGGGTCTCGAGGTCGCACGCAGAGTACATGCCGAGCAATTGGGCGACGAGCTTCTCTCCGAGCCCCTCGATGTCCATCGCGGCCTGCGAAACGAAGTGCCGGATGCGTTCGTACCGTTGCGCGGGGCAGGCGGCGTTGACGCATCGGTGCGCCGCTGCGCCGTCGTCCCGGACGATCGCCGTGTTGCACGCAGGGCAGAGCGCGGGCATCTCGAACTCGGTCTCTCTGCCGGTGCGACGCTCCAGGACGGGGCCAACCACCTGCGGGATGACCTCGCCCGCACGCTCGACGACGACGTGGTCGCCGACGCGGATGTCCTTCCTGCGGATATCGTCCTCGTTGTGGAGCGTCGCCTGCTTCACCGTGACCCCGCTTACCTGCACGGGTTCCAGGACAGCGTACGGGTTCAGCGCGCCGGTGCGTCCGACGTTAACGCCGATGCCGAGCAGTCGCGTCACGGCCCGCTCCGCCGGGAACTTCCATGCGATGGCCCAGCGAGGCTCCCGTCCGACGAAGCCGAGGTGCCGTTGGTAGTCCAGCCGGTCTATCTTCACGACGACACCGTCCGTCTGGTAGTTCTTCCCGTCGCGCTCGCGCACCCAGCGTTCGTGGTAGGCCGCGATCTCCTCGCTCGCCTCGAAGCGCTCGATCTCCGGATTGACGCGGAAACCGAGTTCCCGGAGCCACTGCAGCGTCTCCCAGTGCGTGGGCGGAGCCTCCGCAGCCTCCACCCAGCCCAACTGGTAGACCCAGATGTCGAGCCGGCGGGACGCGGTGACGCGCGGGTCGAGCTGGCGCAGCGAGCCCGCCGCGGCGTTGCGCGGGTTGGCGAACAGCGGTTCGCCAGCCGCTTCGCGCTCCTCGTTCATCCGGCGGAAGGCGTCGCGGGGGAAGTAGACCTCGCCGCGCACCTCCATGCGGGCCGGGACCGTCCATCCACTCTCCCCTGAGGGGAGAGGGTTAGGGTGAGCCCCCTGCAGCACGAGAGGCACCGACCTGATCGTGCGTACATTCAGCGTCACGTCTTCGCCGCGCAGGCCGTCGCCGCGCGTCGCCGCGCGGACCAGCTGTCCCGCCTCGTACGTCAGGGCGATGGCGAGACCGTCGATCTTCGGTTCGCAGACCATCGCGAAGTCGTCGTGCTCCAGCATCCCGGCGGCGCGCCTGCGCCACGCGGCGAACTCCTCCTCGTTGAACGCGTTGCCGAGGCTGAGCATCGGGCGGGGGTGCGTCACCTCGTCGAACTGGGGCGCGGGCGCCGCGCCGACGCGCTGCGTAGGCGAACCGGGGTCGGCGAGTTCCGGGTTGGCTTCTTCCAGCGTCTGCAGTTCGCGGAAGAGCGCGTCGTACTCGGCGTCGGCGATGATTGGGGAGTCGAGGACGTGGTAGAGGTAGTTGTGGCGGTGCAACTGCTCCCGCAGTTCGCTCACGCGCTGGGTGGTTGGGGCGTCGGCCATCGGCTGCTGCGTCTCTCCCCTCCCCTTGCTGCTGCGTTCCCCTCTCCCTCTGGGAGAGGGCCAGGGTGAGGGCTCCCTCAAAGTATACGAGACCCTCGAATAACTCGACGGGTGGGTGGTGTGCGGGTTGCCCCCTTCCTCCTTGATGGGGGAAGGTCCAGGTGGGGTGGATCGCTGGTGCGGGGGCTGCGATGTGGTCTCCGGAGCATACGGGGCTTGCAGGGCGAGCGCGGGCTGCGGCGAGTAAGATGCGGGGCATCCCATCATGGATTCCCCCACCGCAGCATCCCCGCGCATCCCCCGGCTCTGGCCGTTCAAGCGCGTCTACTACGGCTGGGCCGTCGTGTGGGCGTCCACGGTGGCGGCGTTCGGCATGGCGCCGATGTTCGGGCCGGTGCTCGGAGTCTTCTTCTCGTCCATCGAGGAGGACCTCGGCTGGGACAGGGCCACCATCTCGCTGGCGTTCACTATCGGGAGCGCGACGGGGTCGGTCATGCAGTTCCTCATGGGCCGGCTGCTGGACCGCTACGGCGCGCGGATGGTGGTGGCTGCGGCGGGCATCATCATCGCGCTCGCTATGGTGGGTCTGTCCTGGATGCAGGAGCCGTGGCACTTCTGGATGGCCTTCGGCGCCGGCAGGGGCTCCGCGCTCGCTGGCATACAGGTCGGCACGGGCGTCGCGCTCTCAAACTGGTTCATCCGCAGGCGGGGACGAACGATAGCGATCCGCAGCATGGGGCAGCGCGCGGGGCAGTCGATCATGCCGATGGCGATATTCGCCATCATGGCCGTTGCCGGCTGGCGAGCCGCCTTCCTCTCGCTCGCGGGCGTCACCGCTGTGCTCATCATCCTGCCCGCGATCCTCTACCTGCGGCGCCGGCCCGAGGACCTCGGCATGACGCTGGAGAACATGACGCCGGAAGAGCTTGCGGAGATGAACAGCGGCGGGCGAGAGCGCCGCGGCCTGGGAAGGCTGACGCGACAGGTGCGCGACGTCTCGTTCACGCTCGAAGAGGCGAGGCGCACGCGCGCCTTCTGGCTGCTGCTCCTCTTCGTGGTAGTGGAGCGGTTCGCGCTCGGCTCCATCAACCTGCACATGGTCATCAACTTCGAGGACAAGGGACTGGCGCAGGGACTCGCGGTGAGCACGCTCTCCATCTTCGCAGCGACCTCCGCCCTTACGGGCCTGCCCTGGGGATTCGTGTTCGAGCACCTGCAGATCCGTATCGGGGCGATGATCATGAGCGGGCTCCTGGTGCTCTCGATGGCGCTGCTCCTGGTTGCGGACAACTATGCGCTGGCGGTGCTGTTCGCCCTGCTGTTCGGAGTCGCCATCGGTGCGGGAAGCATCGTCGAGAACCAGCTGTGGGCGGACTACTTCGGGCGTCGGCACCTGGGGGCGATCAGGGGCTTTGGCGCGCCGTTCCGCATTGCCAGCCCTACGGGTCCGGTGCTCACGGGGCTGCTGTTCGAGTGGACCGGCTCTTACACGGTGCCGTTCACCATCTTCATGGTCATCTTCATGCTGATGACGGTGGCGATGTTCTTCGCCACGCCACCCGTGAAGCCCGGAGAGGGCGAGGACGGGTGAGGGATAGGCGAGCGTGATTTCGAGCGGCGCGTGGTCGTCAACTGCTCTGAGTACCGGCGGCAACGCACTCCGCACCGTCGGGCGACTCGCCGTGGGAGTAGGCGTTCAACGCGGACAGGAGGCGCGCCGCCGCGATCAGAGCCTCGCGGAGTATGGTCTCCGGCGTGCTGTAGACGCCATTGTGCAGGAGTGGCCCCGCAAGGTTGTAATCGCATTCGCCGCGCATGTCTGCGAGAAGGCGCAGTAGGAAAGCTATATCTCTGTGCACAGGCTCTCCGGAATCGCTGAAGCGTGCCGGGAGGTCGCTGTGCCGCCTGCTCCGCTGGATCGGAGAAGCGCCGAGGTTCTCTCGAAAGTACCGGCAACACGCCTCGTGGTGCAGGCTGTAGTACAAACGGCTCACCGCCGACCGCTGAGCGGCCTCTGTCGGTGTGCTGTCCGTCAGCCGGAGCGCCAGGTCGTGGAAATCAAGTGGACGCATTCGCCAGACGCAAAACGAGCGAGTCCAGCGGTATCGCCGCCAGCCGTTCGGGGGTGAGTGAGGCGGAGAAGCGTATGCGGAACGCTGCCTTCCGCTCTGCTGTCGACCACGACTGCCACATTGCTGCTTCGCACTGCACCATGCGTTCCCACGTCTTCTGCTGGTCCCCCTCTGTGCCGTCCACCCAGCAGGCGAGCGCCACGGAAGCGGAGTCTTCTTCGTGCGGTTCGTGAGCATAGACGTACGCTTGAGCGACAACGTCTGCTCCGCCATCGGACATGGCAGCGTCGTAGAGCGCGCGGAGTACGCCCTCGCGGAACTCTGACAGGAGCGGTCTGGCCTCCGGTCTGATCTCCAGTGGGGCCGGGCGGTGCGTTGTGGTCTTCAACGCCTGCGCCATTGCGCACTCTCCTTGGTACAGCTGAGAGCAGTATACCACCTTTGGACTATCTACCCCCGGGAGTCCTCGTCCATGAGCGCGGCGACCTGCCGCCCCATCCGCACGGAGTAGTTGGTGCCCCGGTCCTCCGGGTAGATCTGCGTCGTGTTCGCGAGGTACAGGCCCGGTATCGGCGTGCGGTGGCCGGGGATGCGGTCGGAGTAGCCCTGCGTCACGATGGGCTGCGCGGCGTCCACCTTGTGATGGTGGTACTCCGTCACCCACGACTCGTCGAAGGCAGGGTTGATCTTCTGCAGATGGGGTACGTATTCCCTGTACAGCTCCTCCGGCGACATCTGGTAGAGGGGGTCGTCCCGTTCCAGGTAGTTGGTCAGGTAGACGACGTGGGCCCCGCCGTAGTGTTCGGGCGGGATGAAGTTCGTGTGTTCGATGATGCCCAGGAACGGCAGGGAGCGGTCGCCCACGTACGTCCAGTAGTGGGGGCTGAGTGAGCGGTCGATCACGAGGATTACCAGCACCGCAGCGAGGTAGACCTTGTCGGTCAGCCTGCCGAGGTAGTCCTCGGGAAGGTCCACGAGACGCGGGAAGATGTACGACGGCGTCGTGGACAGTACCTGGTCGTACTCGCGGCGCTCCGGCTCTCCCCCGTTTACGCTCACCTCCAGCCCGCGCGCGCGTCCGTCCTCAACGATGACGCGGCGTACGCCGGACGAGATGTGCACCTCGCCGCCCTGCTCTCGCACGCGCTCTCCGAGCACGTCGAATATCTCGCCGAAGGAGCCGGTTGGGTAGGCGAGCTGCTCCTTGAACTTGCCCGTCAGCCCTTTGCCCCGGGATGCCGTGCGCAGCGCGAACTTGTTCCACAGCCACGCCATCGTGATCTGGTCGTGGTAGCGCCCGAACTTGCCGCGCAACATCGGCTCGAAGATCGCTTCGTAGATGCGGCTGCCCGCATGTTGCCGCAGCCACTCCGTCGCCGTTACCTGTTCGAGCGACGCCCATTCCTTGCGGCGCTGCAGCCCGAGCGTGAGCAGACCCAGCCGGATGCGGTCTGCCACCGGCAATGGGCGGAAGCGCAGCAGGTCGAAGGGAGAGGTGAATCTCCACAGCCTCCCCTGCGCGTAGTAGCCCACGTTGGAGTCGATCCACTTCAGCCGGTGCGAGAGCCCCAGCTCGCCGACGAGCTCGATCATGGCGGTGTCGCTGCGAAACAGGTGGTGGTAGCCGCGCTCCAGCGGAACGCCGTTGACCGGGAACGTGGAAGCCTGCCCGCCGAGGAACGGTGCGCCCTCGAACACCTCTGCATGGTGTCCCCGCAGTCCGAGTTCGTATGCTGCCGCGAGA
The DNA here is from genome assembly GCA_034428575.1 of Dehalococcoidia bacterium. Classification (GTDB taxonomy): domain Bacteria; phylum Chloroflexota; class Dehalococcoidia; order Lucifugimonadales; family Australimonadaceae; genus Bin16. The sequence goes on along the minus strand of DAOUHP010000018.1, from coordinate 4,365 downwards.
CCCGCCGCGCCTCCGCCGATGATGCCTGTCTTCACGATGCTCCCTTCGGTGTCGACTCCGTGCGCGACTGGACGAGATCACCCAGCGGTATGCTGCGTAGGCCCAGGTAGACCAGTCCCACGACGATGACAGGCAGCAGCAGGGCTGCGTGTAACACCACGGCGTACGCAGATGCCTGGACCGACTCCACACCCAGTACGACGAGCGCCAGCGCCGCGAAGATCTCGAATGGGCCGACTCCCCCCTGTGACAAGGGCACCGATATAGCGAGGTTGGCCAGGGAGATGATGAGCAGCATGGAGCCGGCCAGCAGCCATGGGCTCCCGAGTTGAGCGTCCAGGTCGAATCCCAGCGCGATGCAGTAGTACGTGACGCCCTCCGTGACCCACACCGGGACGGTCAGCACGGCCACTCTGGTAAGGCGACCGGGTCTGTGCAGCCCCTCGAATCCATCGAGGAAACGCTTGGCGAATGCGCTGATGAGCGCGCGAAATCGCACCGGCGCGGGTAGCCGCCGCGCGAGCCCGTTGCTCATCGCCAGGAACCGCTGCGGGTGCAGCGCAGCCAGGATGATGACCGCGAACCCGCCAACGAACGGCACGACCATGACAGCCGCTGCCGCCCACACGGGGATGTCGACAGCATCCCGCACACCCTCCGGCAGCCCGGAGAATGGGAGGAAGAGGACACCGGCGGACAGGAGCAGCAACATGAGCAGGCCGTCGAATATGCGCTCGACGACGATCGTCGCCAGTGCCGTTGCGCCGCTGACCGGCTCGCGCCGCGAGAGGTAGTAGCTGCGGACGAATTCTCCCGCACGCAGCGGCAGGATGTTATTCGCCATGTACCCAACGATCACCACCGGATACAACCGGGCAGTTGTCGTATCCGCGAACGGACTGAGCAGGTATCGCCACCGGAACGCCCGGAGGTAGAACGATGCGAAATAGGCCACGAGCGCCGGTGCGAGCCATGCGTAGTTCGCTTCCGACAGCGCGTCGAGCCACGTCCGGTAGTCGCTTCGTACGAATAGAAAGAAGAGCAGGGCGAGGAAGCCAACGGCGGGGGCAAGCCCCAGCAGGAGCCGCGTCCTGTTCGACATGGCCGGCTTACGCATTCGGCCGGCAGGGGAAGGAGCGCTCATCCCGCCGTCCGGTCGTCGCGGTCTTGCACGTTGAGGAACGCCTCGCATCCCTCCGTGTGCTGCGCGTGGTCGCTCCGCACGTAGATGGCTCCCCGCGAGAACTGCATCGCTGATGCGACCTCGCGCTGCAACTGGTAGTCCACTACGGTCCGCCAACCTTCGTTGGAGAGCGCGCCGGACAGCACGTCAGCCGGTGTGAGGTTGCCGTACGCGTAGTTGGGGAACCACCAGAGCGTATGCAACTCGCCCAGGCGCGTGTAGTCCCCCAGGTGCTCGCGGTTCGCGTCCTCTGACCAGATGCTCATCATCACGAAGTGCTCGGTGGGAGGCTCGGTCAGCGGGTCAGTGTTCAATGTGCGGTACGCGACCCACGCGTAGTCACGCAGGTACCAGCGCCACTGCCAGGCGAAGTTGTCGTGCTCGTCAGCGAGGATGCGGGTGCCGTTCCGTCCGAGCCCGGCGCTGTTGGCGAATCGATCGATGCATTCCATGGCGTACGGCGTCTCCTGGCCGGTCTGTGAGTACACGAGCAGCTCCCGGGGACGCTCGAACCCTTCGTAGGAGTAACTTGCGCGGGCGGAGATGAATACAGTCATCCCGAACGCTATCGTGAGGATACCAAGCGTGAGGATTGCCAGGTGCGGAGAGACCCGTGCGAAAGGCCGTGCGGTCGCCCTCGCCGCCCTCGCCGTGAGACGGCCCAGTGCGCGCAGCGGCGCCGTCAACAACCGCACGATGAGTGCGCCCAGCCTGCGCGTTCGCTCGCCGCGCGAGGCGCGCCTGCGTTCGGCACGGTTCCCCTGCGGTTGAGGCGGGGGTTCAGGCTCCGCGGAGGGCGCGGGGGGCATGAGCGACGAAGGCGGTCCCGCGCGTCGCGCCCGGAGGGTCGCCGCATGCTCGGCCAGCATACCAACGATGCGGCCGGCAACGAACGCGGAGGGCACGGCTATCCCCGTCAGCAGCCAGGGCATACGCTCGCCCGCGAACGAGTAGATAGCGAAAGAGAGCCATGTCCATCCCACGATGGCGATGTCGAACGTGCTGTGCCGCCGCGCCAGCAGGTAGAGGCTGCCGATGATGGCGGGGATGGCGATGGCGAACTCGTAGACCGAGAGGCCGATGATGTAGTAGTACCACGGTTGATTGGCGCGCTCGACCCCCTGCTGCGCGATCCAGTAGCCGAGCGACCCCAAGAGACCCGTGAAAAAGCCTTGCCAGTTCAGGAGGAGGCTGGTGAACAGTGGCAGCCACACCGCCGCGAACGTTGCGAACAGGGGCGGCCACCTCCGCCTGTCCCATGTGATCCCCAGGGCGGCGGATATGGCCGCCAGTGACAGGACAATGACCGCGGCTATGTACAGCGCCCCGCCCACAGGCGCGCCCGTTGGCGCGTCGGCGCGGAACAGTTCGCCGCTCTGCACCAGCGGGTGAGCCCCGTCCGGGTTCACTAGGATGAACCCGAAGACGTCCTGCACCAACCCGGCAATGGGGGCCCACATCGGCAGGGTGAGCGTTCCCATAACGATGAGCAGGTCCGCCGCCGGACCTGTCTCGGAGAGCCTGCGCTGGCCCTGTATCCACTCCCATAGTCTTGGCGCGGCGCGTCCCGCGAGCAGGAGCCCGAACATCCCCACCACGAAGAAGGCGCTCTCCTTGCTCGCAAAGGTAAGCGCCCAGATGACCGCCCACGCGAATAGCATCCACGTGCGCGGACGCTCTATGTAGCGCATCGCCAGCGCGAGCAGCGCTACCGCCCAGACCGCCATGTAGACGTCGTTCCGCATGAAGCGGCTGAAGTAGAGGACGGTTGGGGAGGCCAGTAGGAAGAGCGAAACGGCCAGTGCGCCGTACCGTCCGAGCTCCTTGCGAAACAGGAACGGCATGGCCACCAGCACCGTGCCGAACAGCGCAGGCACGAGCCGGGCTGCGAACTCGCTCGAGCCGATGAGCGTGTACGTCGCGGCGCCGACGTGGTAGAGCAATGGGCCGTGGGTCAGCGGGTTGTGGATGTAGTTGAAGTCTTCGGCGTAGAGCCACGAGTACCACGCATGGAGGATCTCGTCATAGTGGAGGGCGCGTCCTCCCAGGTCCCACAGCCGAGTTCCGAGCGCGAGGACGAGCAGCGCGAGCAATGCCCATCCCTCCCACGTCTGGGGCGGACGAACGTTGGCGACGCTCCTCCAGGCCCGCGCGGGAGCGCCCTTCACCGCCCCAAGCATCGATGGGACGCCCTTCACTACCTGCACTTACGCCGCTCCCTCCGCATCGATGCGGTACACGGTGATGCCTCCCTCCTCGAAGGCGGCGGACCCGAGCACCGAGAACTTGGGGATGCCCGCATCGCCATAGACGGCGCGTTCTCTCGGGCCTACTACTACGTAGTCTACCCCGTACTTCCTGAGGAGGCTTGCGGCGGCGTCCGGCTCCTGAGTTTCATAGATCATGCGTACGTCGTGCTGGCGCTCCTCGAAGTTCGCGCTTCCGCCGCTGCGCCACTGGCGTTCGTGACCCTCCCAGCCCAGGATGGTGGGCCGCCCTGTGGCGGACGAGATGCGGGCGAGTTCCGGTTTCCAGTCGTTGCAGCCGCCCTGGTTCTCGGGACACGGAACGAGTGAGCCTTCCAGCACAACCGCGTCCCGGCTGGCGTTCCCGCGCACCCACTCGATCGTTGCGTAGTCGGCCGGGGAGTATTGGCTGACGTAGGCGATGCCGTCCAGGGTGAACCGGTCCCCCTGCTCGTCCCTTATGCGGCTGTCGGCTGCCGCCGCCGGGTAGTACACAACCGCCACGGCGAGTAGCACGAGCATCCCTCGCCATACGAGGCTCCCCACGCGGCCCACGGTTCGGTTCAGGTTCCAGCGTATCGTTATGAACCAGATGGAGAAGCCGCCGAGAACCGCCAGGAGCAGCCACGCCTGGTAGTACAGCTTGAAGATGGTGTTCATTCGCCGGAACGGGCCGCCGGCCCAGATGTCCACCACGTGGAACAGTTCTGCCCCCATCACCAGCATGGCGGCGATGGCGAACAGGAACAGGCCGGGCACCACCGAGTTCCATTGTGCGGCGCGCTCGCGGTCGACGGACTGGCGCATCGTTTCACTGTCCCGGTGCGCCAGCGCCCAGGCTCCATACAGTGCGCAACCCGCCATGATGGCGAGGGGCACCACCGGCACGAGCCGGTCTATGGCGAGGAGTTCGCCCCCGATCCCACGCTCGCCGCT
>DAOUHP010000017.1:0-10974 GCA_034428575.1 Dehalococcoidia bacterium | reverse complement strand
CGCGAGGCGGCATTCGCGTACTTCGACAGCGAAGAGAGCGAGGACGGGCCGTGGTACACGTCGGTGCTGGAGGACGGGCGCATCGCTGCCCACCCGACCGAGAGCCTGCGCGGCGATGAGGTAGCCCCCCTGACCGACATCAACGGCTACAACTTCGGGCCGGACCTCCTTGCGGCGACGGAGGAGGGCGCCTGGGTTACGTACGTCTTCCGGAACAGGGAGAGCGGGCAGGACGAGCGCAAGCACTCCTGGGTGGTGCGCCACGACGGCCTGCTGTTCGTCTCCGGGTGGTACGAGCGCGACTACTAGGGGCGCGTGAGTCAGGCGGCTGAGAAGCCGATGTCCGCCTCGTAGGCGGACATGATTTCCGCTGCGAACTCCTGCAGCGATTCGAACGGCGCCGGGCCGGGAGGCATATCCTCCTCGTCCGGCTCCTCTTCATCGAGTTCTCCTACCGCCTCTTCTTGCGCGCGGTTGAACGCGTTCCGCAGCACCAGGGCGGCCGAGCGCTGGATGTGCGCGAGGATGAGTCCGTATTCGAAGCTCATGCTCAGCGCGTTTTGCGCCGTCTCGATGTCGGCGTGCTCCGCCTCTTCGAGCGCCTGCAGCAGGTCGTCTATGAAGTCCTCAGGCTCCAGCGGCTCGGTGGAACGCCGTGCGGCGCCAACCTGCTGCTCCAGCGGTTCGCGGCACTCCGCGATGATGTGCTCCACCGCGTCAGTGTGCGTCTGTTCCAGTATCTGCTCGATGCGCCCGGGAAAGTCGACGCCCACTGCGCAGCCGAGCGCGAACGCCGCCACCGTGGCCTCGGTGAGTGGACCGCTGTCGAAGAACGGCTCGCCGTCGTGGTCGTGGCGGGGCAGTCCTTCCAGGTAGAAAACGACCACAACGTCGGTGAAGGCGGCGAGCCCCTCGGGGCCGTCGTCGCTGCCGACGGGCTCCAGCGGGATGATGCGGTCGGACACTGCCTCAGCCAGCGGGCGCGTTCGCCATCACGTCCACGAGCTCGCGGACCCCGTCGGCGGACTTGTCCAGCAGCGCCTTCTCCTCCGCCGTGAGGTCGAGTTCGACGACGCGTTCGACGCCGCCCGCGCCGAGGATGACCGGCACGCCCATGTAGATGCCGTCGATGCCGTACTCGCCCTCCAGCAGCGCGGCGCACGGCAGCAGCCGCTTCTGGTCCAGCAGGATGGCGTCCACCATCTCGGCCGACGCGGCGGAGGGCGCATAGTAGGCGCTGCCGGTCTTGAGCAGCGCAACGATCTCGCCGCCTCCGCCCTGGGTGCGCTTGATGATGCGGTCCAGCGCCTCGGCGTCCAGCAGCTTGCTGATGGAGACGCCGCCGACGGTCGTGTACTGCGTGAGTGGCACCATCTGGTCGCCGTGTCCGCCGAGGACGTACGCCTGCACGTCCTTCACCGACACGTCCAACTCGCGGGCGAGGAACGTGCGGAAGCGCGCCGTGTCCAGCACGCCGGCCATGCCGACGACGCGGTTCTTGGGGAAGCCCATGCCGGAAGCGATGGAGTAGGCGTGCTGCACCATCGCGTCCAAGGGGTTGGAGACGACGACGATGACTGCGTTCGGGGAGCGCGGCGCCACTTCTGACACCACGGATCCCACGATCTTCATGTTCGTGAAGAGCAGGTCGTCCCTGCTCATCCCCGGCTTGCGGGCGATGCCTGCCGTGATGACGACGACGTCCGAGCCTGCGCTCTCCTCGTAGCCGTTGGAGCCGGTGATCGTGGCGTCGACGCCCAGCACCGGGCCGGACTGTGCGATGTCCAGCGCCTTGCCCTGCGGCATGTCCTCGACGACGTCAACGAGGACGACGTCCATGTAGCCGCGCTCGAAGAGGCGCTGGGCCGTGGTTGCGCCGACGTTACCCGCGCCGACGACGGTTACTTTCTTGCGTGCCATGTTCCTTGTCCTGGTTCCTCGGTGTCTTATCCCCTCTCCCTGCAAGGGGAGAGGGTTAGGGTGAGGGTACCCCGGCGGGGAGGAGTGCGTTATGCAATCTCCCCGCTAGGCGTAGACGTAGCCTTCCCACTTGCTCTTGAGGCCGGAGTCGCTGACCGTGGCGACGATGTAGTCGCCGAATTCGCCGGTCGTTGCGCCGGTGTCGCGGCCCGTGGTGACGGCCTTGCGCTCGTACTGGCCGCACACGTCCAGCGCCATGTTCACCTTCTCTCCAAGGCTGGAGAAGCCGATGTGCTCCAGGAGCATCGCCCCCGCGCGAACCATGGAACTGGGGTCGGCGTACTGGGCCCGGCCCTCGGTCACCATGCGGGGCGCACTGCCGTGGATGGCCTCGAACATCGCGCTGGTCGTGCCGATGTTCGCCGAGCCCGCGGTGCCGACGCCGCCCTGTATCTGCGCCGCTTCGTCGGTGAGGATGTCGCCGTACATGTTGGGGAGGGCGAGCACCTGGAAGTCGCTGCGGCGGGCGGTGTCGATGAGCTTGGCCGTCATGATGTCGATGTACCAGGCGTCCCAGGAGATGCCGGGGTAGTTCTCCGCGACCTCGCGGGCCACGTCCAGGAACTTGCCGTCCGTCGTCTTGACGATGTTGGCCTTCGTGACGATGGTGACGCGCTCCTTGCCGGTCTTCTTCGCGTGGGCGAAGGCGGCGTCGATGATCCGGCGGGAGCCCTGTGTCGTGATGACGCGGAAGTCCATGGCGAGGTCGTCCGTGATGTTGATGCCGTTGGAGCCGAGGGCGTACATGTCCTCCGTGTTCTCACGGAAGAACGTCCAGTCGATGTTCTCGGCGGGGATGCGGACGGGCCGCACGTTGGCGAATAGGTCCAGCGCCTTGCGCATGGAGACGTTCGCGCTCTCGATGTTCGGCCAGCCGTCGCCCTTCTCAGGCGTGTGTGTCGGCCCCTTGAGCGTGACGTGGCACTCCTTGATCTCCTCGAGCACGTCGTCCGGTATGGACTGGAGTTTGGCGGCGCGGTTCTCGATGGTGAGCCCCTCGATGTTGCGGAACTGCACCTTGCCGCTCTTCACCTCGTCCTCCAGCAGCTGTTCGAGGACGCGCTGGGACTCGTAGGTGATGGTGGGACCGATGCCGTCGCCTCCCAGCATGCCGATCACGATGGGGCTGATCTGGGAGTAGTCCGTGGGCGCGGGGGCGCTCTTCAGCCGCTCCACGCGCTCCAACTGCTGCTCCACCAACCCGCCGAAATGCTCTTTCGCCCTGTCGATAACGCTGTTGTCGGCCAAACCGCCACCTCTTTCTCTGTTACGGATGGGCTGCAGCCCGCGCGCTGCCGCACGTGCGAACACTCTCTCTGGAGCGCGGGGGGCCGCTGCGTACGCCTGCCGTCCAATTGCGCGCCTTCACGGCAGGCGTGGCGATTATACGGAGAGGCAGGTGTGGCGGGCAAGCGCGAGGCGGCAGACCGACGGGATGGACAGGATGCGCGGAGTGCGGGACCGCCACGCGCGTCCTCCTTCCTGCAGGAGAGGAGCCAGACGCCCGTTCTTCTGTCCCCTCTTCTGCATCCCAAACGTGGTAAGATAGTTGCACCTGTAGATTTTGTGAGCTGCCGTTTTGTTCCTCGGTCCGACACGCCAGGCCCTTGCTGGCGCTTCCAAGTCAAACGGGCAAACCCGACTCTCAAGGAGCGCCAGAATGAAGATATTCGTCGGAAACCTCAGCTTCAACACAAGCGACAACGACTTGCGTGACGCCTTCGCCGCCTATGGCGAGGTCGCCAGCGCACAGGTCATCACGGACCGGGATACCATGCGATCGCGTGGGTTCGGTTTCGTCGAGATGCCTGACAGTGGGGCGGAGCAGGCCATCCGGGCCCTGAACGGCTCGGACCTCCACGGCCGGACCCTCAATGTCAACGAGGCCAGGCCTCGGGAAGACCGCGGCTCACGCGGCGGTTCCTGGGGCAGGTAGACGCCCACAGGGCGATCGGTCTGAGTGCGCCCCCGGTGTCGGCGGGGCGCCAAGGACCGTGCCACGGCTCCGGATTGCGAAACGGGGGCGGCTGTGCCGCCCCCGTTCCTTTCAACCTCATCTCGTAGGATAGGGTCACCCCTGGGATGAGGAGGAAGAGCGTGTCCACGAATAGAGAAGACCGACTGAAACGGGTCGAACGCGTCACCGAAACCCCGATGACGCTCTTCGCAATCTTCACCATACCGCTGCTGCTTGGGCCCTATCTCTGGGGCGACGAGCTTCACCTGGGGTGGGACTTCGCGGTCTGGGGTGTTTTCGCGACCGAATTCCTCATCCGGTTGAGCCTTGCGCCTGACAGGCGTTCGTATCTCCGTTCGCACTGGGTGGACGCCCTTCTGGTGGCGGTGCCCTTCTTCCGACCGCTGCGGTTGTTGCGTGTCGCAGTCATCGCATTGCGCATCGGCGTTGGTGTCGGCCACGCCCTGTCCATTGAGCGGATGCTCATCTATGCAACAACGCTTGCGGTGGTCTGCGCGTGCGCTGCACGGATAGTGGAACCGGAGACATTCCCGAAGCTCACCGATGCGCTGTGGTGGGCGCTGGTTACGATGTCAACGGTGGGTTACGGCGATATCTCACCCACGACGGACATCGGAAAGGTCGTGGCAGTGCCGCTGCTGGTAGGGGGGATAACGGTCTTCGGCGTGCTGACGGCCAATCTCGCCTCGGTGATGGTGCGGGAGCACGCCGAGGCGAGAAGGTCGGAGCAAGGGCAGCAAGCCGAGAGAAGTGAGGCCTGAGAGATGCTCCGGCGGGCTTGGCCTCAGCCCCCGGCCATCGGGTTGACCGGCGACTCCTCCAACGGGACGACGTCCTCGCGGGTGGTGGTGCTGCTGTCCCACTCCTCGTAGGGCAGTTCCTCGGCAGCGTCGGCGGCCTCCTTCTCGTTGGAGGCTTCGACGGTGGTCCGGTAGAGGACCTCATGGCTGACCAGGAATTTCATGCTGCCGAACCGGATCGTCCGTGTAATGCGAGCGCTAGAGCGGTATATTGCCGTGCTTCTTGGGCGGCAGGGTGTCCCGCTTGTTCTGGAGGGCGTCGAGCGAATGGATCAGCCGTGGCCGCGTCTGCGCCGGGTCTATCACGTCGTCGATGAACCCGCGCTCGGCGGCCTGGTACGGGTTCGCGAAATTGTCGCGGTACTCCTCGATGAGTCCGGTGCGCACCGCCTCCGGGTCTTTCGCATCGGCGAGTTGGCGGCGGTGGATGATGTTGACTGCGGCATCCGGCCCCATCACTGCGATCTCGGCGGATGGCCACGCGAGGTTGATGTCAGTGCGGAGGTGCTTGCTGCCCATCACGACGTACGCGCCGCCGTAGGCCTTGCGGGTGATGACCGTGATCTTGGGGACGGTGGCCTCAGCGTAGGCGTAGAGCAGCTTCGCGCCCTGCCGGATGATGCCCCGGTGCTCCTGGTCCTGCCCCGGCATGTAGCCGGGTACGTCCGCAAACGTGATGATGGGGATGCTGAACGCGTCGCAGAAGCGGACGAAGCGCGCCGCCTTGACGGAGGCGTGGATGTCGATCACGCCCGCTAGGTAGGCGGGCTGCTGGGCCACGATGCCGACGCTGCGCCCGTTCAGACGTCCGAAGCCGACGATCATGTTGGGCGCGAACTCGTGCTGGACGTTCAGGAACTCGCCGTGATCCAGCACTCGCTCCAGTACCTCCAACATGTCGTAGGAGCGGGTCGACTCCTGCGGCACGATGTCACGCAACTCTTCGTCCGCCCGGTCCGCGGGGTCGTCCAGGTCTCCCATGGGAGGGTCGTCCATGTTGTTGAGGGGGATGAAGCTGAGGAGGAAGCGGATGGTCTCCATGCACTCCTCCTCGGAGTCGAGGGTGAAGTGGGAGACGCCGGAGAGGGTGGCGTGGGTGTCCGCTCCGCCGAGGGCCTCGTGCGTGATCTCCTCGCCGGTGACGGCCTTGATGACGTCCGGCCCGGTGATGAACATCTGCGAGATGCCCCGCACCATCAGCGTGAAATCGGTGATGGCCGGGGAGTACACGGCCCCGCCCGCGGACGGGCCGAGGATGGCGGATATCTGCGGCACGACGCCGGAGGCGAGCGTGTTGCGCATGAAGATCTCGCCGTAGCCGGCAAGACTGACGACCCCCTCCTGGATGCGCGCTCCCCCTGAGTCCGAGATACCGATGATGGGCGCCCCGTTCCGCATGGCGAGGTCCATCACCTTGCAGATCTTCTCGGCGGCGACCTCCGAGAGCGATCCCCCGAACACGGTGAAGTCCTGCGAGTAGATGTAGGCGGTGCGCCCGGTGATCTTGCCGTAACCGGTGATGACGGAGTCGCCGGGGAACTTCTTGTCCGCCGAGCCGAACTCGCTGGAGCGGTGGGTCACGAACGAGCCAAGCTCCTCGAACGAGCCGGGGTCCACCAGCAGTTCGATGCGCTCGCGGGCGGTAAGCTTGCCGCGGGCGTGCTGCTGCTCCGCACGGGCTTCTCCCTCCGACGAACTGATCCTCTCTTTGCGGCGCCGGAGCTCTTCCAGCGCCTTGTTGGTGGTCTTCTCAGCGGTCATGGTATGCCTGTGGCGCGGCAGCGCCGTATCTGGGAATCCTACCATCGACCGGCTGTGCGGGAAAGGCGCAGCGAAGCGCCTGCCGAGTGTCACAGCGCGCCGTACGGGGATTATCAGGCACTGTAACAGTGGTGACAGTCCTGAGGTGCCCCAGTAAGATTCCCATCTGGAGTAACATATAGAGAATACTCTGCGCCCAGAGCAGGATTTGCATGACCAGTCACTACTACCAGTCCGACGAAGAGATCATCAGGCGTCTCCAGGTGATCCTCCACGATCAGGGGGGCGCCCTGCAGGACCGCGCCCGCCGGGAAAGCGGCGTTCGTGAAGTGCGCAACCTGACCGCGGAACTGGCGGAGCGCATCTACCGGGAACCCGATGCGTGGGGGATCCACGAGATCCCGATCGAGTACCGCGCGGACGCCGCGGCGGACACGCTGTTGCAGATGCTCTCCCGTGTGACCACGATGGGCAGTCCCCGGAATATCCGTGAATGGTTCGTGAACGCGGTGGAGGCCCGGTTCAAGGAACTCTGGAGCTCCGCGGATAGGGAGACCAGGGCGCGCGAGAGCGAAGAGGCGATGGCGCGTTCCAGGGAGGAAGCCGCGGAAACCGGGCAGGGCGCCTCTGTAGTATTCGAAGAGAACTCGGAACTCTGGCAGCGCTTCGAAGGAGAGTTCCCCCGCGACGCCTTCGCGCTGCGGCTGCGCTACGAGTTGAACCGCACCCCTGACGAGATGGCCGTGATGCTGGACGCACCGAGCGAGCGCGCCATCACGATCCGCCTGAATCGCGCCAAGGAGCGCTTCCGCATGTACTGCGAACAGGCTGGATTGAGCCAACGGGAGACCGCGGGGATACTGGCACAATTCTCCGAGGAGCGGACTCCGTGACGCAACGTCCTTCTTCCAGCACGTTCCGCTCGGGGAGAGGGCCCTGGGTGCGTTTCGCCATGGGGGCCGGCGAGCGCTGGTTCAACCTCTCCGGTCGTGTAACGACCGAGATGCGGCAGTTCGGCGCCTACATCCGGCAGATGCGCTATCGCCAGGGGTACTCCATCCGTGAGCTTTCGGATGAGTTGGACCTCCCCTATGAGGAGATGCTCCTGCTGGAAGTCGGTTTGCTGAAGCCCTCGGAGGTGGCATCTCCCACCTGGGTGCGCCTGATGCGCCTGCTGGAAGGCAGGGAGGTGCTGGTCCGGCGTGAGCGCTCAGAGGACTCGGACCTGGAATACCTCGATCCGGACGAGGCCTGGGCGGCTGGCGAGGACGACAGCGACACGTTCAGCGGGACGGCGCTGGGACTGGGCCAGGCGCTTGGCATGGCGACCATCAAGGTGGTCGGCGTGGGCGGCGGCGGCTCCAACGCGGTCCGGCGCATGTATCAGCAACGCGTGCCCGGTGTCGAGTACATCGCGGTGAACACGGACGCTCAGCACCTCATACGGCTGGACGTTCCCCGGAAGGTGCGTATCGGCGACCGGCTCACTCGAGGGCTGGGCGTGGGAGGAAACCCCGAGCTGGGCCGCGAAGCGGCCGAGGAGTCCCGCGAGGACCTCTACGACCTGCTCAGCGGCACAGACCTCGTATTCGTGGCTGCCGGCATGGGCGGCGGTACAGGGACGGGTGCGGCTCCGGTGATCGCCGAGATCGCCAAGGAGGTTGGCGCCCTCACCATCGCCGTGGTCACCAAGCCGTTCGGTTTCGAGGGACAGCAGCGCTCCATCCAAGCGGACGAAGGGATCGTACGTCTTCGTGAGCACGTGGACACGATGATCCTGATCCCGAACGACCGGCTCTACGCGGTGTCGGACGAGCGGATGACCGCCGAGAACGCATTCCGTATCGCAGACGACGTGCTGCGCCAGGGGGTGCAGTCTATCGCCGAGTTGGTGATGGTGGCGGGAGACATCAACCTGGACTTCGCGGACATCCGTGCAGTGATGGCCGGCGCAGGCTCCGCGTGGATGGCGATAGGGCACGGACGCGGCAAGGACCGGGCGTACGAGGCGGCCCGGGCAGCGATGGCCAGCCCGCTGCTGCACGTGCCGGTGGAAGGCGCGACACGGGTGTTGCTGAACATCACGTACGGCCCGGATGTGACGCTCCAGGAAGTGTACGAAGCGTCCGATATCATCAAGGGCCTCGTGGACCCGCACGCCAACATCATCTTCGGCATGATCACCGACCCGAGCATGGAAGACGAGGTTCGCGTCACCGTCGTGGCCACGGGCCTTTCCGGCGGTGAGAGCGTGGTCTCGCAATCCCTGGACGAGATACTCCAGGGCGCGCTGGACACGGAACAGAGCACCAGCACCATGCCCGGATTCCTCCAGCGCATCGCCAGGTTCTTCAGCAACCTGTTCGGCGGACGCCGCAACTGAGTGCCCCTGTCATTCCCGCGGAGGCGTGAATCCCGCAGCCTCCTGGGTGGTCGTGGGGTATCCTCAGCCCTCTCCGTAGACGGTCGTGTGCGGCTTGAATGCGGCCCACGCGAACCAGAGGTGGTCCTGGGCGTTCACGCGTTCGAGTTGTCGTCCCGCCAGCGGGCCGCTCATCGCCCTGCCCAGCAGGTTCCAGGTGCTGCCGGTCCCCGCGTCCGTGATGGCGTCCCCATCGAGAACGAACGTGAGACGTTCGCCATCCAGCACCGGACGGAAGACGCCTGTCGCTCCCACGTCGGCTGCGTCAGGGATGGAGCGTCTGCCGAGCGCGGTGGTCGTCCCGAATTCGAAGAAGACGACGATCTCCTCCCCTCCGACGTTGTAGTGGACAACCCGCTCCTCTTCCAGGCGTGAGTATGGGAAGGCGACTGCTTCGCCGTTGATCTCGACGGCGGCGACGCGCAGCTTCGGCGGCAGGCGCGGGTCGGTCTCTCCGGAGAAGAGGAACGGCTGCGTGTCCGGGGTGTCGTAGAAAGAATACGGGTTCGTCCCGTAGGGACGCCCCGCTCCGGGCCGGTCCAGCGTCAACCCGCCGGGATGCTCCTCCGCGAATGCACGCCACGAGACAATCTGCGAGGGCACGAACCGAAGCTGCGCACCGGCCAGATCGCCTGCTATCGCCTCGCCGGTGAGTTGCTGCCACCAGCTCTGCGTCTGCCGGTCCCACATGATGAGGTCGCTGTTGCGCAGGAAACCGGAGACGCCGAAGTCGTAGACCGTGCCGTCGAGCGTGCGGTCGAACACGATGGCGGAGTTGCACAGCGGGCAGTAGGTCGCTGCGACGGGCACGCCTGCCAGTTCGTCGTTGACGATCTCGTGCCAGGTGACGATCTGCAGCGGGTACGCCTTCGCCTCGCCGTTCAACTCCAGCGCGATGACGGGCTCCGCGTCCGCGAGCCATTCGTCCGCATCCGCAACGGACACGAACCGGGGTTCGTCTATGGGCGGGATGCCGTCGCGCCCCACGCCGCCGGAGATGATCTGATCGTACGGCACGGTGTGGAAGCGGAAGTCCGTCTCCCATATCCGTGTAGATATGCCGGAGAGGCTGCTGGCGTAGCCGACGTCCACCGGCACGCGGTAGGCGTTGTGGATGACGTTGGGATCGAGGGTGGGCGTTGGAATGAGGGCTGAAACGGCGGCGGTCGGCGTTGGCGATGCGGATGGAACGAGGGCCGACACGGCTGCGGTTGGCGTGGGAGATGCGGATGGAATGAGGGCCGACACGGCTGCGGTTGGCGTGGGCACGGCCGTCGTCTTGGGGGCGGTCGTATCCGTGGAGACGCACGCGCCCAGAGTGGCGATGAGCATGGTGAAGGCTACAGCGAGGCGCGCAAAGAGGTGTCTTTTCCCCTCTCCAAAGCGTGGGAGAGGGTCAGCGTGAGGACTGGCAAGGCGGCGGACAGTGGGGTGATGCATCGGGGGCTATGAAGTCTGGGCGGGGCGGCCGCCGGTGGGCCAGGGGTTATGGAACGTGATGCCGGAGGTGATGTACGCGCCTTCCTCGTCGGAACCGGTGAAGTCCTTGAGTATCTGCGTGATCTGCACGTCCATCGTCGCGAAGTATTCGCCCGTGCCGGTGAGGTGCGCCGGGATCTCCTTCGTAGTGCCCTTCACGTAGTAGGTAAAGCGCTCGTCGATGAAGGCTATCGTGACCTTGCCGTTCTCCCGCATATTTCGCGTGGTGGTGCTGCCGTTGTAGGTGACGAGGCGGATGGTGTTGGGGTCTCTCGCGCCGACCTCGCGGAAGGAGAGCAAGGCGGGGTGCGGCCAGCCGTTCGCGTCGGCGGTGACGATGAGGATGGCGCGCCCGCGCTCGGTGGTCACGTCCTCGTACCAGAGCGCGTCGAAGAGGTCAGGGGGGAGTTCTCTGCCTATGTCGTCAGACATGGCCAACCTCATGGCCCCCTCTCTCGAGGGAGAAGGCTGGGGTGAGGGCCCAGTGGGGGCGTTGCGAGGGGGTGCATGACTCCCTCTCCCTACAAGGGGAGAAGGCTGGGATGAGGGTACTG
>DAOUHP010000016.1:0-53475 GCA_034428575.1 Dehalococcoidia bacterium | reverse complement strand
AGCGCCCTGCGGCCTTGGAGCGCGTACTGCTCGATGCCTCGGGACTCGACGACGGGCCGCATACTTCCGGAGGAGAGCATCCTTCCTGGAAGACCGCGGGTGTGCGCCCCGTGAATCAGCCTCGTCGGCGCATCCGCGGAGCGGCAGTGCTCCTTGCCCGCGTCTCGAACGAAGGACTGCTCGCCGCCTGTGAGCGAGCGGTTGCCGAAGGGAGGACATCCCTGGAGCGGCTGCTCGTCGTGGATGACGCTGCTGGAGCGCTCATCGGCGCCGGTCGTGCGCGGGAGATCGTGGTCAACGCGGTGCTGCCGCTGCTCGCGGCGACGGGCAACGCCGGGGCTGAGGAGTTGTTCCTGCGGTGCCCTTCGCTGCCGGAGAACGCGCTCACCCGGGAGGCGCGGCGCCTTACGGGTGCGCAGGGGATGCGGCTGTCCGCGTGCGAGCAGCTGGGGCTCTTGCGGCTCTACCGGGGTAGCATCGCCGGAGATTGATCTCTCGGCTGCTAAGCCGCGTACACGAGCCGCAGCCAGCGCAACGCATAGCTCGGCACGAATGCGAACAAACGGAACAGTGTGGCTGCGAGAAGAGCTGCCATGATGCCGACGCCTGCCCCCGCGAGTATATCGGTGGGGTAGTGGACCCCGGCGTAGACCCGCGCGAACCCCCAGCAGAACGCCAGTACATATAAGGCGCCGCCCAGACGGCGGTGCCGCAGGAAGACGGCGGTGGCCAGTGCGAAGCCGACCGACGCCGTGTTCGAAGGGAACGATGGGTCGGTTGGTGCGTAGAAGAGCAGTGTCAGGTCGTTGTCCACGAACGGCCGGGGCCGATCGACGATGCCGTTGATGACCGTCGTTATGGCATTGGCGGCGCCAATCGCCGCGGCAGCGACCATCGTCGTGATCTGATTCGCAGGACGCCATTGGTGCGGACCGGTCATCCATAGCGCGATGAGCGACAAACTCCCCGTCACCGGCACGAAGTAGTCGCTGACGAGGACGTTCATCAGCCAGTCGAACGGGGCGACGACGCCAACGCCCGAGTTCAGCAACCGGACGATTGCACCGTCCATCAGCGAGAGCCTCCGACTATTGCCCGGATGCGCGCCGCGAGCGCGCGGACGAAGGTCGTGCGCTCCAGCCAGGTGAGCCCCGTTGGCGGCCAGCGCTCCTCAGTGGCATCCCAGCCGTGGCAAGCCCCCCACCGATGATTGACGACGCTCGATATCCCGATCTGCACGAGGATGGAGACCGTCGCCGCTATCGCGAACCACCGGGCCTGCTCGACGCCGTCCAGGCCGTCTCCGGTATCCGGCAGGTTACGGTCCTCGCTGATGAAGAACCATGCGAATGCTCCGATAACGATGAGTGCGCTGCAGCCCCTGGTTGCTGTCGGCCACCGCCGCAGTACCACAAGGCCCCACAGGCTGTTGCTGACCGCAGCATACTGCGTTACCCCAAGCGTACTGAGGGCAACCCACAGGACGTACGCAGCCTCGAAATCGGACATTCCGGAAGTTAAGCCCCGAGCAGTGCCTTGGGCTGCACCGGAGTGCACTCGTGGAGGTACGAGGAGTTCTGTCCGCGCACGATAGGGAAGTAGAGCTCCTGGAGGCGCTGCGTCACTGGTCCGACGCCCCCGTTTCCTACCGGGCGGTGGTCCACCGAGCCGACGCCCTGCACGTGCGCTGCTGTGCCGGAAAGGAACACCTCGTCCGCCGTGTACAGTTCGCTGCGGTCTACCAGCCTCTCCTCCACTCTCATACCCAGTTCGTCCTGCAGGAGCGTCAGGACCGTTCCCCGGGTGATGCCGGGGAGCACGTTGCTCTCCAGCGTGGGGGTTGCAACAGTGTTGCCGTGCACGAAGAAGATGTTCTCGCCGGTGCCTTCGCACACATGCCCGTCCATGTTCAGCATGATCGCCTCGTCGAAGCCTGATGCGATGGCATCGGTCTTGGCGAGGATGGAATTCAGGTAGAGGCCGCTCAGTTTGAAGCGGGGGGGAACCATGGTGTCGTCGATTCGACGGTAGGACGCTACGCAACAGCTGATGGCACCGCTGGCATCCAGGTAGTTGCCGAACGGTACCGCCAGACAGAAGAAGCCGTCACCCAGTGACCGGAGGTTCAAGTTCGCCACTTTCTCCTCGGACTTGAAGGCGACGGGGCGTATGTAGAGGTCTTCCATGTAGCCGGAACGCTCGACCAGACCTGCCGTTATCTCACACAACTCGTCCAGGCTGTACGGCACGTCTATCCACAGCATCTTGCAGCCGCGCAGGAGCCGCTCGTAGTGCTCCCTGAGTTTGTATATGTACATCGTCTCGTGTTCGGGGTTCCAGTTGCCGCGGATCCCCTCGAACACGGCGGTGCCATAGTGGAGCGCATGGGTCATGATGCCGACCTTCGCCTCTCCGAGAGGTACGTAGTCGCCGTTCATGAACGCAGTTGGGGTGGCCATGGGGTCCGCCTGATTTCCGTAGGTGCCGGTTAGGAGTCCGAACGACTCAGAAACGAGCCGGATTATAGGGAGCCGCTTCTGGGAGTGTCAAACGCAGCCCTTCGAGACCCACCAACGCGCGCCGTCGCTGGCGAAGCTGACGCAGCCGTCCTCGGCGGTGGTGAACAACTGCTCTCCCACCGCCCCCACCAGCCGCGCCATGACTTCAGGCGACGGGTGCCCGAAGCGGTTCTCTGCATCGACCGACACGACGGCTGCGGCGGGTATGACACCGGCCAGCAACTCCGGCGACGTCGACGTGGCGCTGCCGTGATGACCCACCTTCAGCACGTCCGCCGCGATGTCGAGCGCCTCGTCCAGCAGCCCGTACTCAGCTTCCGTGAACAGGTCGGCCATCAGCAGAGCTGTTGCGTTGCCATACGTCAGGAGGAGCACGATGCTGTTGTTGTTCAGGTCGGAGGAAGTCCCGGTGTGCAACGGCAACGGTGGGTTCAGCACTTCCAGCGTGACCTTCTGGCCTAGCGCTATCGTCATGCCACGAACGCCCTCCTCCACTTGCACGCCCAGTCTGTCGAGTTCGGCGCGCCAGGAGACGTCCTCTCCCTGTAGCGCCGGAGGCGCAAGCACCTGCTCGAACCGCCCCTGGCGCGCCAGCCCCAGCAGTCCGGCGGCGTGGTCGGCGTGCCGGTGCGTGATCACACCCAGATCCATCTGCAGCCCCCTGAGCGAAAGGATGGCGTCCACGTGGTTCGCTGTCTGCTGCGGATCGGGTCCGCCGTCCACCAGCGCTATCGCATCGTCCGGCGTGACGATGAGCAGCGCGTCCCCCTGCCCCACGTCGAGTACGTGGAGGTGCAGAAGGTCGCTCGAGGGAGTCAAAGCGGCGATCCACACCATACCCATAATGACGCCTGCAACGCCAAGCACGGCGAGGCGTTCGGCGGAACGGGCTGGGCCTTCCCAAGCGGCTCGAACCGCCTCAGAAACAGTTGGCATCCACCGCCGGCGTGTCGCGGCTGCCGCCACGCATGCCATCAGTGCGTAGGAACCCCAGACCCACGCTGCGCTCATGCCCTCCACGGTGAGGCGTCCTCCGGGAACAGCGGCGAAGAGCGTTGCCAACTGGGTCAGGGCTGTCCCGGTCAACCACGTGACGAGCCCGAATGCCTCGCCCAGCGGAGCGAAGCCCAATCCGACGGCAGCCGTGAGTGCGGAGGCGAGAAGGAAAGGCGGCATGACCAGCATCGCCAGGAGGGTCGCCGGCGCACCCAGCAGCGGGACCTCCCCGAAATTGAACGCCACAACCGGCAGTGAGGCGACGAACGCGCCCAGAGAAACCATGAGGCCTGCAACCGCTGCCCCCAGTGCCTGGGCGGCCGTCTCCGGAAGCCGTCGTCGCAGTACCGACGTCCGCTCCACGGCCCAGGCGCTGCCCGGCAGCCCCAGCAGCAGGACCCCGGCCATTGACGTGAAGCTCAGCTGGAAGGAGCGGTCCCAGAGCGAGAGCGGTTCCACCGCAAGTAACAGGAAGGCGGCAAGTCCGAGCGCGTTCATCGCTGCCGGCATCCGTCCAACGGCGAGGGCGAGGAGGAACGCCGAGCCCATGACGCCCGCTCGCACCGCGGAGGGTGGAGCTCCCGCCAGCAAAACGTATCCCCAGAGCAGGACCAGGGGAGCGATGAGATAGAGACCATACCGGCGCCCCAGCAATGCCCGCGACACGAGCAGGGAAAGCCCCAACACCAGCCCCACGTGCAACCCGGAGACCGCCATCAGGTGCGCAAGTCCGGCTTCCCGGAAATCTGCGTAGGTCTCCTGCGGGACCCCTGCTCGCAGCCCCAGCAGCACGGCCGACGCAACCGGCGCAACCGGCTCCGGCACGGAGCGCTGGAGTACGTGTTCCAATCGTGATCGCGTGCTATGTAGACCGGATGCTCCGTCACGTGGGCCTGGCGTTATCGAGACGACCTCGGTTCGCGAGACCGTCGTGTGTATGCCGCGAACGGCGAGGTGCTCCCGATAGTCGAACGGGCCGATGCTGCGCGGGGCGTCGAGGAATCCTCGGATGACGGTCTCGTCGCCATGACGGAGGAACGGGTACGCGCGCCCGGACACTGCGGGTGGTTCCGGGTCGGCCCACACGAGGGCCTTGCCGGAGACGGAGACCCAGCCATCCGGCGCGAGCGCCTGCGAGATATCGACGGTAAACCGCAACGAGCCGCCTGACAGCTCAGGCGCGCCGTTCACTTCCGCCACCAGCGTGGCTTCGGACCCGTGCAGCGCTGCGAGGCCATCAGCCGCGTTCAGGTCTGGGAGGGGACGGGCAAGGCCGAGCAGACCTCCCGCGAGGAGGAGCAGGGCCATGCCGACGTGCAACCCGGCGAGTCGCAGCCGCAAGCCACCTGCCACCAGGGCGACGGCGGCCAGCCCCGCACCCCAGAGCGGCAAAGCCGTACCCGGTTGTGCGAACAGCCCCAGTGCGTATCCGAGTCCGAGCCAGGCGAGCGGCATCTTCTATCAGCGCCTCCTGCTCCCATCTGAAGCGGACGCCCGGCGCTCGACCAGCCTGATGCGTGCGCTCAGGCGGCGGGGCGAGCCCATCGCGAATGCCGTCGGTATCATCAGCGCGCCGATGAACGCCAGGACCCAGATGGAAGCACGATAGTCGCCCGTTACGTCGAACACCCAGGCCATGAAGATCGGGCCCAAAACGCCCGCCGCGACCGAGCCTCCCTGCAGTATGCCCACGATCGATCCGAGGGAGCGCGTACCGAACATCATGCTCCCCAGCGTTCCGCGTGTGGGGATGACGCTGCCGAACCCGATGCCGAACAGCGCGACGAACGGCATCGCCAGTGCAACGGTCGTGACGGTTACGAACTGCAGGTAGAGCATGGACGCCGTCAGCATGCCGGCTACGATCGCCAGCACGAGCCGGTAGTCCACCTTATCCAGCATGTAACCCGCTCCCAGGCGGCCGATGCCGCTGAGGAGGAAGACGAGTGTGAACGTCACCGCCGCCTCGCTCTTGGTGAGGCCGGTGTCCTCAACGAAGTAGAAGATCTGGTGTACCTGGAACGCGGAGTTCACCATGAACATGCCGGAGAGGTAGCCCATGAAGAGCCAGAATTCCTTCGTGCGCATCGCCTCGCGGGCGTTCATGCCCCGGAGCTGCGGCACCGTTCTCTTGGGGGCTCCCTGTTCGTCCCGCTCCGGCGGGTCGCCGTCCGGGCGCAGTCCGTACGGCTCAGGACGTTCACGGGCGATGGCGCTGATGAGCGTCAGCAGCAGGAGGACGATCAAGCCATACGTGATGATGATGTTCCGCCAGCCGAACGTTTCCTCCAGCGACGTGTTCAGGATGACGAACGGCGACCCGAAGATCGGCCCCATAACCGCCCACCCCGTGGCGGCGCCCAGCCTGCGTCTGAACCAGCGGGAGATGAGGACGGGCCACGTGACCGCGTGGCTCATCCCGGAAGTGCCGATGGAGATGAAGAAGATGGCAAGGTAGAAGGTGGCGATGCCATTGATCATCCCCAACCCGATCATGCCCAGTCCGGTAATGATCGCGCTCCAGAAGAGGAGCGTACGGGGTTTCACCCTGTCGAGCAGGATGCCGACCAGGGGGCTCGTGATGCCGGACTCCATCTGCCGCATCGACATCGCCCCGCCAACCACGGAGCGGGACCAGCCGAAGTGCGCCTCGATGGAGACGGCGAAGGCGCTCATGCCCTGAAAGTAGGCAGCCGAGAGGATGGTGTTGGTGAAGATGCTTCCGGCGACGAGGTACCAGCCGTAGAAGATGCGTGGCTGGCGCGTAGCACCGGAGGCCTGGGCCTGGGGTTCCAAGAGAGTGTCTCCACGCGGCCCCACCGGGCCGCTCCTGCCGCATGGTAGCCGCGCGTGGCCTTGAGGGAAACCGGCGCCGCGCTTTGACAACAGATGCCCGGCCTTCTATGTTGGGTCTTCCATCCCACCCTTCGGAGGCTGTCCCATGGCGACCCTGGACGATCTGGACGGACTGCTGGCGCAGAGCAACGTCGTGGTATTCACGACGTTCCGGCGGGACGGGATGCCGCAGCAGAGCCTCGTCACCGTCGGGAAGCTGGACGGCGGGTACGCGTTCACGACACGCTCCCGCAACGCGAAGGCGTACAACCTGGCGCGCGACCCGCGCTGCGCGATCATGCTCGTGAAGCCGGACAACCGCGGGTTCGCCGTGCTCGACGGCAGGGCCGAAGTGCTGGGCCCGGACAACTCGGACGCGGATGGGCTCCGGCTCCGGCTGCGGGAGGTCTACCGCGTCGCTGCGGGGAAAGAGCACCCCGACTGGGACGAGTACGACCGCGTGATGCTGGAGGAGGGGCGTGTCGCCGTGCTGCTGAAGCCCGACCGCATCTTCGCGAGGAACGCCTAAGGCCCGTCCCCGCCGTTCTGCTCTTCGGGTTCGCCCCTTCCGAAGTCGACCTCCTCGAGCGTCAGCTCGAACGTGAAGCGCACTGCGGCCCGGACGATCTCGACGCTGATGGTGTCTCCGACGCGATAGTCAGTCAGGAGCATCAGCACCAACTGGCTCGTACCGATGATGGGGACACCGCCCACCTGAACGATGACATCGTTCACCTCAATGCCGGCGCGGTCGGCGGGGCTGTCCTCGGCGACGGAGATGACCAGCGCGCCTTCGTCCACGGTCAGGCCGCGCTCCGTAACGGCGGTGGGGCTGACGTCCTGCACGGTGATGCCCATGCGCGGGCGCACCACGCGCCCGAACTCGATGAGATGCTGGGCGACGGGGATGACCGTGTCGGCGCTGATGGCGAAGCCCATGCCGTCGATGGAGACGCCGCCGCTCAGGGATTCGCGGATGACGCGGGTGTTGATGCCGACAACCTGGCCGTCCAGGTTCAGGAGCGGGCCGCCGCTGTTGCCGGGGTTGATGACTGCGTCCGTCTGGAGGAGGTTGTCCAGCCTGTCTTCGCCGGTCCCGAGCGACCGTCCCTTGGCGCTGAGGATGCCCAGGGTCACCGAGCCCTGGAAGCCGAGCGGGCTGCCGATCGCCAGCACCCAACTGCCGATGCGCAGCGCGTCGATATCGCCCAACTCCACGACGACGAGGTCTTCAACCTCAGCGGGATCGACCTTGAGCACTGCGAGGTCGGTGGCCCTGTCCGTGCCGATGATCTCGGCCGGCAGCCGCTGGCGGTTAGAGAGCACCACCTCCACCTCGACCGCACCTGTTATGACGTGGTCGTTCGTCAGGATGTGGCCGTCCTCGCGGAAGAACACGCCTGAGCCCTGCGCGACACCCGGCGTCGTCTGCCCGAAGACGTTGGTCTGCTCCACCGTTGCGAGCACCTGTACGACGGCGGGCAAGACCATCTCCACGGTATCGGCGACGTGGTTGTCCGCGACGTGATAGGCCGCGGCCAGGATCTGGTCCAGACCGAGCGCTTCTCCCCCCGGCGCCGGAGTGGCCGTGGGAGGCGGGGAGTCCGGGGTCGCAGTTGGCGTGGGGGCGGCGGTGCTCGTGCAAGCGGCGAGCACGCCTGCGGCGAGTGCCGCCAGTATCAGAGTAGCCAGTTTGCGCAATCGGGGCCTCCGTACCGCAGACATCGGGCGTACAGGGATGAGTACATTCCTACGCTTAACATGATACGGCGCGCGGGCCGGTGCGGATTCACCCACGCCGCCTGAGCGGCATCGCTCAGCCGGAGGTGAGCCCGCGCACCGCTTCCTCCTGGGCGGCTGAGAGTTCGCGGATGCCACCCGCGGCGAGGTCCAGCATGTCATCGAGCGTCGCTCGGGCGAAGGGGTGCTCCTCGCCGGTGCCCTGGACCTCCACGAACTCGCCGCCGTTGGTCATGACGACGTTCAGGTCGACGGCCGCGCGGGAGTCCTCCTCGTAGCAGAGGTCGAGCATCGTGTCACCGCCGACGAGCCCCACGCTCGTTGCCGCTACGCTGCCGGAAAGCGGCACGCGGAGCAGCACGCCGTGGCGCACGAGGCCGAGCAGGGCCTGGTAGAGCGCGACGTAGGCCCCGGTGATGGCCGCGGTACGGGTGCCGCCGTCGGCCTGCAGCACGTCGCAGTCGATAGTGATAGTGCGCTCGCCGAGCTTCTCGAGTTGCGTGATGGAGCGCAGGGAGCGCCCGATGAGGCGCTGGATCTCATGGGTGCGTCCGCTGCCGGAGGAGCGTTCGCGGGAGGTGCGGGTGAGCGTGGAGCGCGGGAGCATACCGTATTCGGCGGTCACCCAGCCCTTGCCCTGGCCCCGCAGAAAGAAGGGCGCCCTTTCCTCGATGGAGGCTGCGCACACGACGCGCGTCAGGCCGGTCTCCACGAGGACGGAGCCTTCCGCGAACTCCTGGAAGCCGGTGGTGATGCGCGTGGGGCGCAGCTCGTCGTTGCGTCTGCCGTCGATGCGGGGCACGGGTTCTCCTTGTGGTTACGTGCCCAGCCGGACGGGGTCGGCTTCCTGCTGGAGCGTACGGATGATGGACATCGCGGTGAGCCGACCAGTCCTGGGGTTCTCGCCGGGGATGTTCTCCAGGTGCAGGCGCATGAGCCCGAACTCGCCCTCGACCTCGATGTCGTGGCAGTTCCGCTGGAGGCCGGGGGTGGCGATCATCTTGACGGTCGTGCGGTCCGGGCCGATGCCGGCGAAACTGACCGCTGCCGAGACGTTCAGGTTCGCGGGGAATCCGATGCATGCCTCGCGCGCCGAACCGGAGAAGATGACCTCCTCCTCTTCCATCGCCCAGAGGTCGATGCCGTTATTGACGACGTGGGGCGCGCCGTCCAGCGCCGCCGGACCCTTGCGGGACTCCATGACGACGCGGTCTATGTGGCCCACGGACGCGGACTTGATGCCGTCCAGCCCGATGATCGCGCCGGAGGGCATGAGGAGGCGGCAGCCCGTCTCCCGCGCCTTGTCCAGTAGCTCCGGGTGGGCGATGAGGGCCCCGACGCTGATGACCATGGCGCCCTTGCCTGCCGAGAAAGCGGCCTCGACGAGGCCGGGCACGATGGGCGCGCCCGCAGCCTCGACGAGCAGGTCCGCCTGCTCGATGAGCTCGCCCATGCTCATGTAGGGCGGCGGCTCGCGGAGCGTGTTCAGGAATTCGCGCGCGCTGGCCTCCGTGCGGCTGGCGACGCCTGCGACCGTCATGCCGCCGAGCGTGCCGTCGTCAGCGGCGCGCAGGATGGCCTTGCCGATCGCGCCGCATCCGACGATACCGATGGTGGGGGCAATCATGGCTGCCTACTTCTCGTTCCCTTCGTCCAACCAGGCGATGTAGTCGGCCATGGCGGTTTCGGGCGTGTATGCGTTCTCGAATCCGAGTTCGTCGCGGGCGCGGCTCATGTCCAGGTAGTTCTGCTCCTTGTAACCGGGGCCCCTTCCGTCCTGCAGCGGAAGATTGGCGTCCGGCTTGGCAGCCTTCGCCGCGTCCACGAGGCGCTGGTTGGAGACGGCTACGCCGGAACTGACGTTGTAGATGCGGTTCGGCAGGTCCGCCGTGAGCTGCACGCGCCTGATGCCCTGTGCGCAGTCCTTCACGTAGCAGACATCGCCGGTGTCCTCGGCGAATGGCACTCCGCGCGAGTAGTCCGGCTCCGTGCCGTTGACGGCGGCGTGGGCGAGCCTGCTGGGGAGGTTCATCATGGAATGGTAGAGGGGCCCCCAGATGCCGCCAATGCGCATGGAGACGACCTCCAGGCCGGTGCGCGCGGCGTAGTGGAACGCGAGTATCTCCCACGCCTTCTTGAACGTCTCGGTCGGGTTGGACGACTCCACGGGAAGCCTGTCGGTCTCGCGGTAGGGGCCTGCGGGCAGGCTGTGGTAGACGGCGATGGAGCTTGCGAGGGAGAGCCGCTTGACCTCCGCGTTGCGGGCGGCCTCCAGCACACCGATGAGGCCGTTCATGTTCACGCGGTAGTCCTCGTAGGGGCCGAGGGCGGCCACTCCGGGGACCGCGAGGTGGACGATGTGCTCGGTCTTGTGCTTCTTCGCCAGTTCTTCGATGACGCTCGGCTGCGAGACGTCAGCCTTCTCGACGATGACCCGCTTGCCGAACTCGTCCTTGATGAACGACGGCTCGCGCCAGGTCTGGTAGTACGTGATGACGACGTCTTCGCCCGCGTCCACGAACGCCCTGGCCGTGTGCAGGCCGATGAAACCCATGCCGCCAGTAATGAGGACTGTCACCGTCCACCTCCGCTGAGTGCAAGTGCTGTGGGCGCGCGCCGCGCCGCAGTCGGTAAGGGTACCCCATCGCGCCCGGATGCGCGAGCGGCGGCCCTGTGGGGGAGGCTTGGAACAAGAATGTCAACGCGGCCCGGATATGACATTCTTGTTCGGCACTTTACGAGTGAAACGCCCCAGTGAAATGACATTCTTGTTCCCCTTGTGACAGGTGGTTTCCCAGGCCATGGCCTGCTTCCCGCGAACAAGGCAACAACAATCTCATGCGTTTCAAAGTTCTGCGCCAGCACCCATAGGTTTTCTCTATAGCTCGCAGCCCAGCCATAGAAAAAACCTATGGGTGCTGTCTGTGCGACGGTCATGCGTCCAGCGTAGCGGACGCAGGGGCGACGGCGTAAGGGGCAGGTGTCAGTAGCGGGACAGTGGGGGAGTTATGGTTCAAACAATCTCTGATACGATTCGCCATCCCCTGATTGGAGTCGCCGTGCACCGACGAGAGACGTTCATCTTTGTCCTGGTCGTTCTGGCCCTCACTACGATGGGTTGCGACGCCGACCCCACACCGACGCCGACGGCTACGCCGGTGCACGAGTACGAGCCGTTGTGCCCTGGATGCGACATCAGCACTCCATCGCCTATGCCCACGGCGGCACCTACCCCAACTGCCACTCCCCGCCCGACATCGACACCCAGGCCAACACCGCGCCCGACGGCAACTCCTACGCCTACTCCCACACCGGTTCCGAAACGTTATCAAGTGTTCTTTGACGACATTGCGCTGGCTAAGGTCGCTGAGGTGTGGGAAGCGGAAATAGATCTGTCCCAAGAGGACATCGACTTCTGTCGTCGAGCTAGTGGCAGTTCCTCGTCAAGTTACGCCAGCTGCATCAGCATACAGAAGACGTGGCAGTCCGATGTCCTGGCGTCGGAGCTGGACAGCCGCATACGGGGGTACCAGCATGCTTCCGAGGAAGAGAAGGAGAAGCACCGGCCTGTAATATGCAGAGACCTCGACGAGCAGGTGTACATCCCGGGCTTGAGGCGGATAGAGAGCAACCCGGAGCAAGCCTACATCCATCAATGGGGCCAGACAGAGGGCTACGCATGGGGGAAACACTACGCCCACTTACGCCTTTATCTCACTAAGAATTGTGCTAAGCACGTCCCTTACGAGCCATACGCCGAGCCGCCTAACCTCGATTGCGCCAACTACGAACACCAGGAGGACGCTGAAGAGGACGGATGGACGTACTGGTACTCTGAGAAGGGGGATGCTCTGATTACTGGCCGCGATAGCCTTCAGCGCCCCGTATTCTGTTCATATCTCCCTAGTCGCCCAGAGGAAACCACCCAGTGATATCGAGACAGCCGGACAGAGGGTTTTCAAGAAATGGACACCAGTTCTCCATCTACATCGACGGCGTCCACGTCGCGGAGGTTGTGGGGAGCCCTGTGCGCCTCAGCGACGGCGACAAACGCGTGAAACACTGGGACAGGTACAAGAGGGACTATCTGACCCCCGGCTGGCGCGGGCACGCATACACAGTGAGGCCAGTGACCGACGTTGCCAAAGCATGGGAAGGCTTGAGCTGGTACACGGCCAACATGGCGTGGGAAGCCATCCAGGATATGCACGAGGGGAGGCCTATCCGCGGGGAAGACCTGGCCCCGCCTCCTGCCCCGTAACATTGCTTGGCAGGGGGCAACCCGAGAGATGTTTCGACTCCGCCTCCGGCTCCGCTCAACATGACAACGCGGGGCGAGGGCGCGCTAAAGCGCCCTCCTCCCGTGCCCCGCCCGCGTGACCGTGTGCGCTAACGCGCACGTCTGGATTCCCGCCTTCGCGGGAATGATGGGAAGCGCGGGAATGACGGAGAAGGGGGCGGTGGGGGTGGTTCGACAGGCTCACCATGAGCGGGTCACTCAGGCGATGTTCCTGCCTTCGCAGGAACGACGGAGTAAGGGCGGGCGGCAGCGCCTAGAACTCTTCGCCGGAGTCGAGCCAGGCGATGTAGTCGGCGATGGCGGCGGGAACGGTCCAGGCGGGGCGCCAGCCGGTCTCGCTGGTGATGCGTTCGTTGTCGAGGCAGGCGTTGGGGCGGTAGCGGGCGCTGCGGCCCTCCTGCAGGGTTGCGTCGAAGCCGGGTTTGGCGGCGCGGACGGCTTCGAGGAGGCCGGCAGCGGTGACGGTCTCGCCGCGCCCGATGTTGTAGACGGTGTGCGCGAGCGAGGGCGCGAGTTGCAGGGAGCGTATCGCCTCGGCCACGTCGGGCGCGTACGTGATATCGAAGGTGTCCCCGGCGAAGGGGACGCCGCCGAACCGCTCCGAGAAGTCCGGCTCATGGCCCCGGGACGCGGCGTGACAGAGGCGGCTCGGCAGGTTCAGCATCGAGCGGTAGGTGGGGCCGAAGACGCCGCTGATGCGCATGGAGACGATCTCCATATCCGCGGTGGCGGCGTAGTTGTTGGCGTAGTTGTGGACGAGCACCTCCCACGCCTTCTTGAACGCGCCCGGCTGTACGCGTCCCGTGAGGAGGACGGGCGTCTCCTCGTGGAACGGGCCCTCCGGCAACTCCGCGAACATCGCGCCGTTGGAGCCCCAGCAGAAGCGGCGAACGCCAGCGGCCCTTGCGCCGTCGAACAGGTGGGAGAGCTTGTCCATGTTGATGCGGATGTCCTCGCCGGGGTCGGCGGAGGCGCGCCGGTGGAGGGCGAGATGGACGATGCCTTCCGCGCCGTGCTTCCGCGCGACCGCCTCGATCGAACCGGGCTCATCGAGGTCGCACTGTTCGATGGTGACGCTGTTGCCGACGTGCGGTTCCAGGAACGACGGCACGCGGGTGCTCTCGTACGAGGTGGCGACGACCTGCTCTCCGGCCTCGGCGAACGCCCGCACGGTGTGGGAGCCGATGAACCCGAGTCCGCCGGTGACGATGGTGGTCATAGGTGGCTCCTGTTCACGTGCGCGTTGCTCAGTGCCTTTTGCCCGTCGGGGCCGTCGGGAAGGGCGGACGTTTCACCCTCACCCCAACCCTCTCCCGTCAAGGGAGAGGGAGAAAACCGGGTGACGATGGTGGTCATGGGTCAACTCCTGTTCAGCCGGACGACGCCCACCGTAAACGTTGCGCCGTCTATCTCGTGTTCCGCGGTGTAGGCGCCGTCCGGCGGGGCTGCGGCGAGGAGCGTGTCGCTCAGAGTCTCCTGCCGGATGTACGTCTCTTGTGAAATGAGGACAAAGAGCAGGGAAGGATCTGGCATAGACGAGCTCAGTAGGTGGTAGCGGTCATCCTTCGGGGTCACGTAGGTGACGATGCGGTCCTCGATCGCGAAGCCGGCGGACTTGCGCATGTTCTGGACGCGGTGGACGAACTCGCGGGCCGTGCCTTCCGCCTTCAGTTCCGGCGTGAGGGTCGTGTCGATGCCGACGAGCAGCGGGCCCTCGGACGCGGCGGCGATGCCGGGCTTGTCCTCCGTCTCTACGAGGAGGTCGCCCGCATCGAAGGTGAAGCCGCCGATCTCGACGCTGCCCCCGGTGCGGAGCGCGGCGGCGACGGCGGCAGCGTCCGCTCCGGCTATGGCGCCACGCGCAGCGCCCATGCTCGCGCCGAGCTTCGGGCCGAGCACGGGCAGGTTGGGCTTGAGGGTGAACGTGGCTATGGAGTCCGCTGTCGCGCACTCCATAGCCTTGACGTTCAGCTCGTCCAGCACCTGTGACTCGATGAGCGGCAACAGCTCTTCGTCGCCGTCGCGGGGACGGACGAGGACGCGGGCGAGAGGCTGGCGCACCTTGACGCCGCTCCTGCTGCGGGCGTTGCGCCCGAGACTGGCGATGCGCATCGCGAGGCGCACCGCGCGGTCGAGGCGCTCGTCGGTGAGGGTGGGATCCGCGGCGGGGAAGGCTTCGAGGTGGACGCTGCGCGGCTCGCCTTCAGCCCTCACCCCGGCCCTCTCCCGGGGGGAGAGGGAGTCAGGCGAGGTTCCTGCCTGCGCAGGAACGACATGCTCACCCTCACCCCAGCCCTCTCCCCTCGAGGGAGAGGGGGCTTCGCTCCGCGGGGCGAGGTTGCGGAAGATGGCGTCGGAGACGAAAGGGGTCATCGGCGCGGTGAGCTTCGTGAGGGTCTGCAGGCACGAGTAGAGCGTCACGTATGCCCACGTCTTGTCGTTGTCGTTCTCGGCCTTCCAGAAGCGGCGGCGGCTGCGGCGCACGTACCAGTTCGAGAGGAGGTTCACGAAGTCCTGGATGCGGCGGCCCGCGCCGGTGGGGTTGATCGCGTCCATGTCGTCCGCGACCTTTGCGACGAGGCCATTCAGCTCGGAGATAATCCAGCGGTCGAGCTCATTCGGCGGAGGGGTGGCAAGGGTCGGCTCGCCCACGCGGTCGTCCTTCCAGTACTCGGCGTGGGCGTCGGGGTCGAAGCCGTCGATGTTGGCGTAGGTGACGTAGAAGCTGTAGGTGTTCCAGAGCGTGAGGAGGAACTGGCGAAGCGTCTCCTTGACGAGGTCGGGGGAGAAGCGGCGCGCGTCGCCAGCGGGAGCGGCGGTGAAGAGATACCAGCGCAATGCGTCCGCGCCCTGCTCGTTCATGACGGTCCAGGGATCGACGACGTTGCCCTTCGACTTGGACATCTTCTCGCCCTTGCCGTCCAGGATGAGGCCGAGGACGAGGCAACTCTCGTACGACGGTCTGCCGGTGATGAGCGTCGAAAGCGCAAGCAGGCTGTAGAACCATCCGCGCGTCTGGTCGACCGCCTCGGTGATGTAGTCGGCGGGGAAGAGCGGGCTTGCGATAAGGTCATCGACGCCGTTGAGCGTGACTTCCTCGCCACCGGAGCCCTTCACGGTAACGGGGTAGTTCCACTGCGCGAACGGCATCGCACCGGAGTCGTACCAGGCGTCGGCGACCTCCGGCACGCGGCGCATCGTTCCGGCGCAACCGGGCTCGGCGCAGCGGAGTTCGACGCGGTCGACGAACGGGCGGTGGAGGTCGAGGCCGTCCAGCAGCCCGCGCGTCTCGTCGGTCGCGTGCTCGGCGAGGTCGGCGGTCGAGCCCGCGACGACGACGTGCTGCGGGTCTTCGGCGCAGCGCCAGATGGGGAGGGGCGTCCCCCAGTAGCGCTCGCGGGAGACGGACCAGTCAACGTTGTTCCGCAGCCACTCGCCGAACCTGCCTTCCTTGATGTGCTCCGGCACCCACTCGATCCCGCGGTTGCCCGCCAGCATCTCGTCCTTCATGGCGGTCGTGCGGATGTACCAGGAGGTCTTGGCGTAGTAGAGCAGGGGCGTGCCGCAGCGCCAGCAGAAGGGGTAGGTGTGCTTGTATGGCGAGGCGTCACGGAAGAGGAGGCCGCGCTCGTCCAGGTCGCGGATGAGCTGCTTGTCAGCGTCCTTCACGAACGTTCCGCCGCCCGGGAAGCCGTCCGCGACGATGCCGTGGATGTCGACCGTGTGGACGGTCTCGATCCCATGCGCTTTACCGAGCTCGGCGTCTTCCGCACCGTAAGCCACAGCGCTATGCACGATGCCGGTGCCGTCGGCGGTGGAGACGTAGTCAGCGGGGAGCACGCGGTGCGCGTGGCCGCGCTGCGCCAGGAAGTCACCGTAGGGAGCGTCGTATTCGATACCGACGAGGTCCGCACCGGTGCAGCGGGCAACCTCGCGCCAAGCGTCGCCGAGGACGACCGATGCCAGGGCATCGGCTACGATAGCGCGCTCGCCGTCCTCGTTCTCCGACAGGACGTACTCCACGTCCGGCCCGACGGCGAGGGCAGCGTTGGCGGTGAGCGTCCAGGGCGTGGTCGTCCAGGCGATGAAGGCGGGGCGGGGCGCCGTCCAGCTTTCGCCGTCGTAGCCGAGGCGCGCAAGCGCGTCCTTTGACGCTCCGTAAGACATGGACTGCGATGCGCTCGCGGGGAAGCGGACGTAGATGCTGGGGTCCGGCGTGTCCTCCTGGTAGCCGAGGGCGACCTCGTGCGAGCTGAGGCTCGTGACGCATCGCGGGCAGTGCGGGGTCACCTTGTAGCCCTCGTAGACGAGGCCCTTGTCCCAGAGACGTTTGAAGACCCACCACGCGGACTCTATGTACGAGTTGTGATACGTGACGTAAGAGTCGGCCATGTCGAGCCACACACCAGCGCGCTCAGTCATGGCCTCCCACTCGCCAACGTAGCGGAATACGCTCTCGCGGCAGCGGCGGTTGAACTCCTCGATGCCGAACTCCTCGATCTCCTGCTTGCTGGAGATGCCGAGTTCCTTCTCGATCTCGAGCTCTACGGGCAGGCCATGGGTGTCCCATCCACCGCGCCGGAGCGGGCGGTAGCCGCGCATGGTCTTGTAGCGCAGGATGACGTCCTTGAACGAGCGTGAGAGGACGTGGTGGATGCCGGGACTGCCGTTCGCGGTCGGCGGCCCCTCGTAGAAGACGAAGAGCGGGGCGTCCGCGCGTACGCGGTCGACCTGGTGGAACAGGTCGGCCTCCCGCCACGCTTCGAGCATCGACGTCTCCAACTGCGGGAAGTCCACCTTGCTGGAGACGGGTTCGTACCGCTTGCCGTTGCCTGCCATGCTGCTCCTTCCGAAAAAGAAAACGCCCATCCGCACACCGGCGGACGGACGTTGCCGTGGTACCACCACCATTCCCTATGCGCCTTCCTGGCGCACGGGCACTCAACACCTCACGCCACGCACGGATGCGGGCGGAAGGCTGCCGCTGTAACGGGCGGGCGGCCCGTCCGCGCCTACTTGCGCCCGGTGGGGAGCGTTCGGGCGGCGGCTCGGGAGGGATGTTCGGCAGGTTGCGCGCGCCGGCTCGCACCGTACCCGGCTCGCTCTGCGCGCAGTGGTCTGCTTACTCGTCTCCGTCGCAGCCTGTGATCCGATAGTAGCGGGGGAATCGCGCAGGCGTCAAACGGGCGTCCGCCGCTCCGGTCGCGGCACCCTTCCCCACGTTCCTCGCGTTGACGCTTGGTCGAGCGCACCCGTAGAATCAAAACGTGCCAATTTCCCCGTCCACAAGTGTGACGGCGCGCTTGGAGAGGGCCCAGCCTTGGATATCGGTAATGCGCTAACCCACTACCTGTCTGAACGTGCGAACAAACTCGATTCTTACGCACATGAGGAGCTCCACCGTTTCGCGCGAGCGATGCGCGCTCTGAGCGGCTCCGAACGCCCCGTCGACCAGTTGAAGGCCCCGCAGGTCGCTGCGTACGCGGAGCGCGAGGTCGCCAACGGCGGCGACGTGCATGCACGCCTGCGCCCCGTCAAGGAGTTCCTCACCTATCTCGGCAAGAAGGGGCTGCATTCAGAGAACCTCTCCGTACACGTGAAGATACCGAGGCCGAGCGTGAAGGGGGGGATCGCCGTTGCGTCTCCGCGCTCCGCGTTCCAGACGATGGAGATGACGCAGAGCGGGCTGGAAGCGCGGAAGAAGGAGCTGGCGGACCTGAAGAGCCAGCGACCGGAGATCGTGGAGGCCATCCGCATCGCGGCCGCCGACAAGGACTTCCGCGAGAACGCACCGCTCGATGCAGCGCGAGAAGAACAAGGCAAGATAGAGGCCCGTATCCGCGACCTCGAAGAGGAGCTGCGCCGCGCAGAAGTCATCGACAGCGCGGGCGGCACCAGCGTCGGAGTCGGGGCGACCGTTTCCCTGCGCGACGTGGAGTCGGGCAGAGACGTTTCCTACACTATCGTCGACACGATGGAGGCGGACCCCACCAGCTTCAAGATCTCCGTCTCGTCGCCGGTTGGCGCGGCCATCGCGGGCAAGTCCGAGGGCGCCGAAGTACGGGTACAGACTCCCAAGGGCGCTCGTCGCTACGTCATCAACAAGGTCAAGTTCTAGGTCGCTGCGCTGTTCGGTCCGGTACGCAAGCGCCTACGCTCGCTCCTGTGGGGGTCGGCGTATCGCCGTATCGTTCGTCCCCTGTTGTTCAGACTTCCTCCGGAGACCGCCATCAACGCCGGTACACGCGCGCTCGGGGTGCGTCCGCTGTGGCGTGCGCTCGGGCCTTCCCCGGACGAGGTGAGCCTGCCCGCTTCGGTGGGCGGCATCCCGCTCCGCAATCCGGTGGGGCTCGCGGCGGGGCTCGACAAGCACTGCGCGTCATTGGACAGCCTCGCTGCGCTCGGTTTCGGGTACGTGGTGGGCGGCACCGTGACGGCGCAGCCACGCCCGGGCAACCCGAAGCCGCGCGTTCTCCGGCTCACCGAGCGCGAGTCCGTCATCAACGCCCTCGGCTTCCCGGGCGACGGGTTGGACGCTGCGCTTGCACGCCTGGAGCGGCTGCGCCGGATGCCCGCGCGAGTCCTGGTGAGCATCGCCGCTCTCGATGAACAGGAGACTGCGGAGTGCGCCACGCGCCTCCAGCCGCTCGTGGACGGCGTCGAGGTGAATATCAGCTCCCCCAACACAGCGGGGCTGCGTCGCTTCCAGGAGCCGGAGGCGCTGCGCGGTCTGCTCGGGGTGCTCGAGATCGTGCGACTGAAGCCGCTCTTCGTGAAGATCCCCCCGTGGACGAACGACGAGGAGCGCGAGGAGGTGCTCGCGCTGGTGCGCGTCTGTCGCGAGGCGGGCGTGGACGCAGTGACGGCGGCGAATACGGTCCCCGTGGAGGACACGCGGCTCGCCACCGGCCGCGGCGGACTGAGCGGGCGTGCGATACTGGAGAACATGCTGGCGATGCTGCCCGACATACGCGTCGAGCTGGGAAACGGCGTGGGGCTGAACGCGTGCGGCGGCATCGCTTCGGCGGACGACGCGCGCGCCGCCCTGCAGGCTGGCGCCGACACCGTTCAGCTCTACACGGCGCTCGTGTTCCGGGGTCCGGGGCTGGTCGAAGAGATCTGCGGCGGCTTGCGCGCCCAACCGCGGGAGGAATGACGATGACGCAGGAAGACCGCGTTCGCGCGGCCGAGGAAGTGCTCGCGGCGACGGGCCCGCTGCGCAACCTCTCCGACGAGGTGCGTTCCTACCCACTGCGCCTGCTGCGCCTCGTGGCGGAGCAGCACACGGCACGCGACGCGCCCGTATCCGATCACCTACTGCGGTTGCCGCCGTACCTGGGCGAGACCGCACTGCGCGGGCTGGTGGAAGGCGGGTTCGTGGAACGGGTCACCGCGGCGTATGCCGTTTACGCCTACGCGCCGACACAGGAGGGGCTGGCGCTGCTGGCGTCGTTGGACGAGGACCAGTCCGCTCCGAAGGGGCGTAAGCCCCGCAAGCGGGGCTGAGTCAGGAATCGCCCCCGGACCGTTGTGCGCAGCGCTTCAGGCCTTGCTCCGGCGCAGCGCCACGTACGTGACAGACGTCGAAGTGATCAGGCTGAGCAAACCCCCGATGAGGATGTCTATCGGCACGAGGGCGGCGGGCCAGCCGGAAAACGTCACGAAGATCGGCGCGATGTACGTGGCGTACGCCGCACAGCCCAAGGCGAAGCTGGTCCGCGCCGCCTTGCCGAGATTGCGCTCCCTGACCGCCGGTTCGATCGCCAGGTAGGTGTTGGCGAAGGCAATCAGCAGGAAGAACGCCAGCAAGGCGAGCATCTCAACGCCGCCCCAGGTGTCCATCTGCTTCCCGTAGGCGTCAAGGAGCGCATCGCTGCCGCTCGCCTCGTGGAGACGCTCGTACATGCCTACGGCGATGGGCGAAACGTTCCACACAATGTCGACCACTGCGTAGACCAGGAATGCTGCGATGAACCGGATATGCATACGCACCTCGCTCGTATTCCGGCCGGATGACCTGCGCGCGCCCCGTTCTGCGCGGGCGGGCTGGCGGAGCTTACATGAGATGTGGCTGTGTCACCACGGCTAAAGGTATCGCGTTGCTGCCGCTATCCGTCAGCGCTCACGGCCCCGGGCCCAGTTGAGTTCGACGAAGCCCTGACCTACGACCTCGCCAGAGGGGTCAAGCACGTCGACGCCGGCTTCCCAGTAGGTGACGCCGATCGTCTCGCTGCGGTACTCGGACTCTTCTTCGAGCGGGCGCAGCTCCAGGGATAGCCCCTCGGCGGGCACTTCCACATTCCAATGCGTGCGGTAGGCGGTATCGGTCACGGGGCTGCGCCAGCTGGGCTCGCCCGGAGTGAACGAGACCTCATCCGCAGTCAGGGTTCGCGGCGGCTCACCCGCTCTGCGCAGCGTCGCGTAGCGCTCGACGAGCGGCCCCTCGCGCTCGTAGAGGCTGGAGATCATGAGGTCCGTGCCGTCGTTCAACTGGATGCTGGCCCAGTCCCACTCGACAGCAACCGGCTGGAAGTCGCCCCACTGCTTGTCCAGCCATGCGAGTCCGGTGACGCTCGTTGTCGAACCGTCGGGGAGCGTCAGCGTTCCGCTCAGCGCGAGACGCGGGCGCGTGTAGTAGTAGGTGACGCCGGCGTAGTCGAAATCCACGAGCCCGCCCTGGTGCAGGAGCGGCTCGGTCGTTGCGCGGAGCGCGAGATCGTACGCGTAGCCGCCTGCGTCAGCCCGCAGCACGTAGGACCCGCCTCCCACGCCAGCCATGAGCGTGTCCTGCACCGCGAGTTCGAAGTCCCCCGGCGCCGTCTCGACCGGTGCGGCGACCTCGAAGAGTTCGTTGTGGGCGTAGCCTTCCGCTCCACCGCTGAGGCCGATATGCCGCACGTGTGCGGCGACGCCGCTGGCGGGCTCTCGTACGCGGAAGACGACGTCGTGCAGGGCGTAGCGCTCCTGCTCCTCAGAGGTGAGGTGTGCGTTGAAGTACCACCACTCGACGAGGAACGCGTGCGGCGACTCGTCGGCGGGCAGGGTGACGGGAGGGAGGCTGTCGATGGGTATGGGTGTGGGCAGCGGAAACGGGGTTGCAGTAGGGGTGGGCGTGGGCACCGGCGTGGGAGTAGCGGTGGGGGTCGGGGTCGGCGACGCGCATGCGGCAGCCAGGCTGATGGCTATTCCGAGGGAGGAGATGACGCGTGTTGCCCGATTCATCGGCTACTCTGTCAAACCAGATTACCCGAACGGCTGACGCTTTGGGGAGTGGTTGGCCTAGAATAGTCTGCACTATGCGGCTCGCCTTCCCCACTACTCCGCGCGGCAGGGTCCTGTTCGCCGGCGCCGTCGTCGTCGTCCTTGGGGTGCTCTACCTGCTCGTCTCGGTGTACATAGTCAACACGGCGCTCGTCGCGGAGCGGAACGAAATCGAGGAGCGGCCGGAAGACTTCGGGCTTCGCTACGATGAAGTGGAGTTCTCGCCGCGCGATTGGCCGGATATCACGCTGCGCGGCTGGTGGATACCCGCACAGGACGCGAAGGGCACCGTCATCAAGATCCACGGGCTGGACGGCACACGGGACTCGTCACTCGGGCTCTCGAAGGCGTTGGTGGACGGAGGGTACTCGGTGTTCGCCTTCGACCTGCGAGGGCACGGCGAGTCAGACCCGGCACAGATGGGCGCGGGCATCCACGAGCAGGACGACCTGCGGGGCGCGATCGACTACGTACTGACCCATCGCGGTGCGGAGCCCGGACGCGTGCTGTTGTACGGCGACTCGTTCGGAGGCGCCATCGCGCTGATGACGGCGGTGGACGAGCCGTCGGTGGTGGGGGTGTTCTCCGACTCGTCGTTCACGAGCGTGTCCGACCTGCTGATCCAGGAGGTCGCGGACCGTACGCGGCTGGTGCACTGGAGCGCGATCGGGCTGCGGCCGGGCATCCTGTTCGTCGCCAGCACGTTCAAGGGATTGGACATCAACGAAGTGCGCCCCGTCGATTCGGTCGCCCTCTACGACTACCCGCTGGGCTTCGCGCACTGCCGCGACGACGAACGCGTACCGCTCGTCCACCTGGCGCGGCTGCGCCAGCAGGCGAAGACTCCATCGCACCTGGCCATCTACGAGCGCTGCGAGCACAGCAAGGGCTGGGAGGTACACACAGAGTTCTACGAGGCATACCTGCTGGACTACTTCGACCAGCGCCTCGGGCTGTAAGGGCGAACGCAGCGCGGCGGGTGCTTCGATGAGGGTGGTCCGAACAAACCCGTCTCCCGCAGCCGCGCCTGTTCACCCGCACCCCAGCCTTCCCCCATCAAGGGGGATGGGAATCAAACTAGGCGCGGACGGGGACAGCGCCGTCCAGCGGAGGCGCCTCGGAGGCAAATAGCTGCTCCAGGTCCGGCCCCTCGATGCTTTCGTTGAGCATCAAGTAGCGCGCGATCTGGACGAGCTTGGGGTAGTTCTCCAGGAGCAGGCGCTTGGCGGAGTGATAGGCGTCGACGACGATGGACTGCACCTCTTCGTCGATCTCCTGCGCGACCTTCTCCGAGTAGTCCCGCATCTCGGAGATCTCCCGTCCGAGGAAGACCATCTCCTCGCGCTTGCCGAACGTGCGAGGCAGGAGGTTCTCGCTCATGCCGTAGCGCGTGACCATCGCGCGGGCAATCTGCGTCACCTGCTCGAGGTCGTTGCTCGCGCCGGTCGTCACCTCGTTGAACGTGATCTCCTCCGCGACCCGGCCACCCAGGGCCATGGTGATGCGGTCTATCAGCTGGGGCCGCGAATAGAACATCCTGTCTTCTTCAGGCAGGGACTTTGTGTAGCCGGCGGCCATGCCCCGCGAGACGATGGATATCTTCTGGACGGGGTCCCCGTGCTCCAGCAGGTGCCCAACGAGTGCGTGGCCGCCCTCGTGGTAGGCGACTATCTCCTTCTCTTTCTGGGAGATGACGCGCGTGCGGCGCTCCGGCCCCATCGTCACGCGGTCGATGGACTCGAGCATGTCCGACATGGCAACGGTCTTCTGGCTGCGCCGCGCAGCGAGGATGGCGGCCTCGTTCACGAGGTTCGCGAGGTCAGCGCCGCTGAACCCTGGGGTCTGGCGGGCGAGGCGTTCCAGGTCGACGTCCTCTCCGAGCGGTTTGCCCTTGCAATGCACATTCAGGATGGCGACACGCCCGTTGATATCCGGCAGGTCCAGCACCACGCGCCGGTCAAAGCGGCCGGGGCGCAGGAGCGCAGGGTCCAGGATGTCAGGGCGGTTCGTCGCGGCGATGACGATGACGTTCGTGCTGGTCTCGAAGCCGTCCATCTCGACCAGTATCTGGTTGAGCGTCTGCTCGCGCTCGTCGTGGCCTCCGCCCAGCCCCGCGCCCCGGTGTCGCCCCACGGCGTCGATCTCGTCAACGAAGACGATCGAGGGCGCGTTCCGCTTCGCCTGGTCGAAGAGGTCCCGCACACGGGACGCTCCCACACCAACGAACATCTCCACGAACTCGGAGCCGCTGATGGAGAAGAACGGAACCCCTGCCTCCCCGGCGACCGCCTTGCTGAGCAGTGTCTTGCCGATGCCGGGCGGACCCACCATGAGTACACCCTTAGGGATGTGTGCCCCGAGTGCGAGGAACCGCTCAGGGTACTTGAGGAACTCCACGACTTCCTGCAGCTCCGTCTTGGACTCCTCAACCCCTGCAACGTCCGAGAACATCACTGTCGGGCGGTTGCCGGTGTTCATCCGCGCACGGCTCTTCCCGAACCCGAGCGCCTGATTGTTGCTCCCCTGCGCCTGGCGCATCATGAAGAGGAGGATCGCGCCGAAGAAGATGAGCGGGAGGAACTGGATCAATATCCCGAACAGGTTTCCCAGTCCGCCGCTACGATGGAAATCGATGAGGATGCCCTTCTCGAGCGGGTTGATCCCCACAGACTCGAGTGTCTCGAAGATGTTGGTGCTCGGCTGTATGTCGGCGGTGAGCGGCTGGTTAGGATTCTGGCGCGGAATCGCGACGATGCGGTCGCCGTCGACCGTGATCTTCGCGATCTCATCGTTCTCGGCCTTCACGAGTATGGAGGTGAGGTCGGTCTTCGTACCGCTCTGCCCGGGCGAGAACAGCATGAAGAAGATGGCGATGACCGCCACGAATATGATGAGGTAGATAAAGGTGTTGCCGATCCGGCGGTTGCCCATCGACTCGTTGCTCCAAGGGCGCTGCCTGCGCCTGAATCTAGCTTACCGTACTACGAGTAAACCGGCAAAGCTTACCGGTTCCCCCGCGCCTGCGCCAGCCGCGTGCGACGATGCGAAAGGGAGTTGGTTACGAGAGAACCTACTCCTGCGGCTCCAATTCCAAGGGCCTGAAGTACAGCCCCCACTTCTCCATGAGCCGGGAGACCTCCGGCGAGTCCATCTTCATGAGATCGGTGAAGAACCCGGCGATGGCGTGGGCATGCAGTTGCTCCGGCGTCGCGACCCAACTCGCCTCCGCCGGCACCGCGTACAGCAGCCCCGCCTGATTCTGCGAGCGGACCTCGACCCGCGTGCCACCCTTGTCCACCTTCACCGTGATGCCGTCCGGCATGGCCAGCCTCCTCAACTCTCACCTATAAGTATACCCAGCCTCAGGGCCAGCGGCGCGCACCGCTATAATCCTGACGCAGACCGCCAGTGCGACGCGGCTCACTTCCCAGGCTTCCTGCACGGGCTGAGCAGCCAGCCGCGCGGGCTGCGGAGGAGAGCCTGCTTCGGAGAGGGACGACGATGGAGATACCCGCGGAGATACGCGACGCCATGGTGCAGCACGCGCTGGAGGAAGATCCCAACGAGTGCTGCGGGATACTTGCCGGAGCGGGGAATATCGTGCTTCAGCATTACCGCATCACGAACACGGAACGGAGTCCGTACCGCTACAGCATGGACGGGCGGGAACTCAACCGAGTGCTCATCGAGTTGGACGACAACGGGTGGGAGATGCAGGTGATCTATCACTCGCATACCCACAGCCCGGCCTATCCTTCCGATACAGACGTACGCCTCGCGGCGAACTGGCCTGACCCGTACTACCTGCTCGTCTCGCTCATGGACAAGCAGTCGCCGGACGTGCGGCTCTTTACCATCACGGACGGGGCCGTGACCGAGGAGCCGGTGGTCATCACGTAGAGCGCCCTCACCCGCCGCGCTCGCGCAGGTGCGCGACGCGCTCCACGAACCCTGCCGTATTCGGCTCGCGCTCCAACGCGTAGCGCACCGAGGCCCCCAGGGCCGCCTCC
Organism: Dehalococcoidia bacterium; assembly: GCA_034428575.1. Classification (GTDB taxonomy): domain Bacteria; phylum Chloroflexota; class Dehalococcoidia; order Lucifugimonadales; family Australimonadaceae; genus Bin16. The sequence goes on along the minus strand of DAOUHP010000016.1, from coordinate 27,814 downwards.
AATTCGTCGTGGACAGCAACGCTCAGCGCGAGCAGTGACGCTTCCGCAACGCCCCGCTCCGCGAAGTGGCGCAGCACCTTGAGCGTGCCCACGGAGAGCGGCAGGAGGGCGGAAGACGGCGCGGGACAGGCGTCGCAGACAACGCCTCCCATCGCGGCGGCATAGCGGTGACGCTCGGGCTCTATCTGCCGCCGGCACATGACGCACGAGCGCAGCTCCGGCATGAAGCCCGCGTCGCCCAGCAGGCCAAGCTCCGTGTGGCGCGCCACTGCGGCGGGGTTGCGTCCGGCTTCCAGCGCGCGCAACGCGTCCAGCAGCAGGCCATATGCGTGGGGGTGCGGGGCGGCCTCCGGCAGGAGCAGGTCGGCGAATTCCATCAGGTAGAGGGCCTCGGCCAAGCGCGAGAGGTCCGCCTTGACGCCCGGGAATGACTCCGCGGACTCCGCGCCAGTGACCACGTCGAATGTGTGGCCGATGGCGATGGCGAGGTGCGCGCGGTTGAGCACGTCCAGGTGTCCACCGAGCTTGCTCGTGAGCCGCCGCGCGCCGCGCACCGTCAGTTTGAGTTTTCCCAGCGACGGCGTCAGCACCGTCGCGAGGCGGTCGGCGTCGCGCATGCGGTAGGCGCGCAGCACGAGCGCGTCCGTCTTGTAGGCACGGGGCCGAGCTCCCGGAGCCGGGCGTTGGAGGCCGTCCTGGTATGCCTGCGCTGTCACGCGCGTAGTGTACGCCGTGCGCGGGTGCGATCCGTGGAATCCTGCGGTTAGTCTCCGCCGTGCACCGGCACGACGATGCCGTTCACGAACCCCGCTGCGTCCGAGCAGAGGAAGAGCGCGACGCTGCCGATGTCGTCGCCGACGCCCACTCTGCCTACCGCGATGCGTTGGGCGGCAGTCGCCATCTCCGGGCGCACCGTCCCCGACGGGCGGGGAGTGTCTATCGTCCCGGGAGCTATGCAGTTAACCCGCACCTCCGGCTTCCACTGGTGCGCCATGTGAAACGTGAGGCTGTGGACGGCGGCCTTCGCCGTTCCGTAGGCCGCGATGTCCGGCGCGCTCGGGTGTCGGTCCAATCCGGAAGTGGAGCCGATGTTGACGATGGCGCCCTTGCCGAGCGCCTTCATGTGCGGCACCACGGCCTTCGAGACGAGGAAGGCAGTCTTGACGTTGCCGACGTACGCGCCGAGAAAGTCGTCGCCGCTCATCTCCAGCAGGGGTGCGCGGCTGTACTGCGGCATGTCAGGGTTGCGGCTGTAGGAGCCGCCCGCAACGTTCACCAGCGCGTCGATGCGCCCGAACCGGTCGAGCGCCTGTTTCACCATGGCGTCGATCTCGTCCGGCTCGGCGACGTTCACCGCGATGCCGAGCGCGTTCGCGCCGAGCGATACCGCTTCCTCGACCGCTGGCGGGATGGTGTCGGCGGGCACCGACGCGACGACGATGTTCGCGCCCGCCTCCGCGAATGCCCGCACGCAACCGCGTCCGATGCCGCCGCTGCCGCCGGTGATGATGACGGTCCGTCCTTCCATGGAGAAACGCGACAGGTCCATGAAGCCTCCCTGTGTTCAATCGTGCGTTACGTGCCGCCGTGCAGATCGAGGTAGGAGCCGTTGAAGAAGGCTCCCGCGTCCGATGCGATGAAGACAGCCGCTCCCGCGATGTCCTCCGGCGTGCCGAATCGACCGATCTCGATCTCGGCGAGGCTGCGCGCCCGCCGGTCCGGGTGCTCCGTCCGCGCGCGGCGCGGTGTGATGAAGTGACCGGCATTGATGCAGTTCACCCTGATGGTGGGAGCCCATTCCTTCGCCATGCTGCGCGTGAGATGCATCACCGCGGCCTTGGTCATGTTGTAGACGCTCATCCCGGGTTCCGGCAGACGGTAGTCCCGAGCACCGATGGACGCCATGTTGATGATGACACCGCTTCCGCGCTCCAGCATGTGCGGCACCACCGCCTGGCTGCAGAGGAATGCGCTCGTGACGTTGATGTTGAACGCTTCGTTGAAGTCGTGCTTGGTCAATTCCAGGAGCGGCCCGCGCTTGAACGTCGGCCCCTGCGATCCCCCGACCACGTTCATCAGGACGTCCACCTGCCCGAACCGTTCGATGGAACGTTCGACGAGCGCGCGCACGGCGTCCGGGTCGGTTACGTCAGTGGGGACACCGAGCGCGGCGTGGCCCTTGTCCTCTATCTCCGCGACGACGCTTTCGATCTTCTCGGGCCCCCGGGCCGCGATGGTCACGTTCGCGCCTGCGTCGGCGAAGCCGTGCGCGATCATCCGTCCGATGCCGTCGCTGCCGCCCGACACGATCGCCGCCCGTCCTTCGAGCGAGAATGCGTTGAGGCTGAAGCCGGGGACGCCCATCTCTTCCGGAAGGCTCTCGGTCATGCCTAGAACCACCCCTGTTCGCGGATGACGCCCCGCAGGTAAGCGATCTGACCGGCGTGCTGGATGTTGTCGTTCAGGATGGCTCCGAGCCGCGAGCCCACGGACTGCGAGGGCCTGTCCGGCGACGCGGGAGGAAGGAGGCGGTCCAGATCCTCCGGTGTGAGGCCTCGGACGAAGGCCGCGGTCTTCTCCGCAACCGCCTCGAAATAGCCGGTGAGCGTTTCCAGGTCCTTCGGGTCGAAGGTGTGCACGTTCTCCGGCGTGAAGCGGGGAGGGCGGGCTTCCATGCCGAACCGCTCTGCCCAACCGCCGGTCTCCCAGAGGTATGGTTCGCCGCTTACACCTGCGGTGATGTAGTCACGGACGAACGACATGTGCCAGACCATCCACCCGATGGGGTTGCTGCCCTCGCCCGCAGGCTGGGCGCGGAGTTCGTCCACGGTCATGCCTTCCAGGGCACGGCGCAGGATGCCGTCCGCCCGGTCCAGTGCGTTGAAGTAAAGGTCAACTGCGTTCATCTGTGTCCTTCCATCAGGTGCGGCCTACCGCCGCTGCCATCCGAACCTGTCGAAGAAGCCGCGCAGGTACATGACCTGTCCCGCGTGCTGCGTGTTGTCCGAGACGATGCTGACGAGACGCACGCCCAGGGTGGGGAGCGGGCTGTACTGCGGCTCGTTCAACTCGCGGTCCAGGTCCGCCGCGGTGACCCCGGCCAGGTAGCGTTTCGTCCGCTCGTAGACGGCGTCGTTGTAGCCGAGCAGCACGTCCGCCGAATCCACTTTCACCGCCGCCGCTTCCTCCAGCGAGTGGCCGCCACCGGTAATCGCGTCGTCCGCGGGCATGCCGAACCGCTCGTGCCAGCCTTCGCTCGTCCAGAGCTGCGGTTCGCCCGCGAGGCTGGCGATGTGGTCGTCCTGAATGCGGGTGAGGTGCCAGGCCAGCCAGGTCATCGAGTTCGAGTCGCTGCCGGGCATCTGGTTCAGCGTCTCCGCGGGGACGCCTGCCAGCGCGCGGTGCAAGAGTTGGTTGACTCGTCCGAGGCCGTCCGCGATCAGCTCGTGGCCTTCCATGGGGTGCTCTCCCGGGATAGCGATTGCGCTCCGACGCGCCGCCGGAACGGGTGCATGATACCCGCGCCGGACTGAACGGGTCGAGTGACAGTGATTTCCTGCCGCATTGTGAATGCCGCGCGGCGCCCCGGACTGTTACTATCCGCTGGTTCCGGGGAGGCGGAACGGCATGCCCTCACGATCCCAAAAGCGGCGCGTTGATGTCCGGGTGTTCCCTTCCTTCAGGGGGACGTCGCCGGTGGCCTCGGTGCGCCGCGCCGCGACCGCCGCACTCGCCCTCGCCGACCCGCACGGCAGCTCCGGCGCGAGCGTCGTCGTTGCCGACGACGAGACGCTCCACGACCTGAACCTGCGCTTCCGCGGCTTCGACGAGGTAACCGACGTCCTTTCGTTCGGCGAGCATGGCGCGCCCGCAGAGGACACCGCGCTTCCAGCGGGAGAACCATTCCCCGAGGACGGGTTTCCGGTGGTACCGGACGAGGAACCGAGCCTCGGCGAAGTGGTCCTGTCCTACCCGATGGCGGAGCGGCAGGCGCGCGAGCACAATGTGCCGGTGGAGCGGGAGGCCGCGCTGCTCGTCGTGCACGGCATCCTGCACCTGCTGGGGCACGACCACGCGGAGCCGGAGGAGGAAGCGGCGATGCGCTCGATAGAGCAACAGGCGTTGAGCGCGCTGTTCCCCCCTGTGAACGGGGCAGGGGTGTCCTGATGGCAGGCGAGGTGCTCTACAGGAAGTGGCGGCCCCCGCGCTTCTCCGACATCGTCGGGCAGGGCCCCATCACGCAGACGCTGACGCAGGCGGTAGCGCACGGTCGCACGTCGCACGCCTACCTGTTCTGCGGCCCGCGCGGCACCGGCAAGACGAGCACCGCGCGCGTGCTGGCGAAATCGCTCAACTGCACGATGCGCCCGCCGACCGTGGGCGACCCGTGCGGCGCCTGCGACAACTGCCGCGCCATAGACAACGGCAGCTTCATCGACCTCATCGAGGTCGACGCCGCAAGCAACCGTGGGATCGACGAGATACGCGATCTTCGGGAGAAGGTGCGGTTCGCGCCCACGGTCGGCAGGAACAAGGTCTACATCATCGACGAGGCGCACGCGCTCACCAACGATGCCTTCAACGCGTTCCTCAAGACACTGGAGGAACCTCCGCCCCACAGCGTGTTCGTCCTTGCCACTACGGAACCCGAACGCCTGCCGCCCACCATCGTCTCCCGTTGCCAGCGTTTCGACTTCCACCGCATCGCGATACAGGACATGACGGACCGTCTCGCGGGCATCGCGCAGGAGGAGGGGGCCGAGGTCTCGCCGGAAGTGCTGCGCCTCATCGGGCGCGCGTCCGGCGGAAGCCTGCGCGACGGGACGAACCTGCTGGACCAGCTCATCACCTCTTTCGGCTCCCGCGTGGGCGTCGAGCAGGCGCGAGAGTTGCTGGGCATCAGCGGCGAGGAGAGTGCTCTCGCGCTCGTGAAGCACCTGCTCACCGGCAACACGGCCCAGGCGCTGGAAGCCATCAACAGCGTCGCGGACGAGGGGGTGGACCTGCGTCCGCTCCACCGCATGACGGTGGAACTGCTCCGGGCCGCCCTGCTCATCAAGAGCGGCGCGGCGTCCACGCTCGACCTCTCGAAGGACGTACAGTCTCAGTTGACGTTCACTGCCGAGGGCGTGCCGTTGGACCAAATCATGCGCGCGCTCCGGCTCTTCGGCCACGTCTCCTTCCGGTTCGACCAGCCGTCGCCGCTTCCATTGGAGCTTGCCGCGGTCGAACTCGGACTACCGCCGGAGAAACCGGCGCTCGCTCCTGCTGCCCCCGTCGCTGCGCCGGCTGCCGCTGCCCCCCGGCCTGCCCAGCCTGCTGCAGCCTCTCCTCCCCCCCGCCCGGCTGCGCCCATGCCGTCGCAACCCGCTTACCGGCGTCCCCCGCCGCCTCCGGCTCCGCCCCTGGACCCATCGGCGCCCGTCGACCAGCGGCTCGCCGCGCAGTGGCCGAGCATCCTCAAATCGCTCAGCGGCGTGCCCAAGCGCAAGTTCGACGTTGCTGCGCTGCTCCGCAGTTCGGGGCAGAGGACGATACGAGGTTCCGACCTCGTCGTTACCTTCCCCCATCAGTCCAACAGCGAACGGCTGATGGGTGAGTTGGAAGACCCGCGCTGCCGCATGGAAGTGGAACGCGTGCTGCAGGAGGCCCTCGGCCAGCAACTCACCGTCGTCGTGGACACCGGCGAGCAACGCCCAAATGGCGATCGCTCCGGAGAGACGGGCGGCGGACATCTCATCCGCGCCGCGGTCAACTATGGCGGGCAGGTCATCGCCGACGCCGCTCAGCCCGTGCCTGCTCCTGTGCACGCTCCAGACCCGGACCCCGGCGAAGCGCCCGTTCCATCCACCCCGGCCTCCCATGCCGGGGACACGCATCCTGACCCCGAACCGGCTGCCGACGCCAACCCGAACGGATCGGCATACGTTACTGAACCCGAGCACGCGGCGGTGCGCGCGTCGTCCGACGACCCTGACGAACCACCCGAAGGATGGGAACGATGAACAGGAACATGATGAAACAGGCCCAGCAGCTCCAGGCCCGCCTCCTGAAGGCGCAGGAAGAGCTGGAGACCGAGACGGTTGAAGCATCCGCAGGAGGAGGCGCGGTCAAGGTCGTGGCCACCGGCAAGCAGACCGTCCAGTCCGTCGTCATAGACCCAGCCGCCGTGGACCCGGACGACGTCGAACTGCTGCAGGACATGGTGCTCGCTGCCGTGAACGAGGCGCTCGCGAAGTCCCAGGCGCTCGCGGCGGAGCGGCTCGGTGCGCTTACGGGCGGCTTGAAGATACCGGGGATGTAGCGGATGACCTCGTCGCCCCAGGGCGGCTACGGCGGCGGCCCATCGCTCGCCCCTCCCGTCGCCCGGCTCATCGAACAGCTCCACAAGCTGCCCGGCATCGGCCCCAAGAGCGCGCAGCGCCTCGCCTACTACCTCATCCGCATGCCGGAACGGGAGGCGCGCCAACTGGCCGACGCCATCAGCGCGGTGAAGGACTCCCTTGGCTTCTGCTCCCGGTGCCAGAACATCACGGAGCCGGACGTGTGCGGCATCTGCTCCGATCCTCTCCGCGACCAGACACGCCTGTGCGTCGTGCAGGAGCCGTTGGACGTGCTTGCGCTGGAGCGCACCGGCGTCTTCCGGGGCCTCTACCACGTCCTCCACGGACTCATCGACCCCATGGCCAACATCGGACCGGACGACCTCCGCATACGCGAGTTGCTCCGCCGCATCGGTGAGGAGCCGGTGAGCGAGGTGATCATCGCCACGAACCCCACCGTCGAAGGCGAGGCCACCGCGATGTACCTGCACCAGTTGCTGGTCCCCCTCGGCCCGCGCGTGACGCGCCTCGCGCGCGGCCTCCCCGTAGGCGGCGACCTCGAATATGCCGACGACCTCACGCTCACCCGCGCCTTCGAAGGCCGCCAGGACTTCTAAGATTGCCGCTCACTAGTGAGAGGGCGCCCGGCATGGCCGTACGCCCGTTCGTACGAACCTGCCGAACCACGGAAACAGGGGATGTGGGGCCAGGTGGATGGCCCGCGCCAGTATCGATTCACTCCTAGCGCAGTATCAGTTTCCCCAGTTGTTGATACAAAGTATTGACAACGCGCAAGCGCCGCGATACTGTGCTGGCATGACGACGATTTCGTCGAAATCGGCCAGCGCGGTCACGCAGACCGAGTCCAACATCCTCGCAGCGTTGGAGGAGCACGGCAGCCGCATGACCTGGCCGCGCCGTGAATTGGCTGCGATGCTCGCTCGCCGGACCGACTCGTTCAGCGCCGAGGAGATCGTCGCCGGGCTGCCGGGCCTGGGCCGCGCGACCGTCTACCGTACACTGCGGCTGCTGGTGGAGGTGGGCATTCTCTGCAAGACCGCCATGCCGGACGGCTCACCGCGTTATTCACTGGACGATGCCCACCATCACCATCACCTCGTCTGTGTCGCCTGCGGACGCATAGACGAGTTCCGCCATCCCTCTGTCGAACGGATGCTTCGCGCAATGAAGGCCCACGTCGGGAGCGACCTGATCGGGCACCGACTGGAGCTGTACCATCGCTGCGCGGGCTGCCGGGAGATCGGCCAGGGCGGAGCGGATATCCACATGCACGGGACGCACGTGCACGCCCACTGAGATTCAACGGAAAGTTCCTGGAGGCTGAGTTAGATGAGACTTAATCTCACTAAACCATACATGCTGCTCATCGCCGCGGCCATGGCCCTGGCGATCACCGCCTGCTCGGATGACCCCACTCCCACGGCGACGCCCGCGCCGGCCGTCCCTGCGGCCACTCCTACCGAAGCGCCGGCCGAGCCGCTGAGCGTGGTCGCGAGCATCTACCCGATGCAGTACTTCGCCGAACGCGTCGGCGGCGACCGCGTGGAAGTGACGCTTCTCGTGCCGCCCGGCGCAGAAGGGCACACGTTCGAGCTCACGGCAAGCGACCTGGTCACGATCGGCGAGGCCGACGTCATCGCGATGAACGGTGTCGAACTGGAGCCGTGGCTGGAGCGTGCGCTCGATTCCCTGGGCAACGACGTCTCTGGCATCGTGGTCGAAGCCGCCGATGTCGAAGCAGCGCTTGAGTTCGAGGACCACGAGGCCGAGGAAGGCGAAGACCACGATGAGGAGGAGGGCGAAGACCACGACGAGGACGAAACCGGAGAAGGTGAAGACCACGACGAGGGAGACGAGGCCGAGCAAGAAGAGGACGACCACGGAGACGAAGCCGACGAGGACGAGGGCGAAGACCATGGCGGCGTCGACGAGGACCAGGACAAGGAGCACGAAGGCGAGGACGCGGACGCAGCGGAAGAGGAGGACGACCACGCCGGCGAAGAGGACGATCACGGCCACGGCGAACTCGACCCCCACTTCTGGCTCGACCCGCTGCGCGCCATCACCCAGGCGGAGCGCATCGCCGGTGCTCTGGTCGAGGCCGACCCCGCTGGCGCCGACGTCTACCGGGCGAACCTCGCCACGCTCTCATCCGAACTCCGGGCGCTGCATGCCGAGTTCGAGGCGGGCCTCAGTTCGTGCACCCACCGCGAGTTCGTCACGTCCCACTCCGCCTACGGCTACCTCGCACTGGCCTACGACCTGGAGCAGGTGAGCGTCACCGGCCTCTCGCCCGGCTTCGATCCCTCCCCTCAGCGTCTCGCCGGCATCGCCGATCGCATCAAGGACCTTGGCATCGAAGCCGTCCTGGTAGAGCCTGTTCTCTCCGGCTCGAACGAACAGGTGCTCGCTGACGAGACCGGCGCAGGCATCTACCAGATCCATCCGATGGACGGCATAACGCTGGACGAACTGGCTGAGCACGGCGACTACTTCGGTCTGATGCGCGACAACCTGAACAGCCTGCGTGCCGCGATGGACTGCTCGTAACTGAACGAATCCCTCCAAGGGGGTGCGCCGACATCCTCCCCGGCGCACCCCCTGCTTGTCGGAACGGTTGAAGGAGAGAACGGACATGGAGGACACACCGGCAGTTGAACTGGAGGATGTCTCCTTCACCTATGCGGGCGCTCCCGCGGTGCACGGCGTGACGCTGCGCATCGAGCGCGGCGATTTCACCGCGATCGTCGGTCCCAACGGCAGCGGGAAGAGCACGCTCCTCAAGATCATCCTCGGACTGATCAAACCGGACAACGGACAGGTGCGCGTGTTCGGCACCGACATCGAGCAGTTCAAGGACTGGCGCCGCATCGGCTACGTCCCGCAGGTAGCCACCGGCATCCACGCGATGTTCCCCATCACGGTCGGCGAGGTGGTCGCGCACGGACGGTATTCCGGTTTCGCGCCGTTCGATTTCTGGCGTCGAGGCAACGGCGCGGACGTTGACGGTGTCCTGCAGATGGTGGATATGGCGGACTTCAAGCGCCGGCGCATCGGCGAGCTCTCCACCGGCCAGCAGCAGCGGGCTCTCATCGCCCGCGCCCTCATCCGCAAGCCGGACCTGCTCGTGATGGACGAGCCGATAGCGGGAGTGGACGTCCAGGGCGGGGAAGAGCTGTACATGCTGCTCCGCCAGCTCCGCGAGAGCGGCGTCACCATCCTCATCATCTCCCACGACATGGGCGCGGTCATGCGCGAGGCCGGCACCGTTGCATGCATGAACTGCACGCTGCTCTGCCACTGCCCGCCCCACGAACTGACCGAGAACGACCTCGTGCAGTTGTACGGTTTCCCGGTCGAGGTGCTTCACCACGGTCGGCATCACGACCACCACGCGCATGGCGAAGAGGCCGTCCGTCACGACGAGTTCGACCAGCTCACGCCGCACGTACATCGGCACTGATCCCATGCCGGCCATACTGCAATACGATTTCATGATCCGCGCACTCATCGGGGGCGTCCTGGTCGGCGCACTTGCGCCCGTACTCGGCACCTTCCTGGTGCTGCGCCGCTTCTCGCTGCTCTCCGACACCCTCGCGCACGTTGCGCTGTTCGGTGTTGCTGTCGGGTTCGCAGTGAACGTCTACCCGACGCTCACCACATTCGTCGCCGTCACCATCGCGGCCGTTGTCATGGAAGTGCTGCGCTCGCGCGGCAGGCTCCCCGGCGATGCCGTGCTCGCAGTCGCGCTCTACTCCTCACTCGCCGCGGCGGTGGTCGTCATCAGCGCAGCGCAGGGATTCAACGTGGACCTGCTCGGGTTCCTCTTCGGTTCCATCCTCACCATCACGGAGCTGGACCTCTGGCTCCTCGGAGGACTGGCGTTCTTCGTCGTCATCGGCGTGACCGCATTCTTCACGGAGCTCGCCCAGGCCTCGTTCGACGACGCGCTCGCCCGGGTCTCCGGCATCAAGGTGGACTGGGTCAACCTTGGACTCGCGGTGCTCGCTGCAGCCACGATCACCCTCGCGATGCGGATCATGGGAGTGCTGCTCGTCGGCGCGCTCATCGTCATTCCCGTCCTCGTCGGGCAGGGAGTTACGAACAGCCTGCGCACGGCGCTCGTCGTCTCATCGGCCGTAGGGGTGTTCAGCGCCGTCGCTGGTCTTACGATCGCCTTCTACCAGGACATTCCAGGCGGCGGGGCCATCGTGCTCGTCGCCGTGGCCATGCTCGTCGCCTCCATGGGCTGGCGCAGGCTCCGCCGGCACTCGGCGTAGTCCGCTGGAGCAGATACACTCCCCCAGACACTACGGACTGAACGGAGGAACACGCATGGCCGCAGGAACCATTGGCCTTGCCGTCATGGGCGGCGACAGCAACGCGGTTCTCGCACGCATCGAGGAGAGCGAGGAGCGCGGCATCGACGCTGCCTGGCTGACCGTGGGAGGCGCGAGCCTGGACGGCATAACTCTCATGGCCGCCGCCGGAGCGCGGACCGAGCGCATCCTGCTCGGCACGTGCATCGTGCCCACGTGGGGGCGGCACCCCGTCGCGGCGGCGCAGCAGGTGCAGGTCGCGGCGCAGCTCTCCGGCAACCGCTTCCGGTTCGGTATCGGTCCCAGCCACGTGCGCGCCATGACGACCGTCTTCGGCGCGGACTACCGTACGCCACTCACCGGCCTTCGCGAGTACCTCACCATCACGCGTACGCTGCTGCACACCGGCGCGGTCGAGTTCGAGGGCAGCATGTACCGCGCGAACGTCAGCCTCCCAGCGCCGGTGCCCGGCGTGCCCGTCATGGCCTCAGCGCTGCGCCCGAAATCGTACGAACTCTGTGGCGAAGCCGCGGACGGTGCGATCAGCTGGGTGTCGCCCGGCGTCTACTTGCGCGACGTCGCCGTTCCCGCGATGCACCGGGGCGCCGAACGTGCCGGGCGTCCGTGCCCGCCACTTATCGCCCACGCACCCGTGTGCGTTCACGACGATCCGGATGAGGTCCGCGCCGCGGCGCGGGAGCAGCTCGCCAACTACCCGCGCCTGCCCTTCTACCAGGCCATGTTCGCGGAGGCCGGATTCCCCGAAGCCTCGGCCGCCGAGGGATGGAGCGATGGGATGATCGAGGCAGTCGTCCTCTCCGGCAACGAAGAGCGTGTCACGGAGCGTATATCCGAACTATTCGACTTCGGGGCGAGCGAGATCATAGTCTCCATCGTTGCCGCCGGGCCGGACGCTGCCGCTTCCCGCGAGCGCACGCTGGCCCTGCTGTCCCGCCTGGCCTCCTGACCGCCTAGCCTCCTCTCCTGAGGGAGAGGGTCAGGGTGAGGGCCCTGTGTGCGAAGGGATGAGGAATCCGGTGACACCCGGCCCTTCCCCGGGCGCCTGCCGCACCGGATAGAATGAGTTTGCGCTCACCGCGCTCACGCTACGTCCCACGGAGGCCCGATGAAGTTCTACGTTGCCGGAAAGTTCGAGGACAAGGAGCGAGTGCGCCTGGCTCAGCGCTGCATCGAGGCCGCGGGCCACGAGATCACACACGACTGGACGATGGCTGAGGCCCTCGGCGGGCGTGCGGAAGCCAGGGACGATATGGAAGGCGTCAAGGACGCCGACGCTCTGCTGTTCGTCAACGTGGACGCCGAGTTGCCCTACGCGGGCTCACTGGTCGAGATCGGCATGGCGATCGCGTGGGATAAGCCCGTGTACTTCATCAACACGGAGCACATGACCCGCAACGTCTTCTATCACCTCCCGGGTGTCTACAGCGCTGCCGAGGCGCCGCACCCGATCGGCGAACGCCTCGCGGAGCAGTTCGGCGCGGTTATGAACGGTGTCGCAACGAAGTCCGAAGCTGCTCTGTAGGGGGCTCCTCGAGGCAAACAGACCGCCTCCGTCCATATTGCGGCGCACCGCCCAACTGCTATCATCGTCCCGCCGTTCCGGCCCCTACGCCCATAAGGAGAGGTATATGCCCCCAACCAAAGCATTCGTGCTCATCGAAACGACCGTCGGCAAGACCAAGGACGTCGTCAGAGCCCTTCACGATGTCGACGGCGTTACGTCGGTCGACGTCGTTACCGGCCCGTACGACGTCATCTGTGTCGTCGAGGCCGACGACCTCAGCTCCGTCGGTGACACAGTCACGGGAAACGTCCACACCATCGGCGGCATCGTTCGCACCGTCACCTGCCTCGCTGTCGGCGAATAGTTCACTCCGTCTATGAGCGCACCGAACGGGCTGGGCCTGCATCCAGTGTCCTCGCCGTGCGGAGGCTGTCATGGCTGACCCCAATTGCATCTTCTGCAAGATCGCGGAAGGAGACATCTCTGCGGACAAGCTCTTCGACGACGGCACGGTTTTCGCCATCCGCGACATCAACCCGAAGGCTCCGACACATGTGCTCGTCATCCCCCACGAGCACGTCGAAGCGCTCTCGACTGCAGACCCCGACCTCGTTGCCGCTGCCGCTCACTGTCTCAAAGCTGCGCCCGGCATAGCCCGCGAACTCGGCGTCACCGATGCCGGTTACCGGCTGGTCGCGAACCAGGGGCCGGACTCCGGGCAGGAGGTCCCCCACTTTCACCTCCATGTCCTCGCTGGACGCCGCCTCGGCCCCATGGGCTGAGCGCCTCGGCCCCTGTCATGTTGAGCGAAGCCCGCGCTGTAGCGCGCAACATCTTCCCGGGGAGGGCTCCATCGGAAACGCGCCTCCAGGGGGACGACATGGCTACGATACCCGCTAACCTCCCGCCGACCCTCACCGCGCGGCTCGACGCCCTCCCGGACGGCCTGCGCGCGCACGTCGAGCGTGTGCGAGGCATCGCGCGCGAACTCGCAGCGACGCATGCCCTCGACCCGACGATTGCCGACCTCACCGCCGCAGCGCACGACGTCGCCCGCCACATCCCCGGACGGATGCTCATCGAAGAAGCAGAGCGCCTCGGCATCCCCGTCAATGCTGTCGAGCGGGCCGCTCCTGTTCTCCTCCACGGCCCGGTCGGCGCGGCATGGCTCCGCGAGGACGGCGCCATACGCGACCCTGAGGTGCTGGAAGGTGTGCGATGGCATACCACAGCTCACCCGGACCTTGCGCCGGTTGGACAGGTCGTCTTCGTCGCCGACAAGCTCGATCCGGCGAAACAGAAGGCGTACCCCTTCCAGTCCGAGGTGCGCGCTGCTGCCGACCGCAACCTGCACGAAGGGGTCCTCGTTTTCCTGGACGGCGCGCTCCGTACGCATCTCGAGCGCCGTGAGCTGATCCACCCCATGAGCGCCGAGACCCGCAACAGTCTCCTCATCGCTCTGTCCTGCTAGCTCCCGCCCATCTTCCGCGAAAGCCGGAGTCCAGAGTAGCTGCCCTGTCGGGCTGGAGTTATGCGCCAGCGCCTTGAGGAGTTAGGATTACGATGGGGAGTGGAGACACCATCGCAGGCGCCTGCGAAAGAGACCGAGATGAGCAGCGAACCGTTGACCGATGGCCTCGTGCGAGAGGACGACCCCATCCTGACTCTCGGCATCGACAGGCGCGGGTTCATGGCGCGCGCCGCCCTGCTCGGCCTCACGGTCGCCACCGCGCCGGTCTTCATCGCCGCGATGCAGCACAAGTCCCCGGCAGCGAGCATCGAGCGGTTCCCTGACCCGGACCTGTTGGACGGTTCCGGCGCATCCGGCGGGCCGTTCTCTCAACTCCCGGAACTCATCTCGCCGGGGAGCGCATCGCTGGACGAGCCGTCGCGCGTCAGCCACTTGCTCTGGCGCGCCGGGTTCGGCGCGGCCCCTGCGGAGCTGGCCCGCTTCCGAGAGATGGGGCTGCAGGCCACCATCGACCACCTGGTCGATCACGACGCCATCGACGACAGCGCGCTGGAGGAACGCCTCGCCGCTCAGGACCTGGACCTGGAAGGTAGCTTCAACCAACTGCAGCGATGGTGGCTCCAGCGCATGGCGTACACGGCCCGCCCGCTGCGGGAGAAGATGACGCTCTTCTGGCACGGCATCCTGACCAGTTCCTACAAGCTCGCTGGCAAGGGGCCGCACATGCTCGTGCAGAACCACCTCTATCGTGAGAAGGGGATGGGCCGGTACGACGCGCTGCTGAAAGCGGTCTCTCGTGACCCGGCGATGATGATCTACCTGGACAGCCGCACCAATAAGAAGGCCGCCCCGAACGAGAACTACTCCCGCGAACTCATGGAGCTCTTCTCGCTCGGCATCGGCCACTATACCGAGGAAGACGTCCGCGAGTCCGCCAAGGCTTTCACCGGCTGGCAGTTCCGGCGCAAGACCGGCTTTTACCTCAACGCCAACCAGCACGACAACGGCCTCAAGACGTTCCTGGGCCGCACCGGCAACTTCGATGGCGACGACATCGTCGACATCATCATGGAGCAACCGGCCGCCGCCGAGTACATCTGCACGCGGCTCTGGACGTTCTTCGCCTACCCGGATCCCGAACCCGAAGTGATCGAGCGTCTCGCGAATGTCTTCCGGACGAACGGCACGGAGATACGCCCTGTCGTCCGCGCGATATTCGAGGCCGACGAGTTCTACAGCGCTCGAGCCCGGGCTGCGCTGGTCAAGTCGCCGGTCGAACTCGCGGTTGGCGCAGTGCGCGCCCTCGGCATCGAAACCGACTTTCAGCCGCTCGACAAACCCATCGAACAGATGGGGCAGGTGCTCTTCGCGCCGCCGAACGTCGCCGGTTGGCCGGGAGGCGCCACCTGGATCAACAGCTCTTCGCTGCTGCAGCGCATCAACGTGGCCAACAAGCTGGCAGAGGCGCGTGACATCAGGCTCAGGTTCGCTCCTGGCGACCTCATAAGCGGGAAAGACCTCAGCACGTCCGGCGAGATCGTCGATTTCTTCGGAGACCTGCTCCTTGGCGGGCGTCTCCGCGATGCCGACCGCGACGTGCTGACGACGTTCCTGGACGATCTGGGCAGCGCAACCCTTAACCAGAAGATCAGGAACGTCGTGTACCTCATGCTGGCGTCGCCGGACTTCCAGGTGTTGTGAGGCGTCATGCGATGTTGATCAGCCGGCGTCAGTTCCTCAAGACCAGCATGGTGGCCGTCCCTGCGGCGGCGGCCATGCCCGCTGTCTTCAGCCGGGCCGTCGCTGCCGCCATCCACGAACAGCAGTCAAGCGTTGCGCCCATGGGGAATCGCACGCTCGTCATAGTGCAGATGGCCGGCGGGAACGATGGGCTGAATACCGTCGTCCCCGCGAACGACAGCCGGTACTACGAGCTGCGCGGGAGCTTGGCCATCCCGCAGAACGATGTGATCGCTATTGACGGGCAAGCCGGTTTCCATCCCAGCCTGACTGCATTCAAGGAGCTGTGGGACGAGGATGTGCTCGCGGTGGTGGAGGGCGTCGGCTACCCGGACCAGAGCTTTTCGCACTTCGAGTCGATGGACATCTGGCAGACGGCGAGTACCGGACGGAGAGGGTACGAGGGCTGGCTGGGGCGGTACCTGAACGGCATCGCCGTGGAGCAGGAGGACGCCTTCCTCGCATTGGCAGCAGATTCGCGGCTGCCGCTGGCCCTCAACACGAGCAAGGTCGCTGTCCCGCTCGTGGAGAGCGTGGACGCCTACAAACTCCAGGACGACCCCCGGAATGCCTGGAACCGGAAGGCGCGGACGGAGGCGCTCCTGGACCTCTACTCGTCGGCCCCGGGGGCTACGCGCTTCGGCGCGCTGTTGGACAACACCTTGCGCGCGGCCAGCGCAGCTCGGATGCTCTGCAGCAGGCGCACGCGCAGTATGAGCCTGCCGTCGAATACGGAGAGTCGGCTCTCGCCCAGGGGCTCCGGCTCGTTGCCGAGGCGATAGATGCGGACCTGGGTTTGCGCGTGGGACACGTGAGGATAGGCGGTTTCGATACGCACGCGTCACAGGAGTCCCGACACGAGAGCCTGCTCGCTGAGACGGCGGATGCCATGCTCGCCTTCTACCGGGACCTGCAGGCGCACGGGCGCGGGAACGACGTGGTGATGATGACGTGGTCGGAGTTCGGGCGGCGGGTGACCGGCAACGCGAGCGACGGCACCGACCACGGCTCCGCCGGGCCGATGTTCGTCGCGGGTGCGCCGGTTGCGGGCGGCTTCTATTGCGAACGTCCCAGCCTCGCCTCGCTGGACAAGAACAACCTCCGGTTCACGATCGATTTCCGCCAGGTGTACGCCTCGGTGCTGGAGGGCTGGCTCGGCGCTCCGTCGGAGGACGTGCTGGGAGACCGCTACGAGCGCCTGCCGCTGTTCGTGCCGGGGGCGGCTCCGTAGCTAGCCAAGCGGCGTCAGGTCCTTCCCGGCGAGGGCAGGGTGATCCGGCGCATAGCGATGCGCACGGAATACCGAGTTCGGACCGCCGGAGCCCATTGGCGCGCCCTCCGGTATGCGGTAAGGGTTCACGTACTCCCACACGACCTCACCGTCCGGCGTCACCTCGAACAGCCGCCCCGGCGCCCCCTCGCAGATGAGCGTGTTGCCATTCGGCTGCCGCTCGGCCCCGCTGATGTGGTAACTGTAGAAAGAGATAGGAGGAGAGCCCCGGTACTCCCACGCGATCCGGCCGCTCTCCGGGTCGACCTCGATCGCGCGCGAGTAGGTCGCACCGCCGCGATGCGGGCCGTTGTCGAAGAGCAGGACGCGTCCGTTCGGCAGGTACGTCGGGTGGTGTTGGTGGGAGATCTCTCCGGGCCCCCACTTCCACGTGAACTGACCGGAGTCGCGGCTGACGATGCCCACGGTGTCTATCTGCCGGAAGCTCACGAGCAGGTCGCCGCTCGAAGTAACGTTCAGCGCGTTCTGGTGCAGCCACTGGTGCCGCTCCTCCAGCGGGCAGATGGCGTCCTGCTCCGGGTCCAGCGCCCGCCACATGCTCCATTCCCGCACGGTTGCACCTGCCGCATCCACCTCACGCACCAGTTCGCCGTACATCGGCTCCTCGACGCTCCCTCGCCCTCCACGCACCCGGCTCGCCGTCTCCTGCGGCATCTCGTCGTAGAGCACCATGAGTGTATGCCCGTCCGGCAGCCGTTCGAAATCGTGGTGAACGTACGGGTCCCAGTAGTCCCAAACCAGGTTGCCTTCCCAGTCCAGCTCCAGGATGCCGGTGGGCATGTCGGAGGGAGGAACGAACCCGCCGCTGGCACGCGTCCTGCTGAGCAGGTTGCCGTTGTCCAGCAGGAAGCCGTAGGAGATGCCCTCCTCACGGTGCCAGCGATGACAGACACGGCCCTCCATGTCGATGAGGAAGGCGTCCCTGCCACCGGACATGGAGACGAGGGTGTAACCCTGAAACGCACGCGTCGGATCGTGGTACAGCAGTCCGTTCGGATGATGGATCGTCCAACCCATGACGCGCTCCTTGTCCTTCGGATGGACGCTCGTCCGGGGTGCTGAGACGTGCCCCGCAGCGTGCGTCCCGCTCCTGTAGATGTCCGTCCGGCAACGTACGCCTCGCGGGGCCGCAGGGCAACCTCGAACGGGTGAGAGGTTCGGGGAACATTCGTTCTAAAAGGGTGTTGACAGCGTAGAACAACCGTTCTAGTATGCCCTCAGCGTAGTAGCACATACGTTCTGTAGAGGTAACGCGATGAAGACGCCAACGACATATCAGAGTGAGATAGCCAATGCGGTCGCTTCGGACGTGTTCCAGCAGCGAGGGTCGCGGTTCACGGTGGAGATGCCGCTCGGTTCGGGTGTGAGCGAGTTGGCCTCCCAGTTGGAGATGCTGGTGATGGGCGTTCATGTGAACGCAGGTGGAGCACTACTCCGCGTCGTTCCCGGAGGACAGGCGGATGTAAAGGGGCGGCTCGTCAGCCATCTGCGCGAGGGTTCGCTGAAGGGGCTGTGGTCGGATGAGCGTGGATGTGTGCGCCTCGGCCGCGCCCATGTGCAGTATGCCGCTCCAGAGGACCTCGCAGGAACCGCCGGACGGTTCGAGTTGGTCCAGGCGGTTGACGCCCACCTCCTTCGTCCCGGGGAGCTGTCGCGGCTGCAGGAGATCGCGGGCGCTTCAGGCGCCACGCTCGTGATCTACGGGCGCTCTTGGAACGGGGAGACTCCCTTCGAACGCATCAAGCTTGCCAACAGGGAGGCCACCGCCACCGACGGAGTACGCAGGCATTTCCGTGTTTCCCTGGAGCGCGCGGAGGCGGAACTGCCCGGCTATGCGGCGCGGGTGGAGACCGAACGCGAGCGGCTCGGGGCGGCGCACCCGGAATTCCAGACCTCGTACGAGCTTCGCCCCGTCTCCCCAGGCGCTTCCGCGTTCTCGCGGGAGCGGTTGCGCGCCCTGTTCGGAGGAGGAGGCCCGCGGCGGCTTGCCGTGGCCGGTCGGCTCGCGGCGTCTGTCGTGGTGACGAGGGAAGGAACGGGGAGATCCGGTGGTCCGCCTGCAAGGGCTGTGGTCACCGTTGCGTCGCGCACGGCGCTCGGGTCGCGCGTGCTCGACCACAAGTGGATGGAAGCACCTGAGGCACCGTTGCTCGTGGGGGGGATCAAGAGATTCGTGGAGAAGACCTGGCCCTGCGAGAGTGTGCTCTGGAGGACGCGCGAGTCCCTTGACGGGATACGGCTGCGGCACCTCGTGGAGGACAACCTCAGGCCAGGCTCCGTGCGGTGGCTTCCGGGGACAGCACTGCAGTGCGAGCGTGAGTCCTCCTCTGTGGTCGCTGCGGTGCTCGCGGGACGACTGTTTCTCTACGCGATGGACGGTTCACCGGAGTACAAGGCATTGCGCCGGGAGATGGAGTGGGCGGTGCTGCGCTTCGGCGAGAGGCAGGGGTTCTCTGTGGCGGTGGAGGGGGAGAACGAAGGGTTCCTGGATGGCCTTGCCATGCTGACCAGCGACGATGCGGAGCAGGCGGGAGAGCAGCAGTTGGTGTTCCCCATCGCTATCGCGTCCTGAAGAGTGTTGCCTGAACGAACGGGTTCGAGAACGTATGGACAGCCGTTATGAAGCGGAATGACCGGAAGGAGGAAACGATGAGCATGTACACGAAGTCGAGACGAAGGCGCGACGAGCCGGCCGTGGACGGATTGCCGGAGCAGGTCCACTACACCGACACCGGATGTGAGGCGTCGATGTCGTGCCTGGAGTGTCCCCTGCCCCGCTGCAGGTTCGACGATCCTGCCTGGTACCAGGCCTACAGGCTGCGGGAGCGGGACGAAGAGATCGCCTGGGCCTACCAGTACGAGAACCTGCACGTCTTCGAGGTGGCGACCCGATTCGGCATCAGCGTGCGCACAGTGCACCGCGCGCTTCGCCGGATACAGACCCCCCTTGCAACCGCGGCCTGATCCGCGTCAACCGATCAGCACCAACCGAGGCAACACCGAAACAAGAGAGGCCGGTATTCGATACCGGCCTCTCCTGGCAGAGACGGTTCTCGCCATGGCCTATCCGGCGCGTTCCAGGATGACGACGGGGATGTCCCGCTCGGTGTTCGCCTGGTACTCGTCGTATCGTGGGTAGATGCCGGCCATCAGCTGCCATAATGCGGGCTTCTCATCGGGGCCGGCCGAGCGTGCGGTTGCGTTGAACTTTTCCGCGCGAACCTGTACGCGAACAGACGGATCGGCGCTGAGATTGTAGTACCACTGCGGGTGGTCGGGCGCCCCGCCGCGCGAGGCCACGACTAGCCACCGGCCCTCATGCATGCCGTAGATGAGCGGTGTCGTGATGGACCTGCCGGACTTCCGGCCCGTCGTCGTGAGCAGCAGCGTCTGCATGCCACGCCACGCGTGGCCGTCCTCACCGTCGGTTGCCAGGTAGCGCTCCAGGTGTTCCAGCACCCACGGAGGCTTGCCGCCGCCGGACGTTGTCATGCGTTGCTCTCCGATGAAGAGTGGAATGGTCGGGGTGATTGGATTTGAACCAACGGCCCCCTGCACCCCATGCAGGTGCGCTTCCGGACTGCGCCACACCCCGGCCGTTTGGCGAGCGTAGCACAGGAGGCCGCGCCTCGTCCATCGCGAGTGCAGCGCCCCGGGAGAGTGACGGAAGGACGAATGATAGAATGACGGATGCACCCGCTGGTTAGCGGGAGGGAGCGGACCTGCCATGGAAGAATTGCGACAGCGCCTCACCGATCTCGCCGGACACATCGCCGGCATCATGGTGCGGCTTTGACCTCACCGGTCAACAAGCGGAAGCAGAACGCCTAGAGGAGCAGACCGCCGCTCCTGATCTCTGGGACAACCCGGACCATGCGCAAGCCGTCATGCAACGGCTGTCGCGCCTGCGCGCCTCCATCGACGGCTGGCGCGGTTTCGAGTCCCGCGTGGCTTCCACCATCGAACTGCTGGAAATGGCTATCGAGGCAGACGACGCCTCGCTTGCGGAGGAGCTTGCAGAGGAGAGCGCCGCTATCTTCGCCGAAGCCGAGCGGCGCGAGTTGCTGCTTGTGCTCTCCGGCGAATACGACGAACGCAGCGCGATAGTCGCCATCCACGCCCGCGAAGGCGGTACGGACGCGCAGGACTGGACGGAGATGCTGCTGCGCATGTACACCCGCTGGGCGGCGCAGAGCGGCTTCAAGGCGCAGGTGTTGGACCTCTCCGCAGGGGAAGAAGCAGGAGTGAAGAGCGTTACGCTGGAAGTCACCGGCGACTATGCCTATGGCTATGCCAAGGCGGAGCGGGGCGTCCACCGGCTCGTTCGCCAATCGCCCTTTGACGCGGCACACGCGCGCCACACGTCGTTCGCTCTCGTCGAGGTCCTGCCGGAGGCGGAGGACAGCGTGGCCCTGCAGATCAACCCGGACGACATCGAGATGGACGTCTTCAAGGCGAGCGGCGCCGGCGGGCAGCATGTGCAGAAGAACTCCACCGCGGTCCGCATCCGGCACATACCGTCCGGCGTCGTCGTCGCATGCCAGAATGAGCGCTCGCAACTCCAGAACCGCGAGGTGGCGATGAAGATACTTCGCGCGCGCCTCATGGAGATAGAGATGCGCAGGCAGGCAGAGGAGCGCGCTGCGCTCAAGGGCGAGCACGTCTCTGCCGGCTGGGGCAGCCAGATCCGGAGCTATGTCCTCCATCCGTATAAGATGGTGAAGGACCACCGCACCGGTTTCGAGTCCACCAACCCCGACCTCGTCCTCGACGGAGAACTGGAGGGATTCATGCGCGCCTACCTTCTCTCGAGTGTGGAAGGCGAGTAGGGGGTAACACGGCTCCATGGTTGTGGCGGATACCGCCGTCGAGAGATTAGAATTCGCAGGCGTCCTGTCTGCAAGGGCGCGGCCCGATATGAGCCCTATGGAGACCTTCGCCGCGATGAATCGTTTCCTTGTGTCTGTTCTGCTGCTACTCGTGTTGGCCGTCGCCTGTTCAGACCCTGCTCCAACCCCGACGCCAACCCCTGTTTCCACGGCTACACCCACGGCGACCCCCCAACCGACCCCGACCCCGGCGCCTACTATTCCGCCCACGCCCACGCCTGACCCTGTTCCCGAGGGATTCGTTCCCTTCGTGAGCCAGGAGTTGGGAATAGCGCTCTATTACCCGCAGCAATGGTCGATAACCCCGACCGGCGGGGAGGGCGCGTGGCTCGTCCTGCAGGACGGCGAGGGCATCTCGCGCATGTTGCTGCTCGCGGAGCAGGCAACCGCGGGTTCGCTGAGCGAACAGATCGACACCATCGTCCCCTTCCTCACGCCGGAGGAAGGGGACCCGCGCGTGGAGCGCACGGGGGCCGTCACGCTGGACGACGGCACACAGGCTGAGCGAGCGGACATCCTTTACGACGTGGAAGGCGGCGTCGACGTGCGGCGTCTGCAGGTGACGCAACGTGGCGAATTGCTCTACCTACTCGTGCTCATCGCACCGCTGACGGAGGTCGAGCGCCAGCAGGAGTTGCTGGACACCATGCTGGCCAGCTTCAGGAGTTTCCCTCCTGCTCCCTACGGCGTCTCACGCGACAGCGCGTTCACCATGCCGCTCGGAGAACCCACTACGCTCGACCCGGCCATCGCCAGTGAGACGACCTCACACTTCTTCGTAACCAGCCTTTTCAGTGGCCTCGTCCGGATATCCAGTGATTCTCGCGTTGAGCCTGATCTCGCCGAGCGTTTGGAAGTCGACGATGCAGGCGTTGTGTACACATTCACCCTCCGCGAGGGAATCACATTCCACGACGGTACTCCGATAACTGCTGAGGACTTCAAGTACTCCATAGAGCGGGCTGCGGAACCTGAACTGCACAGCGGGACCGCGCATTCCTATCTCGGCGACATCGTGGGCGTTGTCGAGAAGCTGGATGGGGAGGCGGAGGAGGTCTCCGGTGTGGAGGTGGTAGACGAGCGCACCGTGCGCATCACGATAGACGGTCCCAAGGAATACTTCCTGGCGAAGCTGACCTATCCCTCCGGTGCGGTCGTCGACCGCCGCACCGTGGACCCCCTCGGTTTCGACTGGTGGATGAGCGACGACATCAACGGTTCCGGCCCTTACCGGCTGGCCCGGTGGGAAGAGGACGAAGTCGTCATTCTCCAGCGATTCGATGACTATCACAGGCCGGCATCGCTGGAGTACGTGATCTCGCCCCAGGCCGCCTTGCCCGGCGTCAGCGGGCTGGCTATGTACCTCACGGATGCCTGGGACGGCATACAGGTCGGCACGGGCGCGCTCGATTCGCTACGAGAGAGCGAGACGTTAAGTGGCCAACTCCTCGAGTTTCCGCAGCTCACAACGTACTACCTGGGAGTCGACGGGGCACAGCCTCCATTCGACGATCCCAACGTGCGCCTGGCGTTCCTGATGGCGCTCGACCGCGAGCGGCTCATCGAGGATGTCTACGACGGGAACGTGGAACTCGCAAAGGGACTTCTGCCGCCGGGCATGCCGGGCTACTCGGAGTCGCTGACAGGGATTCCGTACGACCCGGAAGCAGCCCGCCAGTTGCTCGCTGGATCGAAGTACGCCGACGATTTCCCTCAGGTCGTGTTCAGCGCCGTCGACAGGGACGGAGAGCCGACGGAGCAGGTCCAGTTCATCATTGCGGCGTGGCAAGAGGTGTTGGGCATCGAAGTGGAAGTGGATCTGCTCGAAACGGACGTCTACTACTACTCGCTTGAAAACGTCGTGGGGAACCTGTGGCACGGTGGCTGGGTTGCGGACTACCCGGACCCGGAGAACTTCCTCGACCTGCTGCTGAGCTCTCACGTCCTCGAGGGCAAGTATGTGAATGAGCGATTCGACAGCCTGATAGAGGCGGCACGCACCGAGCGGGACCGTGAGACCCGGCTGCGTATGTACGGTGAGGCGGAGCAGTTGCTCGTAGATGAAGCGGGCATCTTCCCGCTCTTCCATATCAAGGACTACGTGCTCGTGAGGCCGCGCGTAGAAGGCTTCCAGATGAACGCACTCGGCCAGCCGGACGTGGCAGGGATAACGCTCGGTCCTATCGGGTAGTCGGTGACGGGACGGAGTGCCGCAGAAGCGGCGGTGTGTCCGCCCTTACGCCGCCGCTCTGACCGGCACGGCGATGGAGCCTCGGTAGATGCCTCGCACGGTGCCGAACGCCAGGCTGGCCACGGCGGCCGAGGTGAACCCGAGCCCGAGGACCAGGAGCACGATGGGGGCCCCGAACTCATCCGCCGCGAACCCGTTCACGAGGTTCATCACCGCCATCGTTCCCCCGATGTTGATCTGGTTCAGGCCCGAGATCCTGCCGCGCATGCCGTCCGGAGCGAGGGATTGCACCATCGCCCCGCCGATCGCCATGAACGCGGCCTGGGAGCCGCCCATCGCCGCGGCGCCGAGCAGCGCCACTGTCGTGCTTCCCGAAGCTGCCAGCAACAGCAGCGAAGCCCCGCTGACGACGCCCGTAAGGAACAGCAGTTTCCCCCGGCCTGACGCGCTCCGCACTCCCGCGATGCCGATCAGGGCGACGACCGCGCCTGCGCCAACGCCCATCATGAGGTAGGCGCTCAGGTCAACGTCGCCCAACTCGTCGCGAGCGATTACCGGCAGTATCGATTCGAATGACATCGACATGGAGCAGTGGAGCGCAAGCAGGATGAAGAGTGCCCTGAGTTGCGGGTCCGCCCACGCGTAGCGCAGGGCGGCCCAGAGGCTTGCACCGATGCTAGATCCCCTGGTCAGTTCACCGGTCGACCGCGTCCGTATGGCCATGACGCCAGCAATGCCGAGAACGTAGAAGGTCGTGCTCACGAGGAATGCGATGCTCACGTCGTACAGCAGCAGTGCAGGCGTGATGAGTGCCGGTCCGACGAGGCGTGAGCCCTGGAGCGATACTTGGTTCATCGCGATGGCGTTGAGCCAGTGCTCGCGCGGCACCACGTTGGGGATGAGCGTTTGCGTCGCCGTCATCTGGAACGTACGGAAGCTGCCGTTGAGCAGCGCCAGCACAACGACGTGCCAAACCTCAAGGACGCCCCCCAGGGCAAGCGCAACCAGAACGAGAGCTTGCGAGAGTTGCAGCACGTAGGCGGTGGCGAGCACGGTCCTGCGGTCGAACCGGTCTGCAAGATAGCCGGCCAGCGGCGGCAGGAGGAAGCGCGGCGCCATCGCCACGAACGTCGTGATGCCCACTTGCGTCGAAGAACCGGTCTCATCGAGCACGTAGATCCCGCGCGCGACGATGAGGGCCCAGTAGGCCGACTGCCCGCCCATGCTGCTGAGCCAGATCCACCGGAAGTCCTGGTATTGCAGCGCTACGATGTAGCGGTGGAGGACCGACGCGATGGTGGCCTGCATCTCACTCCTGGCCGAGGCAGACGTATTCCTGCGAACCGCAGGCATCTTACACCCCTCGACATGTGAGTGTATGGAAGGGTCTCCGCCACACGGACAGGGCCTCCCTTCAAGCCTGGCCGGACCGGTGGCGCTTACCGCGGTCCGGCTACCTTGCGGCATACGTCTTCCCCTTTCCCACGTTGACGATTGAGGCTACAATGCGCCCGGCGCACCACGGCCTCAGAAGGCCGCGCGATACCCAGAAGACTTCAAGGAGGGATGTATATGACTTCCAATCAGTACTGGTGGCCGGAACAGTTGAGCCTGAAGGCTCTTCGCCAGAATTCTCCCCAGTCCGACCCGATGGGTGAGGACTTCGACTACGCCGAGGCGGTGAAGAACCTCGACGTCGATGCGCTCACGAAGGACGTCGACGAGGTGATGACGACCTCGCAGGACTGGTGGCCGGCCGACTACGGCCACTACGGACCGCTCTTCATCCGCATGACCTGGCACGCTGCGGGCACGTACCGCATCAGTGACGGCCGGGGTGGCGGCGGCTCCGGTCACCAGCGCTTCGCGCCCCTCAACAGCTGGCCCGACAACGGCAACCTGGACAAGGCGCGCCGTCTGCTCTGGCCGGTCAAGCAGAAGTACGGCCGGAACCTCTCCTGGGCCGACCTGATCATCTTCGCCGGCAACCGCGCCCTGGAGTCGATGGGGTTCAAGACATTCGGATTCGCCTTCGGGCGCCCGGACGTCTGGGAGGCCGACGAAACCGACTGGGGCTCCGAGGAGACCTGGCTTGACGATCAACGCCACGACAACGACGGTGAACTGCAGGGGCCCCTTGGCGCCGACCACATGGGCCTGATCTACGTGAACCCGGAGGGGCCTAACGGCAACCCGGACCCGATGGCCGCAGCGAAGTACATCCGCCAGACCTTCAAGCGTATGGCGATGAACGACGAGGAGACCGTTGCGCTCATCGCCGGCGGACACACGTTCGGCAAGGCGCACGGCGCTGCCCCGGATTCCCTCCACGTCGGCCCTGAACCGGAGGGAGCCGGGATTGCCGAGCAGGGCTTCGGCTGGAGGAACAACTACGGCAGCGGCAAGGCCGGCGACACAATCACCAGCGGCCTGGACGGCGCTTGGACCAACGACCCGGTGAAGTGGGACAACAACTTCTTCGAGAACCTGCACGGCCACGAGTGGGAGCTGACGAAGAGCCCGGCCGGCAAGTCGCAGTACACCCCTACGAATGCAGCCTCAGTGGCCACCGTGCCGGACGCGCACGACCCTGCCAAGAAACACGCCCCCATGATGCTCACGACGGACCTCTCGCTGCGAACGGACCCCGCTTATGCGGAGATCTCGAAGCGTTTCCTCGAGAACTTCGCAGACTTCGAGGACGCCTTCGCCCGGGCATGGTTCAAGCTGATCCACCGCGACATGGGGCCTCGCAGCCGGTATGTCGGGCCCCTGGTCCCTGAAGAGAGGCTGGTGTGGCAGGACCCCGTCCCCGACGTCGACCACGAGTTGATCGGAGAGCAGGACGCCGCCGACCTCAAGGCGAAGGTCCTCGCTTCCGGGCTGACCGTCTCCCAGCTGGTCTCGGCCGCCTGGGCGTCCGCATCGTCGTTCCGCGGCACAGACAAGCGCGGCGGGGCGAACGGGGCACGGGTCCGCCTTGCGCCGCAGAAGGACTGGGAAGTGAACGACCCCGCAGCGCTCAGCGGAGTGCTCCAGACGTTGGAAGGCATCCAGGCGGAGTTCAACAGCGGTGGGAAGCAAGTCTCCTTTGCCGACCTCATCGTCCTGGCGGGATGCGCGGGCGTCGAACAGGCGGCCCGGAACGGCGGTCATGACGTGCAGGTCCCCTTCACACCGGGACGCACGGACGCGACGCAGGAATGGACCGACGAGGAGTCGTTCGCGGTGCTGGAGCCCAAGGCAGACGGGTTCCGCAACTACGTCCAGGCAGGGCAGGCGGGGAAGCCGGAGGAATTGCTGGTGGAGCGGGCGTACATGCTGACGCTCACTGCTCCGGAGATGACGGCGCTCGTTGGCGGCCTGCGCGTCCTGGGTGTGAACACAGGGCAATCCGCGCACGGCGTTCTGACCGACCGGCCAGGGACGTTGAGCAACGACTTCTTCGTGAACCTGCTCGACATGAGCACCGAGTGGGGCGCCACCTCTTCGTCGCAGGACGTCTTCGAGGGACGCGACCGTCAGAGCGGTGCGGTCAAGTGGACCGGCACCAGGGTGGACCTGGTCTTCGGTTCCAACTCGGAGCTCCGGGCCCTCGCGGAGGTCTACGGGTGTGACGACGGACAGGAGAAGTTCGTCAGCGACTTCGTGGGTGCGTGGAACAAGGTGATGAACCTGGACCGCTACGACCTGGCGTAGTCCCGAGCGCCGCGAAACGCTAGACATCGAGAGGGGAGGCCATGTGGCCTCCCCTCTGGCTTTGCGGTTCGAAAGATGGTGGGCCTATTTTGACGATAGACAGAACCATCTTCGAGATGTGGTTTGGGAACCCTGTGAATCTATCGCGGAGGCCGGTGTGGGTCAAGGATGAGCTGGGGATTGTCGTGGGTGGAGCTGAACCGCCGCTTAGGCCCGCCGACTCATAGGAGCCCTCCTGGCCGAGCAGCACGATGAATGGCAGGTCGCCCGACGCTACCTCGCCGGGCCCGCCACGCTCATGCTCCCTGAGGATGGCAATGAGGAGGCCATGCCGCTGCCTGAAGG
>DAOUHP010000015.1:0-5299 GCA_034428575.1 Dehalococcoidia bacterium | reverse complement strand
GCATCACGCCTTCATCCTCTCCGTTGATGGGGCGCATGTAGCGGAGTCCTCGCTGACGGCCCCGGCCCATAACGCGCCGGTGCGTGTAAGCGGATATGCCCAGGGCAAGTGCGGCATCAACGCTCGCCTGCCACTTCTCCGGTCTGATGACGGCTATAACTTCTTTCAAGGGGGCGCCTCCTGCGGCATCGCTTCCATCAAGCGTAGACGCAGGGTGTGTTGCGCTGATTACGAAAGTGTTGCGGGGTTGTTACATAGCAGCGATGGGTGACTACCGCCATGGCACTGCGGCTCCGCCTCTCGCATGCAACGCCGGGACGCAGGTGCTCGTCCCCCCGTGGTAGGATTGCCGCATCCTGAACGAGGAGTACGGCGATGGACATCCTGGCGATGGACGGCGACGGGCACGTCGAGGAGTGGGAGGGCACCTGGTCCGACGACTATCTCGAGCCGGCGTTCCGCGACCGCCGCCCCAAAGTGGTCGAGACAGGCGAGTTCGAGCACGACTACGTCTGGGATATCAACGGCGAACGCATCCGCATCGGCGGCTCTCCCTCCAGCAAGGACGGCGTCGTCTCCACCGAATACGAGATGATGGCGAAGTGGCGCGGCCCCCACGAGAGCGGCGAGTTCCACTCCGCCGAGGCCCGCCTCGCGGTGATGGACGCGGAGAACACGTACCTCTCCGTGAACTACCCAACGCTCCTGCTCGACTGGCCCATCGTGCACGACCCTGCCCTCAATGCGGCGCTCACACGCTCGTATAACAACTGGGTCGCCGACATCTCCAACCAGTCTCCCGACCGTCTGAAGTGGGTGACGGTGATCGACCCGCACGACCCCGCCGAGGCGGTTCGCGAGATGGAGCGGACCCGGAAGATGGGCTCCATCGGCGTCATGGTATTCGGCGACTACAACGAGAAGGCGCTCGACGACCCGACTTTCGAGCAGTTCTGGGCTGCCGCGCAGGACCTGGACATGCCGGTGAACGTGCATCCCGGCATCGGCGCGCGGGCGGCCATCAAGACCTACCGCAACATCGCCGGCGACCAGTTCCTCATGTCCGTGGTACGTGGGTTCAAGACCATCTGCGGCTCCGGCATCCTCGACCGCTACCCCAGGGTGAAGGTCTCGTTCCTGGAGACGGGCTGCACGTGGGTGGACTTTGCCGTCGCCGTTATGGACTTTACGCTGGACAACGTGAAGGACCGGTTGGAGATCGGCGCGATACGCTCCGAGCACAAGGCCATCATCGAGCGCGGCCTGCCGGAAGCCACGCCGCTGGAGTACATCAGGGACGGCCGCATCTTCATCGGTTTCGAGGTCGACGACGAGCTGCTGCCCTACATGGTGAACAAGTACGGGACGGACTGCTGGGTGTACGCGAGCGACATTCCCCACGCTCACCGCGTGCCGGACTCGCCGCGGTACATCTACAACCGCTCCGACCTCACGGACGAACAGAAGTCCCGCATCGTGTGGAAAGGCACTTCAGAGCTCTACGGCCTGCCCGTTCCCGAGGGAGTGGGGATCAGCGGCTAGGCTTCAACGCGAGCGTGGCGCACGCTGTGATTCCCGCACCTCACCTGTCACTCCGGCACCTCATCCGTAATTCCCGCGAATGCGGGAACCAGGCGCGCGGCAGCGCACACGGTGGGGGCGGGTAGCGGTGCGGGGCGCGGGTTGGGGTTGCTCTCCCGCCTACTCCGACTTGCGTTCGGTTTCGCCGGTGTCCGGCTCGCCGTAGCGCTCCCTTGCCGCCGTTCCGAACCAGTCGGCAGCGGTGTTCGTGCTCGTCCAACCATCTTTCGCAGCGGCTGACCGCGTCCTGCGCGTGGCGGCTCTTGCCGCCCCGACGGCGAGCTTGGCCGCCCGGTCTTTCACCAGGAAGCCTGCGGCAGCTACGGCGGGTATCAGCATCAGGTGTGGGCGCATACCAGTCTCCTATCCACTCCCTCGTCTCGCAGGTGGGTGCAACTGGCAATGCGAGTTGGGCGGCTTCTGTTCGCCGCAAATTCTACCCTTGTCACGCGGCTGCTGGAATCAAGGGGAGAGGTACAAAACCTCCAGTTTTCGCTATGCGCCTGGCCCTCTACGCCTATACAGGCTTGTGCGCGACTACTTTCACGCTGGAGACATCCGCCGGCGCGTCGTTCTCGACGCACGCCGTCTCCGCGTCGATGGCGATGTCCTTGAACCCCGCGCCGCTCAGACGACCGAGATACACGTCCTTCGGCTCCGCGCCTGCGCTGCACGTTACCCACGCCTCCGTGTCTTTGAGCGCGGGCCCATCGGCGTTGAGCGCCATCATGTCGGAGATGTGGAGCCTGCCGCCCGGCGCGAGGACGCGGAATGCCTCGCGGAACACCGCGTCCTTGTCCGGCGAGAGGCAGACGACGCAGTTCGAGATGACCACGTCCACCGACGCGTCCGGCAGCGGGATGTTCTCGATCTCTCCATGGATGAACTCCACGTTGGTGAGGCCGAGCTTCGCCTGGTTGCTGCGCGCGAGGTCCAGCATGTCGGGCGTCATGTCGAGCCCGATCACGTGCCCGGCTTCGCCCACCTGCTGCGCCGCGAGGAAGCAGTCGATGCCGCCGCCCGAGCCGAGGTCGAGCACGCGCTCGCCTTCGCTGAGGCCCGCCAACGCCGTCGGGTTGCCGCAGCCGAGCGAGATGGCGATCGACTCGGCGGGCAGCCCTTCCAGCTGCGCGTCCTCGTACAACGTCATCGCGCGGTCGACGCCCGTCGGGCTGCAGCACGCATCGTCGGACGTTTCTTCGACGGGAACGAGCTCGATGACCGCCTTCGCGTCCTTCGCGTAACGCTCACTGACCAGCCGCTTGATCTCCTGGGGTTCCGTGGTCATCTGTTCCTCCTGACCGTGCTTGTCGTACCCGACGCACGAGTCGTGTCTATGCGACGTATGCAACGTAGCCGCTATCGCAGCAACCCATCCAGTTCTCGGCGTAGACGTCGAGCTTGCCGAACAAGCCCCTGCACAGAGCTTCCCACCCGAGGATCGAACCAAGATTGGCAACCTCCACCATCGTGGGCAGGCGAAGGCCGCTCTCCCACCTTCTGACGGTAACGGGGTCGACGTCCATCAACTCGGCCAGCGTGGCTTGACGCAGGCCCTTCGCCAAACGCTCCGATCGGATGGCCCGACCCACTCGCAGAACCAACTCATCCCTGCTCACCCTGCTGACCATGTCGCATCTCCCGGACCGAATGCCCGCGCTCGCTGCGTACCTTATCGTCGGTAGAAGCAATGTAAGTGGTCGAAGCCCTGCTTACAAGAACCGTGCCGGTACTGTCGCAGGTCTAACCGCGCTGCGCTCATCGACAGCTTGCCCCCGGTCTGCGGCTGCACGCTGTTCTCAGAGGGTGCTCAGCGCAGGCATCCGAAGTCGCTGCGCCGCTCGTAGACGTCGACCATCTTGGTGAACGCAGTCTTCTGGAGCGCCGACAGTCCGCTTGCGCCCGAAATGATGGCGCGCATCTCCGTGGGGGTCGTCCTTCCGCAGTAGAGGTCCGACACCATCCGTTCCGTCATGCCTTTGACGGCTGTCCACGCGTCCGGTTCCAGTTCGATGCCGGCGGCGGGGGAGAGTTCGTCGAGGTAGAACTGGCTGCTGTAGAGATGGTCCCTGACGTAGTTTTGCCAGAACCCCGCGTTCGCGTCGAAGCTGTAGTGCTCGTTCCCCTCCCAGTCCAATATCTCCAGCGTATTCACGAAGTCCACGAGGCGCTGTCGGTCGGCATCCCTGAGCGCCGTCCGCAAAGGCTCGGGGATGCGGGTCGTCGAACCGGACGCGTGCAGCCCGGGTGAGTGGTAGTGGACGTCCCTGGTGAAGAAGGCCATGTTCCAGAGGCGGTGGTCCGAGGGGTTCCCGGAGCGGTCGTGGCTTTCGAGTCGCGAATACCATCTGACCTGCTGCGCCCAGGTTGTTGGTTCTCCTTCGCTCAGGAACCCTTGGAAGTACTTCTGGAGCGGAGGTGGCACGAGGGACAGGCTGTTCACCCCGTACGCGGGGTACACCGTTTCGTACCGGTGGTAGAAGTTGGGCACCTTGTAGAACTCGCGATCGGCGAGTATCTGCCAGGCATCCTCTCCTTGCCGGATCCTCCCGTCCCGCCTTCCGCTCTCCACGTCCCCCTGAAGCGATGCAAGGGTTTCAACGTAGTAAGGGCGCCACGCTTCCCAGGGGTTCGATCCTCCCGAGCGGTCGTGGTCCCGGAAGTCCAGGAGGAATTGGGCCTGGTCGCGCTTGAACGTGTAGAAGTTCATCTCGTCGCACGGCTCTTGCCACCCGTTCCACGACTCCCAGAAGGCGTGCATCGCCTCGTGCATCAGGGCGTCGGGATTGCTGTGGCCGATACCCACGAGGGCTCCTACCAGAAATCCCGCGTAGCCGGGCCCCAGGTAGGCTTGTCCGCCCCGTGTCTCGAGCGGCCGCTGGACTCGGAGACCGTTGGTCAGCCAGTCGACCGCGGCATCGGTGAGGCCGTAGATCGCCTGGAGGTCATCGATCCGGGCAGCAACCCACGGGTCGTCGTTGGAGTCGTAGCCGCGGGTGACGACCCACTCCGGCCCCTCACCGGCTTCCCCCACACGGCGATTGGCGACTTGTGTTTCGATCCCGTCCAGGTTCCTCGCGGCGATGGTGTAGTAGTAAGGCCGGAAGCCGCTCACGCGGGGGAGGGAGTCGTACACAACGCACTTGTCGCTGGTCCAGTCGGAGACGTCGGTAGCGGGGCCCCTCAGGGTGACGCGGTACTCGGTGCCGGCCGGGTTGCGCTCGTCGACGATGTAGAACTCGAAGCCCGTCCAGTGGACACTCCGGGAGCTCCCGCCCTGCGGCGGGTAAGCGAGCGTCGCCGCCATCGCCTCGGCGGAGAGGCCCGCCTGTGTCGCGACGGCCTCGTAGGTGTAGCGCGTATTCGCGCTGAGGCCGCTGTCGGTGTAGGAGGAGACGCTCGAAGACTGGCTTCCCAGCGACTCGCCGTCACGGAAGAGCTCCACGGGTTGCGCTCCGCCGCCGACGTTCAGTGCCCACTCGATCTCCATCTCTGTCGGCGACAGGGGCGTGAGCGCCAGGCTGATGGGTTGAGGCGTGGGCGTAGGCGTGCTGGTGGGCCTGGGCGTAGGCGTCGGCGTACTGGTCGGCGCCGGGGTGGGCGTCGCAGTAGGCGTCGGTGTGGCGGTTGGCGTAGGGGTTGGGGTCGGCGTGCTGGTCGGCGTCGGCGTGAGGGTAGGCGTGGGGGTTGGTGTGGGAGTGCCGGTAGGTGTTGGCGT
>DAOUHP010000014.1:0-32940 GCA_034428575.1 Dehalococcoidia bacterium | reverse complement strand
CCAAGCGCTTGTACGCTATCTCGGCATACTGCACGTCAGCCTCAATGCCGATGAACCGCCGCCCTTCCTGCAACGCTGCGACGCCCGTGCTTCCGGCACCGGCGAACGGATCGAGCACGGAACCACCCACGTGCGTGCTCGCGCGCAGGCACCGCGCGATGAGCGCAACCGGCTTCTGCGTCGGATGCTTCCCGAAGCGCTTCTCGTCGCGGCTGGGCGTAGGAAACTCCCATACCGTTTTCATCTGCTTGCCGCCGTTCTCCAGCCGCATCGCATCGTAGTTGAACGTGTACTTGTGCCGGCTCCCCTTCGCAGCCTTGCTCGCCCACAGCACAACCTCAGTGGAGTGTGTGAATGTCCGGCGTCCGAGGTTCGGCGGAGGGTTGGGCTTCTCCCAGATGATGTCGTTGAGGAGGCGGAACCCATTCTCCAGCAACGCCATTCCCACGCTCGGGTAGAGATGCAAGGTGCCGGACACCCAGATAGTGCCGGTTGGCTTGAGCACCCGCTTGCACGCGGCAATCCAGTCATGGTTGAACTGGTGGTCTACTTCGAAGCCTTCACTGCGGTCCCACTCGCCCTTGTCTACGCTTACCATCCGACCCGCGACGCAGGTGATGCCGCCGTTGGACAGCTTGTATGGGGGATCAGTCCAGACACAGTCGACGGTCTCCGGGGGAATCGTGGCGAGAACGTCCAGCGCATCCCCGACGTAGAGCGCAGAGTCTCTGGCAGGCGATGTCCAATGGAGCACCGGCAGATCAAGCCCGCGCTGGGCTGCGGCTGTATCCGTAAGGGCCATGCGCTGATCGTTGATCGGATCAGGGGCAGTTGTCCACAGGGGGCTGGCGCATCACGCCATCGGCAGGAGCAGAGTCTCTATAATCGCGACACCATGGCCGATGTGCGGATTATCGACAACGCAACCCGGCGAGCTGGCGACGAACTCACTGCAAGTTTGGAGTGGGCAACCGACCTACGCATTGCATCCGCGTTCGCGACGAAGGCCGCCCTCACGAAGATCCTTAACCCGATGGAGAAGATGCTCGCGCGCGGTGGGGGCGTCACAGTGATGTATGGACTTGACTGCCACGTAACCGACCCGGAAGTGATTGAGCAGCTACGCCAACTTGCGAGCAGTTACCCCAAGGTCAAGCAGTACGTTCATCTCAAATGGGCGGGTGCGGTCAATCAGACGTTCCACACCAAGCTTTACATCGCCACCGCGGGAGAACAGGTCGCACAGGTGCTCATCGGCTCATCGAATCTCACAATGGGCGGGCTTTGGAGAAATACGGAGGCTAACGCCCTCCTCCGAGGCTCCGTGAACGATGATGCCATCCAAGACGCCTGCCGGGTGTACGACCGCATCAGGGAGGACACGTCGTTTGCGATTCCCGATGATCAGGTCATTGCAGACTACCGCCGCCTGCGGAATCGAGCGGCAGCGCTTCCCGTGGGTCCCCGCCCTCCCGTGGGACTGGCCGACTCCTACAAGGCTCTTGAAAACTACGTCAAGTCGCTCCCAAGCATCTGGACCGACGACGTGCATTCGCGAGTACACGCACTGACAGAAGAATCGGGGTCAAGCGAGTTCACGCTGAAGGAGTTCAACGGGCGCTTCGAACGAGAACTTACTGCTCTACACCCCAGGAACCAACACGTCCAGCCAAAAATCAGACAGCAACTGCAAGTGCTCCGGGACAGGAACGTCCTGGAATTCCTCGGACGGGGCCGGTACCGGATACGCCAATCCCCCACCCGCCCCCGATAGCCTCATACCCATGCGCGCGCTGAAGCTCAGACTGGCACGGTGGATGGTGGCGACGGTCATCCCCGCCGTGTTCCGTCGCGTGAACGCCACCATCGCGCGAGTCGTGCGCTCGCCTCTGCACCCACTGCTCGGCCCGCGCTTCATCGTCGTGCGCTGCGAGGGGCGACGCTCCGGCAGGACGTACCTCGTGCCGGTGACGTGCCGACCGGCGGGCGGGACGCTCCATGCGCTGACGAGCGCCCGCGCACTCTGGTGGCGCAACATCGAGAGCGGCGCTCCGGCGACGGTCTACTACCGGGGCCGCGAGCGCGAGGCGCGCATCGACGTCGTGCGCGGCGTCGACGCGCCGTCGGAGGTCGAGCGTGCGCTGGCGTCGCGGGGCTTCGTTGCGCGGACGCTCGTCGCGCTGCCGGCGTCGGAATCGGTGCTGCTTCGCGTGTGGCTGTCGCCAGACGTGTGACACGCGCCACTTACGCGGTCGTGCTTGCAGGCGGTACACTCACGGTGGTGATTGGATCCGCCGGAGGACGACGTGGGTAAAGACCTCGAGTTTCCCCAGGAGTACGAAGATGCGATCGCGTCGCTCGACTGGGAGCAGATGCGCGTCGACCTCGAACAGTTCGGGCGGGACAGCCGCTATCTGGCGTCCATCGTTCCGGAGTTGCGCGAACAGCACCCGGACTGCTGGGTCGCGGTGTACCACGAGCAGATCGTTGGCTTCGACCCCGACCTCAAGAAGCTGCTGACGCGGTTGAACGCCCAGGGGCTCAAGCAAGACCTTGCCATCAGGTATGTCTCAAGAGAACCAGTGCTGCTGATCGTGTAGCGTGGCAATAGAAGGATATTTCGATTCAAGCGGCGAACCCGCACCATACGTCGGGGGCAGCGTCTATCTTCCTCGGCTCGGTGTCGGAAACAGGGTGGAATTCCTCCTCGACACGGGAGCGGACGCCACGACCCTGCATCCCGTCGATGCGAACAAGCTAGGCATCGATGGCAGTGCCCTTGGTCCGGCATCGCTCCAAACGAGTGGGGTCGGGGGCCAGGCACGCTACACGCCGGAGTACGCCATCGTCTCCTTCTACGATAACGGCATAGAGGACTGGCGCAGCTTCCGTATACAGGTCTACATCGCTTCCCCCGAGAACGAACACGCGGCCGGAAGCCTGCCGTCGCTGCTTGGGCGCGACATCCTCAATCGCTGTCGTTGCACGCTCGATGCCGCCGAGAACCACGTCGCCCTCGAACCTCGCTCCGGCTCGCCTTCCGCCTGAGCCCGCCGGACGTGTGACACACGCCACTTACGCGGTCGGGCTTGCGGGCGGTACGCTGTTCTGATGCTGAAGCGTCCCCGGCGGGCGCCCCCGGCCCGTAGGGTGGCGTGTTACTGAACGTTGCAGATTGTTCCACCTCCGGCAGGAACATCAGCGCCAATCGCTCGTAACGCCGTCTTCCACGGGAGTACGAGCGGCGTCATAA
Source organism: Dehalococcoidia bacterium (assembly GCA_034428575.1). GTDB lineage: Bacteria > Chloroflexota > Dehalococcoidia > Lucifugimonadales > Australimonadaceae > Bin16. Next base: position 29,687 of record DAOUHP010000014.1, on the reverse strand, counting down.
GCCGCCACGCACATGCACAACCGCGCAGCGACCGTGGCATGGGGCAAGTCTGGAAGGCAACACGCCATCGCACCCTGGCGCCGGCCGGCCGAGGGAGGGGATGAGGCCTACTGGCTCGGAGGAGGGGACGAGAAAGCGACGCCGCCCGCGAGCGAGCCGCCGTCCACCAGCAGGTCCGCCGCCGCGATGAAGTCGGCGTCGTCCGACGCGAGGAAGACGACCGCTTTCGCGATGTCCGGCGGCATCCCTTGCCGACCCACGAGGTTCGACACGCCACGGCCTTCCGACGGCAACTCTTCCTGTCCGACCGGCGAGCCGATGCGGTTGGGCGTCAGCGAGTTCACCCGGACGCCGAACGGTGCGAACTGGATGGCGAGCGAACGGGTGAGGTTCAGCACGCCGCCCTTCGCCGCCGAGTACGCCGTGGCGTCGGCGCGGCCCCGGTGCCCGGACGTGGACGCGATGTTGATGATCTTGCCGCCGCGCCCTTGGTCGCGCATCTGCCGACCCGCGTACTTGCACGTCAGGAAGACGCTCTTGAGCGTCACGTCGATCACACGGTCCCACTCGTCCTCGGGGAGGTCGACCGCTGGGGTGTGGTCGGTGATGGCTGCGTTGTTCACGAGGATGTCCACGCCGCCGAACGCCTCGACGGTCGCGCTCACGATGTGCTGCACGTCCTCGCTCGACGATACGTCCGCCTGGACCGCGATGGCGCAGCCGGGATGTCCGGCGTTGATGGCGTCGGCGACGGCCTGCGCCGCCTCCAGCCTCACGTCCACGAGCGCAACCCTGGCGCCCTCCTCGACGAAGTAGTGGCCCACCGACTCGCCGATGTTCCGTCCGGCGCCCGTAACGATGGCAACCTGGTTCTCCAGTTTCATGCGTCTGCTCCTGTTGTGTTTAGCCCGCCTGCGCCGTCCCTGCAACGGCCACGCCAACCGGCACGACCCGGGAGGCCGATACCTTGAACGATAGCGCGACCGTGTCGCCCTCGCCCACTTCCTCGCCGGGGTGTACGTCCGCCTTTATCAGTGCGCCGCCCACTTCCACCTGGCAGTCGAGCGTGTTGCCGAGGTATACGATGCTCTGCACCGTCCCGGAGAGCACGTTGACGTCGTCGCCGGCGGGTGGGCCGCCCGCGTGCAGCATGACGTTCTCCGGACGCACCGCCACGGCAACCCGCGTCCCCTTACCCACCGCCTCCGCCGTCGTGCAGCGGAGCACGCCGTGCGGAGTTTCAACGCCGGTCACGCCGCCCGTCTCAACGGCATCCGTGACGGTGCCTTCGAAGAAGTTGGCAGAGCCGATGAACTCCGCCGCGAAGCGGTTGCGCGGCGCCTCGTAGATCTCGCGCGGCGGGCCGTACTGCACGAGGCGTCCGCTGTCCATCACCGCCACCTGGTCCGAAAGCGTCAGCGCCTCCAACTGGTCGTGCGTCACGAACAGCGTGGTGATGCCCAGCGAGGAGGTCAGCTGCTTCAGCTCGTTGCGCATCTCCTCGCGGAGCTTCGCGTCGAGGTTGCTGAGGGGTTCGTCCAGCAGGAGCGCCTTCGGCTCGTTGACGAGCGCCCTTGCGAGCGCCAGCCGCTGCTGCTGACCGCCGCTCAGCTGCGGCGCTGGCCGCTTCTCCAGGCCGTCCAGGTGGACGAGCGCAAGCGAGCGCATCACGCGGTCCCGTGTTTCCGCGCCGGAGAACTTCTGCGGCCCCTGCTTCAGCGGGAACGCCACGTTGTCGAAGACGTTCATGTGCGGCCAGATGGCGTACGACTGGAAGACCATGCCCATCGGACGCTTGTGCGGGGGCGTCCACATCCCCCGGTTCGACGACACGAGCACTGCGTCCTCCAGTGTGATGTCGCCGTCGTCCGGGCGTTCGAGCCCCGCGATGCAACGCAGCGTCGTGGACTTGCCGCAGCCAGACGGGCCGAGCAGCGTGAAGAACGCGCCCGACTCCACCTCGAACGAGACGTCGACCACGGCATGCACCTCGCCCTGGTCCGTCTCGAACTGCTTGTACAGATGACTTACCTGAAGGGCTACCGCCACGTTTGACCTCCCCTGTCTATTGCCGGCTCAGCCGCTGGCCCGCGAGCCGCGTCAGCACGACGAGGATGATGATGAGCAGCACCAGCAACACGCCCGCAGCCGCTGCCAGGTTCAGCCGCCCGTTGAAGAACTGCTGCCACACGTACGCCGAGATGATGCGGTTGGAGCTCGACTGCAGCAGCAGCGCCACCGTCAACTCACGCCCACTGTGGATCGCCACCCACAGCCAGCCGGCCACCAGCGACGGCACCAGCAGCGGCACCACGATGCGCCGGAATACGCTGAGCCACGCCGCCCCGCTCATCGCCCCGGCCTCCTCCAGTTCGCGGTGGATCTGGAACATCGCTCCGTTGGTTGTGCGCGTCCCGTATGCGATGAAGAGCGAGACGTGGGCAATGACGATGAGCCAGATCGTCCCGTAGGTCGGCACCAGGATGAACAGGCCGATGATGAGCCACGCAAGGCCCATCACGATGCCCGGCACCGTGTGGGGCATGAACGCCATCGCGTCGAGCAGCGATTTCCCGCGCACCTGACTGCGTACGACGAACCAGGAGATGATTGCCGAGAGCAGCATCGTCACCGCGGGCACGACGAGTATCAACAGGAGCGAGTTCCTCAGCCCCTGCATGAACTCGGTCCGGCCCGCCCCGAACAGGATCCACCGGTACGAGTCCAGCGACGCGAACGCAAATGCGCTCGGCGTCGGCGCCTGGTAGAACGGGATCAGGCTTGCCCACACCAGGATCAGCATCGGCAGGCCGAACGTCAGGATGAAGAAGAGGATGATCAGCGAGGCGCTGACCGCCCGGCCCGTGGAGCCGAGTTCGATGCGCCTCGGACGGTAGCCCTTGCCGGTGACCGTCGCGAACCGCTGCTGCACGCGCGTGACGCGGTGATAGATCCAGATGCCGACGACACCCACGATCGCGGCGATGGTCGCCAGGCTCGTTGCCAGGCCATAGTCGGGGGGCGTCTGGCTGGTGGCGACGAAGATGCGCGTGGCCAGCACGTGGATGTCGGCCGGCAGTCCCATCACGCCCGGAATCTCGAACACGCCGATGGTCGACGTGGCGATGTAGGTGATGACGCCCAGGATGCCCGGCGCCATGATGGGGATCGTGACGTGGCGCGCGGTCTTGAACGTGCCCACCTGCGACATCGACGACGCTTCCTCCAGCGCCGGGTCCATGCTGCGGAACAGCCCGATGACCATGAGGAAGATCGTCGCCGCCAGCCGCAGCCCTTCGACGAAGATCATCGCGCCCATGTTGTCCGGGCTGAACGGCCCGCGGTCCCACCCGAGCCACAGGATGAACGGCTGGTTGATGAGCCCCGTCCGCGGATAGAGCACCAGCACCCACGCGATGGCGAACATGCTCGCAGGCATCGCGCTGTTGATGACGATGGACACGAACCCGAAGTTGCGCAACGGCGTGTTGGTGCGCTCGATGAGCCACGCGAACCCGACGCCGATGATGAGGCCAACGATGATGGACCCCAGCGAGAACCAGAACGTGTTCAGCAGCAACTCGTAGGTCAGCGGATTGAGGAACGTCTCCGTGTAGTTGGAGAGCGTGAACGTCCCTCCGCGCTCGCCCGGCCCGGCCGTCCGAAAGCTGAACCAGAGCACGAGGATGAGCGGCGCGACCACCAGAAACGCCAGTAGCAGGCCCAGCCACGCCACCACCACCAGGACCTGCGGGTCCGTCCGCAACCCTCGGCGCAGCGCCGCCCTGGCGAACGTCCCTTGTCCGATCATACCCTCGCCTCCGGCTCTTCCCGACTGCCGTCAAATCCACGGCGGCGCACCCGGACTGACGGTCCGGGTGCGCCACTCCGATCAGCGAATGATCAGCCCGTCGGGATGCCGATCGCCTCGACGTACCTGTCCGTCAAACGTCCGAAGTGGTCGTTCAACTCCGTCCCGCTTGGAACGATCTTCGAGCCCAACTCACGCGCGTAGTTCGCGTAAGGCGTGTCCTGCGTGAGTGACAGGTCGGACGTCGGACGCGCCTCCGCCCACAACTCCTGGCCACGCTCACTGAGCAGGAACGCCGAGAACAACTTGGCCGCGTTCGGGTGCGGCGCACCCTTCGGCACGAAGTGGTAAACCGGCTCCACGGAGAAGACCTTCACCGGGACCAGCGCCACCGGCGCACCAGCCAGCCACAGCCGCTCGAACGAACTCACGTTGATCTCCAACGCGCACAACACTTCGCCGGACGCCACCAGGTCGCCGACGCCCGTGTTGCCGCGCAGCGCACGCAGGTCGTTCGCCTTCACCGCGGACAGGTAGGCCGCGACGTCATCTTCCGCCCAGAGGTCGGGACGCGTGTCCCCGTACTCCGGGATGTTGGTCAGGTAGATGAAGCCCTTCAGCCGGTTCTCGACGACGATCTCGCCATTGAACCGCGGGTCCAGCAGGTCCTGGTACGAGGTCGGGAACTCGCTCTCGCTCAAGCGGTTCGTGTTGCACATCGGGGCGTGCGGCACACCAACCTTCAGGAAGATGCGATTGTCCGAGTAGACGAGGTTCGGGTCGACGCCAAGCTCCTCGATGATGTCCGTCAGGTCCTCGGCGATGTCTTCCTCTACCACGCGGTTGTCGCGGCCCGGGTCCGTCACGTCCACCGTTATCTTGTCGGCAGTCGCTTCCAGGAACAGCCGGTCACGCAGTTCTGCGCTCGTCGCGCGGATCAGGCTCACCTTCACTCCCGGGTACGTCTCCTGGAAAGCTTCGATGAACAGCGCCGTGACTTCCTCCTGGTCGGTCGTCGCCCAGACGACTTCGCCCTCTTCCTGGGCACCCGCGTACAGCTGGTCCAACAGACCAGGCACGGGCGTTGGCGTCGCCGTGGCCACGGCCGGACGCGGGGTCGGCGTAGGCGTCGGGTCTTCGCTGCCACAGGCAGCGAGCGGTACCGCTACGAGCAGCGCAGCCATCGTGGCCAGCGCTGCCGGAACAGCACGCGAACAGATACGGATAACCTTCCCTCTCATGCCATCCTCCCTCTGACGAATGAAGGGTTGCCCACATGTGCTGCTGCGGTTGCGCGAGCCCGCATCGGGGGTGCGACGAACAAGCAGGTGTGAGAAACGCCCAAGCGGGAACGTTAACATCGGGCAGGCGGAGCGTCAACGCTGGGGCGCACCGGTACAGGTGCAGGTGGCCTGGAGCGGTTGAGGGTTATGCCGAACGGCCTGCGGCGCCCTCACACCCTGGAGAGGGAATGGTCCATGCGCGGGAGGAGGTCGGCGCGCCAGTCGTCGGAAGCGGCGAGGACGTTCTCGGCGGCGCGCAGCCCGTAGTAGCTGGACGACGCGCCGGGCGGGTCGCCGCCGTCCTGCACGGTCCGCACCGCCTCCTCCAACAGTTTCCGCGCGGTGATGATCGCCCGGTCCGCCGGGCCCAGGTGCTCGCGGGAGCGGTCGACGATCGGTCCCATCATCTCCTGCACAGCGCGGTCCTGGGTGTTGATGCCAACGATGCCGGTGAACGTCTCCGTCTTCTGGGCCGTGCGGTCTATCATCCAATCGTTGGAGCGGTTACGGACGGAGCGGAAGCCGTTCTCCCAGTCCACGTCAACGCCAAAGACGTTCCCCGTCTCCTCCGGACCTGCCTTGCCCTTGGACAGCGGCGTCTCCTCGTTGTAGTACCAGTTCCACACGAGGCAGTGGTGGTCGTCTATCGGCGTCCAGTGGTGGCCGTGGGTCTGGTTGTGGATGCCCCTGCCCGCGGGGCGCAACTGCGTCCATGGCATCACGAAGTGGTAGCCGCGCACGTACTGCTGGTCCGCGCCGAGCGGGCGGACGCCGAAGTAGCGGTAGCCGTAGTCCGTGACGTCCACCTCCAGCGAGGGCGCGTCGCCCTGCACGAAGGCGTCCGTGACCGGTATGCCCGGCTGCGAGGCGTTCTGGCGCAGCGCCCGGTGCATGATGGGCGCGTGGGAGGTGTCTATCCCGCCCTCGAGCGCCTGGAGCCAGTTGCAGTCCTCCACCACCTTCGTCACCACGCGCTGCTCCGCCGGAACGCTCGTCCACGCGAAGTTGGGGGGCGGGGGTTGCTTCTCCTTCGGTCCCATGTACACCCACAGCACGCCTCCCGCCTCGGCAACTGAGTAGGAGACCGTCCTGACCTTGGATGCGAACTGCTTCGGCTCATTCATCTGGTCGACGCACTGGCCCGTCACGTCGAACTTCCAGCCGTGGTACACGCAGCGCAGGCCGTTCTCCTCGTTCCGGCCGAGCCAGAGCGACGTGAGCCGGTGGGGGCAGTACTCGTCGAGCACGCCCACGCGTCCGTTCGTGTCGCGGAAGGCGACGAGGTCCTCGCCGAGGAGGCGCAGGCGCACGGGAGGGCAGTCCGGTCCCGGCAGCTCCCAGTCGAGCAGCGCCGGTATCCAGTACCGCCGCAGCGTCTCTCCCATCGGCGTGCCGGGGCCAACCCGGGTCAGCAGTTCGTTCTGTTGAGCAGTCAGCATCGCCCGACGGCCTCCCGCAGTGTGGACTACCACCGCAAGATACTCTCAGGCCGCAAGCGGGGCAAGCCTCGCGGGCTGCCGGTAGGGCTGGCCCACGAAGCAGTAGCCCAACACCGCACACAGATGCGATACGATGCTCTCGCAACATCCACTGCCCGCCCTTCCTGAGCGCATCGTTTGAACACCAGCTGCCCGCAATGCGGCGCCGCGAACGCCGTCCACTACCGCTTCTGCTACTACTGCGGGGACCCGCTCACGTCTGCGGGCACTCCGCTAGTCCCGACCCCTCCCGCCCCCGAGCCGTGGCGGCTGCCTACGAAAGAAGTGGGTAGCGCCGTCGCGGCGGTATGGCCTTACTTCAAGAGAACAGCGCCGGAGTTCATCCGATGGCTGACCAGAGCGCACGGGCCGCTGACAGCGGCGTTTCCCGCCCACCCCAGGCCTGCCGAGGCGAACGCCGGAGCGGCGGACCGCTTTCGGCTCTGGGAGATTGCCGTTCTCGCAGCGCTCACGTTCATCGCGTTCGCCATCCGCGTACAGCACCTGGAGACCGTGCCACCCGGCATCGCGAACAACGAAGCGGAGCTGGCGCTACAAGCGTTGCGCGTCTCCAGCGGCGAGGTGTGGCCCGGCGCCTGGACCGGCGTAGCGATGGGGTCACCGGCCGGCGTAGTCCACCTGCAAGCGCTTCTCTTCTTCTTCCTGGAGGCCACCATCGCTACGGCGAGACTGAGCGCCGCACTCCCCGGAGTAGCGCTCATTCCCGTCGCATACCTGCTCCTGAGGCAGTTCTTCTCCGCCCGCACCACGGTAATCGCGGCAGCGTTCCTGGCCTTCCACGTCTGGTTCGTCGTCTTCAGCAGGATCGCGCTCCCTGCGATGCCTGCGGTCCTCTGCTTCACCGGAAGCATGTGGTTGCTCATCGCAGGAGTTCGCTCGAACCGCTCTTGGGTCGCGGGCATGGGAGGCGTCCTGTTCGGGCTCGGGTGGTACGCGTCCAAGTCGTTCCCGCTGTACGCCGCCGGGGTGTGGGGGGCGCTCGTCCTCCTGCTGTTGCTGCGGAAGGACACCCGGCGCCCAGAGCTCTACTGGTTCCTGGGGACCTCCGTTGCGGTCAGCGCTCACATGATCTTCTTCTATCTCACCTCGGACGCCGTCGCTGCGTCCCTGCGGGCCCACGACAGGACTTCTCTCTCGCCGCTGTCCCTCGTCAGCCGAGTGTGGGAGGTATTCAGCTACGTCCATGCCCCGGTTCCACGGGAGGGAAGCGTCTGGACCGGAGGAACGCCCCTGCTGCATTTCGGCACGCAGGTCTTCTTCTGGATCGGGCTGGCGGCGCTCTTCCTGTTCATCCGCAGACGGCCCAGCCAACTGTTGCTCGCGGGCTGGCTCATCTCGCTCGTGCCGGCAGTCCTCTTCCCAGGCGACGAGGCCCGCCGCTATCTCCTGGGCATCTTCTTCGTCCTGGTCATCGCAGCCGTCGGACTCGACACCGTGCTGTCGCTGTTCCACAACCGGTGGAAGCGGCACGTCCACACGCTGCCCATCCCCATCCTCGCTGGATGGTCCGGAAACGCGGTGGCCGCCCTCGTGCTGGCCGGCATTCTGCTGCTCTTCGCCGCCCAGCAGAGCGGGGACTACGACAACTGGCTGGTCGAATCGGAGTGGGCCCTGGTCCGCTCGGAGGTTGAGGCGGCGCGGTTCGCGCGGTCGCTGGGCGCGGAGTACGAGGTACGCCTCTACACCGACCGCTTGCCTCAGAGCAACGCCCCGGTGCAGTGGTTCCTCCGCGACATGGATAGCAGGGATGGAAGCCCGCTATTCGGAGGGAGCGGGGAGATCGACGCCGAGAGTGTGAGCGGGCCGACGGTGTGGCTGCTGTCCACGAACCACCTGACCCTGATCCCGCAACTGGAAACGACGTTCCCACGGGGCCGCCTGACGTTCGAGAACAACGAACGGGGAGAATTGCTGTACGCAGCCTACGTGCTGGACCCCACGTGAGGATGGTGATCGTCGCGGAGCCGGATGACCGGTCGGCGGTCAGGCCGCAGCCGCAACCAGTCCGGCAATGCGCGGGTCGTCCAGCGTGAGCATCGTGCAGCCGGTATCGACGAGCATCGACTCCCCCTCGACCGTGTCGATGCCGAACACCCGCATATCGACGTCAAACCCACACGCGAATATCGCAGCGCTCGGCGAAAGAAGAGACTATTGGACCGATAGAGCTCCGTCAGCGGAGAGAACCCGCTTGCGCGGCCTTCCTCTTTCCGGTAATACAGGGTTGGAGTTCCCATGGACCCATCATTCTCTGACATATCCCGCGACGCATGGCTCCTCTTCGGCGCGGTCCAATTGGCCGCAGTCGTCGTATTCCTCGTTGTCCGCCCCATCAGCCGGTGGGCAACCCGGGAACTGAGGGGCTACAGCGCCACGTCCTGGACCGTGCCTCCGCTCTGGGTGGGGATCGGGAACGGCATCATCGAACGCCTGCTGATCGCCGGAGTCGTCTTCTTATCGCTGGAGGATGCGGTGCTGGTGGGCATCGCCTGGCTGACGCTGAAGACGGCGCTGTCACTCCGCGGGTTCTGGGGTGAAGACACCGCCAGGCGGGTAAACGGCGTCATCTTCCTCTGGACGTCCGTCGCCTCCCTGCTCACGGGAGCGGCCTCCGGCTTTCTCCTGCGGGCCCAGGCGGCTTGAGCGCCATGCACCACCGACGCATGCGCCGGTCGGCCTATGCGACGCGCGACCTGACGACGGGCGGAGTACGGCGCAACCTCTGGTTCATCGCATGGCCGCAGATGGTGGCCGGCGTCTTCAACGCGTCCGACCAGCTGGCTGACATCTTCTGGGCCGCGAAGGTCGCCGGGTTCAACGCCATAGGCGGAGTCGGTGTCGCGCAAGCGTACGGCCACCTCATCATGATGGCGCGGATGGGGCTGGACGTGGGGATGCAGGCGGTCATCGCCCGCGCGGTCGGTGCGCAGCGGCTGGACCTCGCCAACCACGCCATGCTGCAGGCGTTCACGCTCACCTTCCTCCTCTCGCTCGCGCTGACCGTCTTCGGCGTGCTGTTCTCCCCGTTCCTGCTCAGCATCGTCGGGGTGAGCGAAACCGTAGCAGACGTGGCAGTCTTCTACCTGCAGTTCCAGTTCGTCTCTTCCGGAGTACAGAGCTTCCGGCAGACGACGGGGGCGGCGTTGCAGGCTTCCGGCGACACCTTCACGCACATGAAGTCCACCATCGTCTCCCGGGTGCTGCACCTCATCATCAGCCCCTTCCTCATCTTCGGCTGGTTCAGCGCGCCGGAGATGGGTATCGCTGGAGCAGCGGCAGCCAACGCGGCCGCACAGGTCGTGGGAGTTGTCTGGAACCTCTACGCGCTCAGCTCCGGTTCCTCGCGGCTTCGGCTCCGGCTGCTCGACTACCGCATCGACCTGCCACTGATGTGGCGCATCATCAAGATCGGCGCTCCCGCCACGGCAACCCAGATGGAGCGAGGCCTCTCCGAGATGGTGCTGATCAGGCTGGTCACCCCCTTCGGGGACCTGCCGCTGGCGGCATACTCGCTCACCCGCAGGCTGGAACGGCTCACGAACATCGGCAGCCAGGGTATGGGACGGGCGTCCGGCATCATGGTTGCGCAGAACCTCGGCGCGGAAAAACCAGCCCGTGCGCGGAGCACCGTGAAGTGGGCCGTGGGCTACGTGATGGTCATACGCGGCGCCGCCGGCATACTCCTCATCGCCTTCCCCGCGTTCTTTGTCGGCCTGTTCAGCAGCGATCCCGAGTTCGTCGAGACCGCCGTGGTCTGGCTGCGCATCCAGGCAGTGGCCGGCACCCTGCTCGGAGGGGGGCAGGTGTTCCAACAATCGTTCAACGTGGCGGGTGACACGTTAGCGCCCATGCTCGTGACGTTCATGAGCATGTGGGTCATGGAGATCCCCATAGCGTTCATGCTGTCGCGGTGGACGTCCGCGGAGGCGCTGGGGATCGCTATTGCCATCGCCATCGCTATGTTCATCCGCTTCGCGCTCTACGGCGGCTACTACTTCACGGGCAGATGGTTACGCATAGGTGTGCTGCCCCCGCCCTCCCCCGCCGAGGAGGCGCGTGCGCCCTGACGCAGCGCTAGCGGTTCAACTCCATCGGCTGCGAGCACTCGCCGGTGGACTCGTCTATGTGCTCCAACCGCTGTCCGCGGCCTTTCATGAGCACGAGTTCCACTGCGCCCTCCGCCTCGGCCGACTGCCGGTGCACGTTGAAGGGCCCGTCGTACAGGTAGCCGAACTCTCCCGGCAGGATGTGGTGGTCCTGCACCAACTCCAGCGTCGCCAGTGGCGTGGAGCCGTCGTCGACGCGGCGCCAGGACGTATAGCGCTCGCTGCCCTCCAGCAGGCCGATCACCACCCAACCCTCGTGGCTGTGGATGGCGGTGGGCATGTTCGGCGGATACTGGGCCAGCAACAGACGGAATATCCCGTCCGGGTCGTCGTACAACTTCTGTCCCGGCAGGCCCGAGCTGATGGTGGCGGGTTCACCGATGCTCCAGAAGTAGTCTCGGCTGTTCTCCGTGCCGAACCGCTGCAACAGATGCCCCAACTGCAGTACTGACTCCATCCCGGCTATGTTGGCATCGAGCGTCTGCCGGACGTCGTGCCCGAACTCTTCCACGGCGTAACGACTGACGATATTCACGAAAGCCTCCTCGTGCGGTCTAAATCATCACAACACGGAGCAACGGACGAGAGAATCCTACTACTATCGGTCCACCAGAGACCTGTGATACGTTCAAATCCTGATACAATGTATCGAATCGACTGGGTCTGTAGCCACTGCCTGTTGCATGCACTATAATCCGCCAACGTGGCGGCACAATCCGCCGCGTGGCTTCCTAACAACGCGAGGAACGAACCTTGGGAGGGTCATCAATGAGAGTGCGAATGTTACTGGTCATATCGGTTCTAGCCGTGGCCTTGACTGCGGTTGTCGCCTGTGGCGACGACGGAGAATCGGAAAGGGTTATGGAGCTCGAAGCCGAAGTGGCTACGCTCCAGTCCGAGATCTCGACGCTCGAGGGGCGACAGGCAGCGGAAGACACGCTGAGCGTCGTGCTCGAACGCGGCAATCTGGTCTGTGGCGTCAAGGCGGACACCCCCGGCTTCGGGGTCTTCAATGCCGACGGCACCGTCGACGGGAACGACGCGGACTACTGCCGCGCCGTCGCTGCCGCTGTCTTCGGCGACAGCAGCAAGGTTGAGTTCAAGGAGGCCACCTCGGCCAACCGGTTCGAGCTTCTCGCCGCCAGGGAGATCGACGTGCTCATCCGCACCACCACGTGGACGGCGAGCCGGGACGCGGACCTGAACGTTGCCTTCGCTCCCACCACCTTCTACGACGGCGCGGGCATCATGGTGAAGGCCGACGCCGGCCTGACGAGCGTGAGCGAGCTCGGCGGGGCGACGATCTGCATCCTGGACGGCACAAGCACGCAGGGCGCGGTCTCCGACTACTTCACCGAGCAGGGCCTGCGCTACGAAGAGCTGACCTTCCAGCAGAACCCCGAACTGCGCGCCGCCTTCATCAGCGGCCAGTGCGACGCCTGGTCCTCCGACAAGTCCCAGCTGGGCGGACACCAGTTCACGCTTCAGACCGACGACAGCATCTCTGCAGTCGTGCTTCCCGAGACGCTCTCCAAGGAGCCGCTCGGCCCCAGCGTCCGCGACTACGACTCCGAGTGGGAAGACCTCGTGCGCTGGATCGTCAACGGCATGATCATCGCTGAGGAGCAGGGCGTCACGTCCGGCAACGTCGGCCAGATGGCCGCCAACCCGCCGAACAACACCGTTGCCCGTTTGCTCGGCGTCGGCTTCGACGGCGGCGCTCCGAGCAACCTCGGCATCGGCCACGGCAAGATCGATGGCACGTTCATGCAGAACGTCATCGCCCAGGTCGGCAACTACGGCGAGGCCTACGACGCCACGCTCGAAAGGGTCGGACTGACGCGTGCGGGCTCCCCGAACGCCTCCTACCTGGACGGCGGTCTCATCTACGCCCCACCGATGCGCTAACTCCGACGCGCACAGGCGAGAACGAGCGGGCAGGAATTGACGGATTCCTGCCCGCTCTTGTCAAATAGCGCCGGTCACTCCGTCGTGAGCGCAAGACCGGCTGGTTCATACAATGCAAGAACGCCTACCCGAAACCCGGCGACGCAGCAGGCTCCCAGCCATGCTCACCAGGCCTGTAGCCGTCGTCGCCGCGGTCGGGGCGGGCATCTGGTACCGGAACAGGTACCGCCACCTCGTGATCAACGTGGCGGTAGGCGGCTTCGCCGCGGCATTCGTCTTCTACATCGCCAGTTCCGTCTACGCCGCCAATTTCTTCGACTTCGACTTCCTCCTCGAGCCCTACGGCAGCCCGGACCGGAGCTCGATCCTGCCCGGCCTGAACGTCGAAGCAGGAGACCCCCGTTGGCAAGCCATCCTCAAGGGCGCCGGAAACACGATATCGGTCGTCATATTCGCCATCGCCGTCTCCACCTTTCTCGGCCTGCTCATCGGTGTGGCGCGCCTCACCCCGAACCCGCTTCTCAGCCGCGTGGCCAAACTCTATGTCGAGGTCTTCAGGAACCTCCCCCTCCTGCTGATCATGTTCTTCTTCGCATTCGCCATGTTCAGGGAACTACCCCAGATCCAGGACCGCGCAGGATGGAGCGGCGTGCTCTTCATCAGCAACCGCGGAGTGGCCGTGCCCTGGGTCGAAGCGGGCAATGGCCTATGGCCGTTCTGGTTGATTGCACTTGCCGCAGGCATAGCAACAGGGGCAGTCATCCGGAGCCGACGGATGAGGCTGGAGAACGACACCGGGCAGAGCACGCACCCGAATGGCTGGGGAGCCGCCGCTTTCGCAGGCATAGCGATCGTCAGCTACCTCGCGTTGCTGCTGCCCGTCCGCGTAACGCTCCCGGAGATCTTTCAGGCCGCGTCAGGTTTCTATTCCTATGAGGGCGGCAACGTGCTCAAACTGGGCTACGTCAGCGCGCTCATAGCGCTCTCGCTCTACTTCAGCGCCTTCATCGCGGAGATCGTCCGGGGCTCCATACAGGCCATCTCCCGCGGGCAGAGCGAGGCTGCGGCGGCGCTCGGTCTCTCTGCTTACCAGCAGCTCACCCTGATCATCCTGCCACAGGCCCTGCGCATCATGATCCCGGCCCTGAACAACGAATACCAGAACGCGAACAAGGACTCGACTCTGGCCCATGCCATCGCCTATGGCGAGATCGTCCTCATATCCAACCGCATCGTGAATAACGAGGGCAGCCTGCTCCAGACCTACTTCTTCATCTTCGTCGTGTTCGTGCTGACCAACCTCGTCATCTCGTTCATCATGAACACCATCAACCGCAACGTGCAGGTCAAATGAGCGCTATCACCGCATCCCAGCCGCCGGTAGCGCAGCGCATCGAATGGGCGCGAGCGAACCTCTTCAATTCGAAGATGAACTCGCTCATCAGCGCCGTCACGATCGCGGTGGGACTCCTCATCGCCTTCCTTGTCTTGAAATTCGTTCTGTTCGACGCGAACTGGGCCCTTGTCTCGCTCAACCGGAGGCTGTTCTTCGTCGGGGGCTATCCGGGCGAAGAACTCTACAGGATATGGATAGCCGTCTTCGCCGCTGTCGTACTGGCCTCGGTCTCCTACGGCATCTGGGTCGGCAGGATGCGGCCCTACCTCATCACCGTTGGCATCGTCGCCGTCATCGTGCTCACGTTGGGTCTGGGAACGGACCTCTACATCGAGGAGACGCCGTTCACCCAGGAGATAACGTCCGGCGGCCAGACCTCTACCATCAGCGGCATCGACCGCGAGTTGATATGGGAGCAGGGCTGGGCGCCGCGCTGGCTCTACGCCTTTTCGCTGGGGCTCGCGCTTCCGTTCGGCGGCACCTGGCTCATCATGGCCGCGCTGCTGGTGATGCTGGTCCTGGGCGCGCTGTTTGGCAAGCACGTCCTGAGCCGGTGGAAAGGCAGCCCGGTGCTGCTCCAGTCCATCGGCGCCGGATGGGTGCTGCTCGTACCCGCTGCGGTGCTGCTGCAGCTCGGCGTTTCAATCAACAGCTGGGGGAGCGCGTTCCTGGACATCCTCATCTTCGCGGTGGGGGGCTTCTTCTCATTCTTCATCGGGCTGGTGCTCGCACTGGGGCGCATCTCTCCCTACCGGGCCATACGCTTCGTGACTGTCGGGTACATAGAAGTGGTCCGCGCGGCGCCTCTCCTGGTCTGGCTCCTGTTCGCAACCTTCCTGAAAGACGAGCTGGGGCCACTCGGCGAAGCGTTCAGCAGCATATCCCTGGTCTTCCGGGTGATGATCGTGTTCGCCTTCTTTGGCGGCGCCTACATCGCCGAAGTCATCAGGGGAGGCCTGCAGTCCATACCCCGCGGACAGTACGAAGCATCCAATGCGCTGGCCCTCTCCGCACTGCAGAAGTACGTTTTCATCATCCTGCCGCAGGCGATCAAGGCCGTCATCCCCGCCATAATCGGCCGCTTCATCGCCCTGTGGAAGGACACTGCCCTTCTCGCGGCGATATCCCTGATCAATACCCTCGAGCAGGCCAAGAAGATCCTCGCCGGCCAGACGGACATCGCGGACGGCGCATTCTTCGAGATCTACATCGTGGTCGGCCTCATCTACTGGAGCGTTTCTTA
Organism: Dehalococcoidia bacterium; assembly: GCA_034428575.1. Lineage (GTDB taxonomy): Bacteria > Chloroflexota > Dehalococcoidia > Lucifugimonadales > Australimonadaceae > Bin16. Next base: position 14,441 of record DAOUHP010000014.1, on the reverse strand, counting down.
CATGCTGTCTCTTCTCGGTGGGGCTGCCGAGAAGAGACTGAGCGCGGGCGAGAGGCGGTAACAGATGGCACAGAAGATAGACAACGAGATAGTCCGTATCGAGAACGTGGTCAAGCGGTTCGGCGATTTTGTCGCCCTCAAGGAAGTCAATCTCTCCGTGCAAGAGGGCGAAGTCGTTGTCATCATCGGCCCGTCAGGTTCCGGCAAGTCCACCATGCTCCGGACTATCAACCAGTTGGAGAAGCACGATGAGGGGCGGATCGTCGTCGACGGCATCGAACTGACCGACGACGCACGCAGCCTGCACCAGATACGCGCCGAGATCGGCATGGTCTTTCAACAGTTCAACCTGTTCCCCCACCTCACTGTCATGCGGAACATCACCATCGGCCCGCAGAAGGTGCGGCACATGCCGAAGCAGCAGGCGGAAGAACTCGCTCTGCAACTGCTCACGCGGGTGGACATCCCCGAACAGGCCGACAAGTACCCCGGTCAGCTCTCGGGCGGACAGCAGCAACGTGTCGCCATCGCTCGCGCCCTGGCCATGAACCCCAGACTGATGATGTTCGACGAACCGACCTCCGCGCTCGACCCGGAGATGATCAACGAAGTGCTGAAGGCCATGATGGAACTCGCGGCCGACGGCATGACCATGATCTGCGTCACCCACGAGATGGCCTTCGCGCGCAACGTGGCTGACCGCGTCATCTTCATGGATGAAGGCGAGATCGTGGAGATGAGCACCCCGGAGGAGTTCTTCACCAACCCCAGGGAAGAGCGCGCCAAGGCCTTCCTCGACCAGATCCTCTAACGCTCAGACCAACGACCGCCGCATGACATGCCGACGTGTCCCCGCGCGGCCCACTTCCGAGAAGCCGTGCGCTTCGAAGACCGGGATGAACCCGCAGAAGCGGTAGCTCGGCCCGTCGGGCGGAACGGGGTACGCCTCGATGACGGACCCTCCATGCTCGCGAGCGTGCCGCGCCGCCTCCTCGATGAGGCGGTCCATCAGCCCGCGATGCCTGAATGCGTTCCGCACGTAGAAGCACGTGAGCGACCACACGTTGCGCTCGTCCTCGCCGGGCTGCTCCAGTCCGCCCAGTCGCACGAACGTCTCGCGAGGCGCAACCGAGCACCACGCGGCGGGCTCGCCGTCCACGTACGCCAGCAGGCCCACGCGCCCACCGTCCGCTATCCTGCGACGCATCGCCTCCTTCATGTGCGCACGGTCGTGCGGCATGCGGCCGTCGGCGTCCCTGCGCCACATCCGGCACCAGCACCAGCGAGGCCCACCGCGCGACTCGAACAGCCGCTCGAAGTCGGGCCAGCGCGCGGCATCGACCTCCCGGACTTCTATCTCGTCCGGATTGCTCATTGAGGGCGTCGCCGTCATAAGATGAGGGATATACTCCTCTCTCACGGAGGACGCAAATGTTGAACGGACAGAGAGTCTTCGACGCGGACACGCACATCCACCCGTCGGTGGAGGCGCTTGAGCCCTATTTCGACAGCGAGTTCCGGGAACGGCTCCCTGAACTCGAACAGTACCAGGTCGGGGCGCGCTCCGACCAGACGACCACGCCCCGCGAGGACCCGTCGCGCCGCCACTACGCGGTGAGCCTCAGCCCGTACCGGCGTCACCTGGGCGACGCCGAGCCGCGCGAGGTCCCGAAGGACGCCCACTCACGCCTCCACTTCGGTGAGTACACGGGCGCGAAACTCCCCGGCGTCGGCGTCATCGACGACGCCTTCGAGCAGCGCGTCGCCGACATGGACGAGGAGGGCACGGACGTGCACATGATGGTGCCGGACGTGGCCATCGGCGTCTCGCTGCTCGGCGACCCAGCGCTGGAGATGGGGCTCATCCGCGCGTACCACCGCCTCGTGAACGACCTCGCCGCCGCCCATCCGGGACGCTTCAAGGCGCTCCTCGCCGTCTCAGGCACGGACGTCGAGGGCTCCGTCGCTGAGATCGACCGCTGGGGGAAGGAGCGATGGGCTGCGGGAGTTCTGCCGTTCGCGGGCGTCGGCGAGCCGATGGACCACCCGCGGATGGAGCCGCTCTGGGCAGCAGCAGCCAACCGCGGGCTCGGCGCAGTGCACCACAGCATGACGTGGGCGCCGCCGTACTTCCCCGGCTACCAGGACATGGACAACAACCGCTTCCTCGCGCGCCTCTGCTCCCACCCCTGGGGCGCGATGAAGACGATGGCCGCGTTCATCGGCGCAGGCATCATGGACCGCTACCCCATCAACTTCGGCGTCCTGGAATCAGGCGTCGGCTGGCTGCCGTTCTGGGTGCGCCGCATGGACGTGAATGCCGCCTACGTCGGCTTCACCGCAGACCTGCAGCACAAGATGAGCGAATACGTGGCGAACGGGCGATTCTTCGCCAGCATCGAGATGACTGAGGAGGAGGACATCGTCCGCATGGTCATGGACTTCCTCGGCGAGGACATCCTCATGTACGCGTCGGACTACCCCCACGCCGAGTGCAAGTTCCCTGACTCTCCGGCCATCGTGCAGGGCTGGCCGAGCATCGGCCCGGACACGATGCGGAAGTTCATGTGGGACAACGCCGTCCGCTTCTTTGGAGAGCCCTAGGGATAGTCTGAATCGGTCTGCCTCCGCCGTTCCTGTCAAAATAACGCCACGCACCCCTGCCCCGTCATTCCCGCACCGGCGGGAATCCAGAGTGCGCGGGCAGCGCACACGGGGTGGAGTGGGAGGGCCGGGGCGCCTCCCGCTGTCTACTGCGTTGCCCGGCTGGCTTGTCCAGGACTATCCCTGGTCGATGCCGTAGAGCGCGGCGGGGTTGACGGTGAGCACCTTCTCCGCGAGGTTCCCGGGGATTTCCTCGCGCTCGCCCTTCTCCCGCAGGATGCTCAGCGCGTTGATCTCCGCTGACTGATCGGCGTGGCCGTAGTCCGTCCCGATGACGAGGTTGTCGCTGCCTGCCCGCGACGCTATGTAGTTCAGGTCTTCGTGGGTCTGGCAGGCGACGTAGAAGCGGCACTCCCGTAGCAGGTCCTCCCTCAGGTCAACGTTGAGCAGCCATGCCATGCGCTCCTTCCGCGCCTCCAGTTCGGCGAGCGCGAACGGCACCCAGGACGACATCGACTCCACGAACCCGACACGCAGCCGGGGAAACCGGTACGGGACTCCCTCCAGCACGAGCGAGACGAACGCATCGATGGGAGGCAGCCTGTGCTGCCAGATGGGGTTCGTCATGCCCTCCGTCACCTCGCCCGCGCCGATGTGGATGCACATCGCCATGTCCAGGGCCTCCGCCTGCCGGTAGAGCGGGTAGAAGTAGGGGTCGCCGGCGGAGCGCCGCCCCGCCTCGACGCCGCGCTTGATCGCGCCCACGGCGCCGTGCTCCTTTGCCCACGCCATCTCCTCGACGGCAACGTCGATGCTCAGGATGGGGAGCGACGCAACCCATCGAAGGCGTCCGCCTGATTCCGCGCACCGGCTGGCTATCCAGCGGTTGTAGGAGCGGCAGAGCGCGATCTCCACCTCCGGCTTCTCGCTTATGGCGCTCAGCATCGTCGTCGGGTAGAGCACCTGCACGTCTATGCCGAGCTCGTCCATCTGGCGCAGGCGCGCGGGAATGTCCTTCAACTCGCGGGTGGCCTCGGTCGTGCCGGTCCGGACGTCGTCGCGCATCCGGCGGAGACGCATGTGCCCGTCTATGTTCCAGTAGCGCAGGAAGTTCCTGGACAGGCCGGCGCTGGCGGCATCGTCCACTGCCACCGCGGTGATGGGGCGCAGCTTCGCGTGCTCCGGGTCCAGGAAGTCCCAGGTGGCGTCGGTCTCGTCAACGTGCGCGTCCGAGTCTATGACCGTCATGGCGTTGCTCCTCCCCTGCCCTGCGGACGATACCACGACGCCCTGCGGGCGCCAGCGAGTGAAGGTTAGCCGCCTACAGGCCGTAGAAGGCCCTGGGGTTGTCCTCCAGTATCTTCACGGCCACGTCGTTGCTGATCCTGCCGGAGTCCGCCCAGCGGCGGACCTCCCCCAGCGCACTGACGTTTGCGGATATGTCGGAGTGGCAGTAGTCCGTGCCGATCATGAGGTTGTCCTCGGTCCCGAGCGTGAGCAGGTACTCGATGTCGTCCACGGGGTCGATGGAGACGTAGAGGCGGTTCTCACGGAACAGGTCCTGCGACATCTGCAATGCGACGTTGCGCTCATGGAGGGTGTCCGACCGCTCATTCATCGCGATCTGGGACAGGACGTACGGTATCCACGATGCTCCCGCCTCGATGAAGCCGAACCGGAGGTTGGGGAACCGGGCGGGCATCTTCGATCTCACGACCGAGAGGAAGGCGGACATGATGGGGAACCCGCGGTCGCCGTCGCTGCCCGGGTGGCCGGTGTGCACGCAGAGCGGCATGTCCAGGTCGTTCGCCGCCTCGTACACGGGGAAGAAGTGCGGGTCGCCCACCGGTTTCAGGAGGTCCAGCCCCCGCTTGAAGATGCCGCAGGCGCCGTTCTCCTTCGCCCACCGCAACTCCTTGATGGCAGCGTCGGTGTCGAGCCACGGAAGCACCGCCGCCCAGCGCAGGCGCCCACCGGTCTGGTCGCATCTCTCGGCCACCCAACGGTTGTAGGCGCTGGCGAGCGCAGCTTCCGGTTCCGGGTTGAGCGAGATGTAGCGTATGAAGAAGGTGGGGAAGAGCACCTGGACGTCCACGCCCATCCGGTCCATGTCTTCCAGCCGGCCCTCCAGGTCTTCCAGTTCGCGCCGGGGGCGCGGAGGGTGATGTTCATCGTCCCGCACCGCTCGGACCTGAAGGCGGCCTTCCACCAGCCAGAACCGGCTCCGGTGAGGGTCGAGCTTCGCGTTCTCGATCTCCTCCACGGGCGGCGTCATCGTGGCGGGCGTATGCCTCGCAAGGGCGCCTTCCAGCGACTGCCAGGTGAACTCGGTCTCGTCCACGTGGGTATCGGCGTCGATAACCGCCATCGAATGCCTCCTGTCCTGAGCGTGCCCCCATCATACGACGCGAGAACGGACAACGGCACACGCGGGCGTGAGGCGGTAACTGCTCAGGGATGATGAGGGAGATGCCTTCGGAGGGTTGTCATTCCGAGCGGAGCCGAGGAATCTCTCGGGGAAGGTTCGTATTAGGCGAGGCGCGCACCCGAGGAAGTTGCGCGCTGAAGCGCGGGTCTCCGCAGGAACGACGAACTCATCAACTCTGAACAGCTACGTGAGGCGATGTTCAGGAGCTGACGCCGCCGAGGCTCGCGGCTCCGGCGGTCCACGTTGGTCGCCCACGATCGATGCTAGTATGAGCGCATACTGCCCGAGGGAGGATGCCAACATGTTCGAAGGGATCGACACCGGCATGTTCGCCGACGCGCTGGACATCCTGGGCGTGGATGGTTCGATGGCGGGGCTCACTCCCGTTGCCGAGGGGCAGCGCTTCTACGGTCGGGCTCTGACGGTGCGCATGCTCGTCGGCACGTCCGGGAGCTTTACGGCTGACGAGATCGCGCTTGGCAAGATCCTCTCGCAGGCGAAAGCAGGCGATGTCATCGTCGTCGACATCGGCGGAGCGCCGATCACCGTGTGGGGTGAGCTGACGACGATCGCCGCGCTGGCCCAGGGCGTCTCCGGTCTCGTCGTGGATGGAGGGGTCCGTGACGTTGACATCATCAGGCGCCACGGGTTCCCGGTGGTCAGCCGGCACGTGCTTCCAAGGGCCGGCAAGACACGGCTGCGTTTGGGGTCGGTTGGCGAAGAACCGGTTACCGTTGGCGGCGTGACCGTGCATCCGGGTGATTTCGTGTTTTCCGACGACACCGGTGTGATGGTGGTCCCGCAGGCCCTGTACGACGCGACACTCAGCGAGATCGACAAGATCAAGGCCAAAGAGGACGCCTTCAAGCAAGGGCTGGCTGAGGGCCTGCCCTACCTCGAGGCTGCCAAGCGGATGGGCCTGACCCAGGTGTAGCCGCAGCCCGACGGCCGCGCTACGCCTTCCGGGGCGTCTTGTAGCGGCGACCGCGCTCGCGCACGGTGCGTTGCGCGCCGAACGCCATCATGGGCACACCGTACCCACAACTCGTGGCAGTGCCTTCGACGCTGACCTCGATCGCCTGCCGTTCCGGCAGGGCTATCTCCTCCGCGCGTGAAGCGAGCAGTACCTCGGCAAGCGGCGACTCTGCTATCGGCGTTACGGTGGCATGGCCGTACAGCCGAACGACCGCCGCGTCTTCCCCGTCGAACGAGCAGACCATGACGGTGATGGGGCCGCCCGCGATCGAGTGGCGCGCCGTCTCGTTGCCGCTGCCGGTGTAGTCCAGGTAGGCGACGCGGTGCTCGTCCAGCACGTGGAGCGGCACGCCGCCCTTCGGTGAGACGTTGACCGCGCCGACGCCGTGCGCTCCCTGCTCGAGGCCGGGGTCCGCCGTGGCTACGAAGAAGACCTGCGCCTGCCGGATGAGGTCGGCCTGCTTGTCCGTGATGCAGTCGAAGTAGTCGGCCATGGCGTACTCCTACCCTGCCCTCGCCACCCAGACGAGGTCTTCCGTGCCCTCAGTGACGGGGCCGCCGTCGAAATCCCCGTAGACGGCTTCGAGGTCGAACCCGCACAGCTCCAGCAGGTGCTCCATCTCGTACCGGAATGTGTAGCGCTGCTCGAAGTCGCGCATGAGCCGGCGCTCCACGACGCCCTCGTCGCTCACCTCCTCGATGATGAGCCGGACTTCGTTCACCTGGGTGATCGGGTCCCAGCCGTTCTGCCCCCAGACGACGATGGTCCCGGCAGGCCGGCGTTCGACGTCCTTCAGATGGTAGGCAAGCGAAGCGTTGTCTCCAACGAGGGAGTTCACGTCCGGGTTGAACGTGTCCATCGCGAGGAGGCCACCGGGTGCGAGCCGCTCCTGCACCCGGGCAAGCGCCTGCCGCTGTTCCTCGGTCGTGAGCATGCTCTGGAACGAGCGGAACGGCATGATGACGAGGGGAAAGCGCTCCGCGAGCTGCACCCCCGCCATGTCCCCGGACTGGAAGACGCACCGGTCGGAGAGTCCGCGCCCCCCTGCCTTTTCCTGCGCAACCTCGATCATCCGAGGCGAGATGTCGATGCCGGTGACGGCGATACCCTGCTGAGCGATCGCGAGGCTGACGCGGCCCGTGCCGCAGCCCAGTTCCAGGACGGGACCGCCGGACTCGCGCGCCAACTCGACGTAGAAGTCGATGTCGTGGGTGAGGTCGGCGTAGACCGCATCGTAGATGTCGGCCCAGTCGTCGTAGGGGAAGTCGAATGGCATGGGGTCAGGCAGGCACGGGGAGATTCAGGTCGACGAATACAGTCTCGGACTCGGGAGGGGGCACAGACACGCCGGAAGCGCGGAGCGAGCCGAGATAGGCGGGAAGCGTCTCACGGAAGAGTGATTCCGCCCGCTCCGGCGTGTCCGCGGCGGCGACGATGGGCCAGAGTTCCTCCACAAATGCCTTCCACCCCCCGTCCTCGCGGTAGACGACAGCGTTATAGCCCTCCACCACGATTGCCCGCGCGGTTGGTTCGGGCAGCGTCTCCCCGTGCTCCAACATCCCTTCGAAGTGGAATTCAAGTGCTTCGCGAATGTTCGCCTTCATCTCTTCCGGCGTGCGGCCAGTGGAGACGCAGCCGGGAACGTCCGGCGCGCCCGCGCAGTAGTTGTTGGGGGTCCTGCTGATGACGACCAAGTACCGCATGCCTGCCCCCTCTACTTCAGTCCCGCTTGCTTCCTGATCCCGTCCCAGAGCCATTGTCGCACGTCTTCACCCAAGCGCCCCGGTATGGTAACCGTTCCGGGTTTCGTAGGGTGGTGAAACTGCCGGTGGCTCCCGCGCGTGCGCACCGGGAACCAGCCATCCCGCTCCACCATTCGGATCGCGTCTCTTACCTTATGCACCATGAGATGTTGCCCGCAAGCATCATTGGCTGTGCGGTGTCGAACGCGCAAGAACCCGGTGACACAGACGATGGGCGCCTGCTCAGTTGCTACCCATGCGCTGGAGCGCGCGCCTGACGCGCTCACCGTGATGTGGGCACCAGGCGGCTGTCTCAGGCAGGCACGGGAAGGTTCAGGTCGACGAAGAATATCTCCGATGTGCGTTCGGGCTGCTGCTTCCCACAGAGACGGAGGTTGTCGACGTAGGAGGCAATGGTTTCGCGGATGAGAGCCTCGGCCCGCTCCGGAGTGTCAGCGGCAGCGACAACGTGCTCGATGTCCTGCGGTTCCGCCCGATAGCCGTTCTTCGTTCGCTGGATGACGACGTTGTAGCCGTCGACTTCGATGGCCTGCGCGTCCGGTTCAGGGAGAGGGTCGCCCTCGAGATGAAGCTCCAGGGCTTCGCGGAAGAGAGCTTCGGTTTCTTCGCGTGTGTCGCCAGCCGCGACGCAGCCAAGTACGTCAGGCGCGGCCGCGCTGTATCCCGTGCCGGTCTTGTGCATGACCACGAGGTATCGCATGACTGCTCCTTGCCGAATCGCGTCTCTGACCGTGTGGACCATCAACCCCCGCCCATGCGCTGGAGCGCACGCCTGACGCGCTCGTCGGTGGGGGCGTCGGCTGTGCCGTCCTCGGCGGCGAGCGCCTGACGCGCTTCGAGCGCGGAGTAGCCGAGCGCCATGAGCCACTGCAGTGCCGGGTCGCCTGCGCCACCCGTGGTTGTAGCGACGCCTGCTCCGGTCACGAGAGGCGCGCCGATCTCCTCCTCCAGCTTGCCCTTGAGGTCCAGGATGATGCGCTCCGCGGTGCGCTTGCCGACTCCCGGCGCGCGGCTGATGGCCGTGGCGTCGCTCGCTACGATGGCCGTGGCGAGGTCTTCCGGTGAGAGCACGCTCAGCACGGCGAGCGCGGCCTTCGGGCCCACCTGGCTCACGCCGATCAGCATCTCGAACAAGCGTCGTCCGTGCTCGGTGGCGAACCCGTAGAGCTGCAGGTCGTCCTCACGAACGATGAGGTGTGTGTGCAGGCGCACGGCGCTGCCTGCGACAGGCAGTCCGCCGAGGTCGTGGGCGGGGACGAAGACCCGGAGGAGGATGCCGCCACCCACACGCACGACGACGGAGTCGGCATCCTTCGCCTCGACCGCGCCCTCGACGCCCGCGATGATGCTCATCGCACCCGCACCCGCTCGGCGGCCCGGAGCGTCTGCACATGGCACAGCGCGATGGCAATGGCGTCCGACGCGTCTTCCGCCATCGGAGCGTTGCCGAGTCCGAGGAGCATCCGGACAGAGCGTTGTATCTGTGCCTTGTCGCCCGCGCCATAGTTGGCCACGGCGCTCTTCACCGTGGCGGGCGTGTAGCGATGTATGGGGATGCCCGCGCGCGCCGCAACGAGCAGCGCGACTGCTTGCGCTTGCCCCACGGCGATGGCCGACTTCGCGCCGCGCGCCGCTGCGACGAACGGCTCCTCTATCGCGAGCTCGTCCGGCGCCCAGCGCTCCGCGAGCGCTTGCAGCTCACCAAGCAACAGGTGGAGCCGCTCCGCGATCTCCTTCGAGCGTCCCCCATCGAAGGTGCCGTAGTCCAGGCATCGGGGCGTGTCCACACCGTCGTCCAGATCGAGGATGCTGTAGCCCATCGTCTGCGTGCCGGGGTCGACGCCAAGGATCCGCATGGGTTCGCCTCTCTCCCGCTACCGCAGCGCGTAGCGGTCGTTCTCTTCGGCTACGACCGCCTGCTCGTCGATGAGCTTGGTGAGCGTGGTGACGAGCTGCCGCTCGGCGAGGCGCTCGCGGGACTTCGGGAGCCGGGTGTAGATCCGGGCGCGGAGCTCGGCGGGCGAGAGGGGGCCGTCTCCCAGCGCGTTCAGGATGGCCTGCTCGCGTTCCATTCGATGCTTTATCAGAGCGTTGAGCCGTGCCTTCGGCCTCTTCACCGGCCCCCCGTGGCCGGTGTACATGATGCGGGCGTCCACGTCCTTCAGCATCTCCAGCGTCCGCATGTAGTCCGTGAGGTTGCCGTCGTGCGGGCTGATGCTGGTGGTGGAGACCGCCATCACGGTGTCGCTGGTGAAGAGTGCCTTGCGCTCCGGTGCAAGGAGGGCAAGCGAACCCGAGGTGTGTCCAGGCGCCCAGACGGCTTCGAGCGAGAGGCCGCCCAGTTCGCGGCGGTCGCCGTGTTGCAGGTCGTCGGCGACGTGCAACTCGCCGTGGAGGCGGTCGTTCTCGATGGCCTCGCGGTCGTTGGGATGGCACGCGAGCGGCGCGCCGGTCTCGCGGTGCATGTGCAGCGCGCCGCCGCCGTGGTCGGGGTGGCGGTGCGTGATGATGATCTCGGAGACGGGTGGCGCGTTGACCTCGCGGATGTAGGCGGCGCGGGCGCGGTGGTCGTCCTCGTTCTCCCAGCCGGTGTCGATCAGAACAGCAGTGTCCGACCCGAACACGAGGTAGGCATTGGGCGGTGGGAAACCGGGCAGCGGCTCCCGTCCGAACGTCAGTTGGTGTATCCCCTGCTCCAGTTCCACGGCGCGCCCATTCTACCGCACGCAGCCCGATGTACCGCGCAGCGCCGCGTGGAGACCGGGCAACCAGTCTTCTGCCATTCGCCCCTTACGCGGTCGCCCGCGGGTCCGCTACGCTGGTTGCATGACTACGCGCCCTGCCGCAGGTATAGACCGCATCTATGGCTGGCGGGCGCAGCCATCAACAGGACCCGTGACTCCGGCGCTGACTTTTGAAAACCTTGGCCACCTTGTTCAATTTTCACGGGAAGCAGGCCGTGGCCTTGCGCACAGCGGCACAAGGTGGCCAAGGTGGCCAGATGGAGCACTCGATTTACTCGTAACGCCCGTAACAAGGTGGCCACAATTCATGGGGGTTGGCCACCTTGTTCGCGACTGCTCGCCTCCTGGCTGGGCTTGCCGCTAGACTACCCTTGACCTCGTTGCGTAGGAGCATCATTTCGTGAGCGACGTTGCGTTTCAAGACATGCTGGCCGGCAATCACTGCTGGGGGTGCGGGCCGGACGCGAAGGACGGCCTGAAGCTGCGCAGCTACTGGGACGGCGAGGAGACGGTTTGCACGTGGATGCCCCGTCCCGAGTTCGCCGCGGGGCCTCGGCACATCCTCTACGGCGGCATGATCGGCAGCGTCATAGACTGCCACAGCATCTGGACGGCCATCGCAGAGGCGTACAGGCTCGAGGAGCGCGAGGTCGGTTCCGGCCCCGTCATCTGGTACGCGACGGCGTCGCTGCACGTGACCTACCGGAAGCCGACGCCGATAGACCAGCCGCTGACGATGCGCGCGCGGGTGACAGAGATGGTCAGACGCAAGGCGCTGGTGAGCTGCTCGCTCGTCTCAGGCGGCGTCGAGACCGCGACGGCAGAGATGGTTGCGGTCCGGGTCCCACCGGAATGGTTCGAGGACTAGCAGGAAGGAGGGCATGGCGATGACGGTGAACATCTCAGGACTGGTGGAGCATCCATTGGAGTTGGGGCACGCAGACCTCGCGGCGCTGCCCGGACAGGTTGCCGACGTTTCGACGCTGGCGCCGGGGCGAGAAGGGGCAGCCGTGCGTTTGGCGTCTGTGCTCGATGCGGCTTCGGCGCAGGCAGACGCGGAGTTCCTCACGCTGGAGGCGGAGGGCGGGTTCGCCGCGAGCATCCCGCTCGCCGCGGTCGCGGACGAGGCGCTGCTCCTCTACGCCCTGGACGGCCATCCACTGCCGGAGGAGAAGGGCGGTCCGGTGCGGTTCCTCATCCCGAACCCCGCCGCGTGCGGCGCCGCTGAGGTGGACACGTGCGCGAACGTGAAGTGGCTGAATTCGATCCACCTGGGCGCCGAGCGCGGGCGCGACGTGCGGCCCAGCACGCTGCGCGCACACGAAGCGCTGCACGAAGCGGAGCGCAAGGAAGGAGGCGCGTAATGGCTCGTCTGCAGGAGGTAACGCGAGAGTCGGTGTCCGAGGAGTTGCGCGGCGCATTCGACTCCCTTGTCGCCGACAGCGGCGGGAGTGTTCCGCAGGGGCCAGGCGCTGTGGCGGCGTTGAGCCCGGAGATGGCGCTGCGCCGCCGTCCGCTGAGCAACTACGTCCGCTGGGAGTTGACGCTTCCCCAACACGTGCAGGAGCTCGCGATCCTGGCGACGGCGCGGCAGATGGACTGCCCGTACGTGTGGAACGCGCACGCGCCGCTCGCACGGAAGGAAGGCGTGAGCGCGGAGCTGGTTGACGCGATGCGCGAGCGTTCGCCGCTGCCCGCGATGGCGGACGACGAGTCGGCGGTGGTGACGTTCGTGACGGAGATGCTGTCCTCGCACCGGGTCTCGCAGGGCGCCCATGACGCCGCCATCGCGCAGTTCGGCGTGCGCCAGACCGTCGACCTCATCGCGCTCGTGGGGCAGTACGTCACCAATGCGTGCTTCCTCAACACGTTTGAGATAGCGTTGCCGGAGACAGCGGAACCGGTGCTGCCGGTCTGATCCGCAGGAGCTGAGGATGGGCATCATAGACGCGGACGCGCACGTCATAGAGATAGACCAGACGTGGGAGTACATGGACCCGTCGGAGCGCCGCTACAAGCCGGGCACGGCGTACCAGACGCTGGAGAACGGCGAGGTGGTTAAGTACTGGCTCACCGGCGGGCGCGCCATCAAGACGGCCTGGCCAGGCGGCGGCCTGCGCGGCGAGTTCGGGTTCTTCATCGGCAACGTCGTGCTGCCCACCGAGTCCAAGTTCATGCTGGACGTACAGGCGCGCATCGCCCACATGGACGAGCTCGGCACCGACCTGCAAGTGCTCTACCCCTCCATGTGGACGGGACCCATCACAACAGACCCGGCGGAGGAGGTCGCTCTCTGCCGGAGCTACAACCGCTGGATGGCAGATGTCTACGCGGAGGGCAAGGGGCGCCTCCGCTGGGCAGCGGTCATGCCCGTGCTGGACCTGGAGGAGGCGGAACGCCAGCTGCGGTTCGCCCGGGACAACGGCGCCGTCGCCATCAACCTCCGCGGCGTCGAGGTCGGCAACCGGCTCATCAACGATCCGTACCTCTACCCGGTCTACGAGTGGGCGGCGGAGCTGGACATGCCTATCTGCCCGCACTCCGGCACCGGCAGCTTCGAGTTGGACGCCATCTTCGGCAGCCCGCTCACCGCGTTCGAGCGCAACAAGTTCAGCGGCCTCTCCGCCTTCCACACGCTGTTCATGTCCGGCCTGCCGGAGCGCTTCCCCAACACGAAGTGGGGCATCATCGAGTTCAGCGCCGACTGGATCCCTTATATGCTGAACGACCTCGCACGGCGCATGGAGCGCCGCGGCGATAGCCTGAGCGCCGATCCGCTCACCGAGAACAACATCTGGGTGACGGTGCAGATGAACGACGACCTGGAGCAGATACACCGCTACGTCGGCGGCGACCGGCTCGTCATCGGCACGGACTACGGCCACGCCGACTCCGCAACCGAGATCCATGCCCTCACGACCTTCCAGAACGACGAACGCATGCCGGCGGAGAGCCGCAGCCGCATCCTCTGGGACAACCCGAAGGAGCTCTACGCGATCTAGCGCGCCGGTCGGTGGCGATGCTGTCAGCGGACAAAGAGGGGAAGCCCGCGCTCGGGCTTCCCCTCTTGTTCGTCAGCCTGCGAAGGGGTTCAGGAGTCCAGGCCCAGGAAGCGCAGCGCGTTTCCTGAACTCATTGCCTCCACCTGCTCAGCGCTCAACTCCAGCCCACTGAATTCATCGGCCAGGAGGGGCATCATCGAGCGCGACATGAATGGGTAGTCGGACCCCACGACCAGTTGCGTGTGCCCAACCGTCTTCATCAGGTAGTGGAGCGAGTCCACGCTGAAAAGGATGTCGTCGTAATAGAGCATCCTCGCGTACTCGATCGGTGTCTTGGAAAAGCCGTCGGGGTTCGTGCCTGCGCGCCGTCCCCATAGCGCATCCATCCGAGGCAGCATCTGCGCGAGAACGCCGCCCCCGTGGCTGAGGCAGACGCGAAGCGTGGGGCACTCCTCGAGCAGGCCGCTGGTGATCAGCGACGCTCCGGCCAGCCCGTTCTCGATGGGGAACCCCACCGAGTTCGTCAACGCGGGGGGACCGATGACCCGGTCCAGAAACGTAGGCCGCTGGGCGTGCATGAACACGGATAGCCCCAGGTTCGCGAGTTCGTTGAAGAACGGTCGAAAGGCCGCATCTCCCGGACTCTTGCCGTTGATGTTCGTCATGATCTCCACGCCCTGGAGGCCAAGGTCCTTGATCCTCTGGAGCTCGGCGGTGGCCATCTCGACATCCTGGAGCGGCACCGCCCCCAGCCCGTAGAACCGGTCAGGGACCGTGTCCATCATGTTGGCGATCGTCTCGTTGAGGTGACGGCAGTGGTCTCTGCCATCCTCCGGGGCCAACTGGTATGCCAGCAGCTCCGGCATGGGAGACAAGACGTGGCGATCCACGCCCTCTTCCGGCATGTCGGCGATACGGCGGGGG
>DAOUHP010000013.1:0-8651 GCA_034428575.1 Dehalococcoidia bacterium | reverse complement strand
AAGCCGATGATGGGGGCCTGCACTGCGGCGGCGGTGGCGTCGAGCAGACGGGGAGCGTCCGGGCCCGCGTCGGGGCGGGGCAGGATGCCGCCGCCGTAGTAGACCGCGGCTGCCTTGATCCCGTCCATCGTCGAGCCGAGGTAGGAGACCATGCCCCCGAAGCAGAAGCCGACGATGCCGATGTTGTCGGCGTCCACGCCCGGGTTGCTCCGCAGGAAGTCGAGGGTCGCCTGCACGTCTGCCGTGATGTCGTCATTGCTCAGCTTGCCGCGCTCACCGAATGCCTGCTGCATCTCGGAGAACGGGATGTCCACGCCCCTGCCGGAACGGTGGAACAACTCCGGCGCCGCGGCGAAGTAGCCCTCGCCCGCGAAACGGTCCGCGATGCTGCGGACGTCGTTGTTCACCCCGAAGATCTCCTGGATCACGATCACCGCTGGGCTCTTCCCATCGCCGTCCGGGCGCGCCGTGTAGATCGGCATCGGGCTGCCGCCTGCGGTTACCTCCGCAACGTCCGTTACTGCCATGTTCTCCCTCCGTGTATGTGAGTTACGCCGGTCGCGTCACCGGTCGCCGCCATCCTACACCAACGCATCCCATCCTGCCGCCTGCCTGACGGTTAACGCATGACACCGGCCACTTACGCCGACGCCACGCCGTCGCGTACCCTGTCTTCATGACAGCTTGGTGAGGCCTGATCCCCTCTCCCTACAAGGGGAGAGGGCCAGGGTGAGGGTACTGAGGGGACGGGAGGATGGGTTGTGCAAATCTCTTGCCTCAGGCCTCTCTCACGCCGAGGGGCTCCAGTCCGAGCGATTACCAGCGATAAAGAGCGGACACGAGCGGCGATGAGCGGTCTTGCACGGAGGAACGCCTTGGCGCACAGGGCCGGAACCAAGCGTGGATGTACACAGGATGCGCGGAAATGCGCGGTTTTATCCCGTGTTCGTTTCTTCTCGCCCGATGCCCTCGCGACTCCGCCCCTAGCCGTGCCGAGCCTGCCTGTGTGAGAATCGATGCATGAGCAACACCAACCGCACCCCAGAAGAACAAGCCCTGATGACCAAGGCCGCTGCCGTACTCCCCGGCGGAACGCTCGGCAACCTGCGCCTCGACGAAGAGCACGCTTTCGTCGTGCGCAACGGCCTCGGCTCCCGCGTCTGGGACGTGAGCGGGAACGAGTACATCGACTACCTGCTCGGCTCCGGCCCCATGGTGCTGGGGCACGCCCACCCGAAGGTGATTGCGGCAGCCACCGAGGCGATGATGAAGGGCACGACGTTCTTCACCCAGAATGCCTACGCCATCGAACTTGCCGAGCGGATCGTCGACGCCATGCCGTGCGCCGAGCAGGTGCGGTTCGTCAGCAGCGGCTCTGAGGCCACCTACAACGCGCTCAAGGTCGCCCGGGCGTTCCGCAAGCGCGAGAAGATCCTCAAATTCGAGGGCGGCTACCACGGCACGCACGACTACTCGCTGATGAGCCTCGCGCCGACGGGCAACACGCCCTACCCGCAGGCCGAGCCGAGCTCAGCCGGCATACCCAGGGCCATCCAGGAGACTGTGCTCGTCGCACCGTTCAACGACCTCAACGCCGTTGAGGATCTGCTCGACCGCTACCACGACGAGATCGCCGCGGTCATCGTCGAGCCGGTGCAGCGCACCATCGCTCCGCAGTCCGGGTTCCTGCCGGGGCTGCGCGAGCTAACGAACCGCTACGGCGTCCTGCTCATCTACGACGAGGTCGTCACCAGCTTCCGCCTCGCGTACGGCGGCGCGCAGGAGTACTACAACGCCGTACCGGACATCGCGGCCATCGGCAAGATCGTCGGCGGCGGCTTCCCGCTCGCGGCCATCGTCGGGAGGCGGGAGATCATGGAATCGTACGACCAGGGCTCCGTGGCGCCGGACGTCTACGTCCCGCAGAGCGGCACGCTTAACGGCAACCCGGTCGCCGCTGCCGCTGGACTCGCCACTCTCGAAGTGCTCCGCGAGCCCGGCACCTACGAGGCGTATCACGCCCGCGCCGCCACGTTGCGCAACACGCTCCAGCGCCTCTTCGACGAGGCGGAGGTCCCGGCGCAGGTCAGCGGCATCGACATGATGTTCGATGTCTACTTCACCGAGCACCCCATCGTCGACTACCGCTCAACGCTCGTGGACAAGACGCTCAACCGCATATTCGACAACACCCTGCTGGACAACGGCATCCTCAAGTCGCCCGGCAAGCTCTACGTCGGCGCCTGCCACTCGGACGAGGACATAGAGCGCACCATCGAGGTGTTCCGCCTGGGGGTCGCTGCCGTCCGCGACGCGTAATGCAACGAGGCTGGTTGTGTCGTCAGCAATAGTTGCTGCACTCATCGGACATCGAAACAGCAACTTGCACTCTTCCACGGGCGAGTTGCCTGACAGGGGCGCTTTGCCTAAAGACGTTGGAGATCTCCTGTACACCAACCCGTTGGCATTCCTTATAGGCGTCGCATTTGACAGAGGAATGCCTTGGCAAAAGGCTTGGGAGATTCCCTATTGGATCGAACAGAAGGGCAGCCTAAGCGCTTCGTTACTCGTGGAAATGACGCCGCTTGAGTTGCAGCACCTGCTAGAAAGCCTACCCATCAGGCCTCGTTATGGATGCAAGAAGGGAGCAAGGACACTAGGCGACATAGCCGCATTGGTTATGGGTTTTGGAGGTGACGCATCAGCTATCTGGCGTAATGCCTCTCCCAAGCAAGTTGAAGGAAGGCTTGTTAACGGCATCTACGGTATCGGTCAGGGAATTGCAGCAATGACTGTCCGGATACTACGGGATGACTGGAGAGAGTTCCGCGGTCAAGAACACGAGATAGACGTCAAGCCCGACGTACACGTGATGCGTGTATTCAGACGAACCGGGCTTACGCGGACCGAGACCGAGAGAGAAGCAGTAGAAGTCGCACGTGAACTCAATCCCCCGTTCCCGGGTGAACTGGACTGGCCTGCATGGGACATTGGCCAGAAATGGTGCAGGCCCACCGATCCGCTCTGTACTACCTGTCCATTAGGGTCGATATGCCCCAAGCACGTCTAAGGGTACCCTGCTGCTCTAGCACGCGCCGTCGAAGAACAACTCCTCCGGGGTGAAGCGACGGCTGATGATGCCGAGGTCGGCCGCGTAGCGCACGATCGTCTCGATGGCGCTGCGGTTGTTCTCCAGCCCGTTCTCGTGCGGGAAGAGGCCGTGCTCGCGCAGCCAGCCGACCCGCAGTCCCATGTGCTGGTCGTCGTCTGAGGCGTTCGCGTAGTAGAGACGGCGCGCCTCGTCGCACGCGTCCACGACGGCCTGCCCGAGTCCGGGGTTGGCGTCGAGCACGTCCTGCTTCGCCGTGAGCATGACGTTGACCGGGAAAACGCCGCTCTGCCAGTGGTACGTGAGCGCCGCATCGAGCGGGTCGTCGAACAGCCGCGCGCAGTTCGCGCCCAGCGGGGGACCTGCGCGGTCGAACAGCACCGCGTCCAACTCGCCGCTCTCCAACTCCCCAACCTGGTCGCCGCCCTTCGACACGCTGAAGCGCGGATCGCGGGGGTAGTCCACGCTCATCAGCGAGTTCGGCTCCGCCTCCACCCAGTGCACCTTCGTCAAGTCGAGGCCATACACGTCCGCGAGCGCGCCCCGCATCCATGTGCCGGGGTTGAACCCCCAGCCGCGCACGCCCACGCGCTTGCCTTCCAGGTCCTTCGGCCCGCCGATGCCGGCGTTCACGTTCACCTGCGCCCCCATGTGCGCGAACGACACGTCCGGGAATACGGGGATGCC
Source organism: Dehalococcoidia bacterium (assembly GCA_034428575.1). GTDB lineage: Bacteria > Chloroflexota > Dehalococcoidia > Lucifugimonadales > Australimonadaceae > Bin16. The sequence continues at coordinate 4,855 of DAOUHP010000013.1, read as the reverse complement.
GATGACGGGACGGCCAAGGTCCCGGGCGATGAGGTAGTTGGTGATGGGCACGACCATGATGTCGTAGGGCGGCTCGGTAAAGAGCTTGCCGTACACCGCGCCTGCGCCGCCCTCCGGCCAGGCCGTCTCCACGTCGAACCCCTGCACTTGCACCGTGCCGTTCGCCAGGTACTCGGCGGCGTACTCGTGGTCCGCCATCAGCGTTATCGCCATCTGTTCTCCCTCAGCTGGTTCTCCCCCGCAGGAAGATGCCTATTCCGGAATGGGGTATCCGTCAGAGCGGCGGTCGGTGCCGCCGGTGTGGACGCCCCGCTCGTGGTCGATGCCTATCAACTGCACCGCGCCGGGTGTGCCGACGCTCGGGTATGCCCTGGTCTTGTGGCCCTTCGCCTCCAGCGCCCGCAGAGTCTCCTCCAGGAACCCGTCCTCGAGGCGGAGCACCATATCCTCGTCTATCGTGCGGGGGTCGGTGCCGGGGAAGTGAGTCCAGCGCGCCGCGTCTGCAGCCTCCTGCACGTTCATGCCGTGATCGATAACGTTGGACACCGCCTGAGCGTTCCACTGTGGCTGGTTGTCGCCACCGGGAGTGCCCCCGACGAGCACGGGCTTGTCGTCCTTGACCACCATGTAGGCGTGGATGGCGTTGATGGTCTTCTTGCCCGGAGCGATGACGTTGACGTGCCCCTCGTCCAGGTAGAAGCCGCGTCCCGCTCTGTCGTTGAAGAGGATGCCGGTGTCGCCGGCCACGAACCCACTGCCCCAGTACGCCGAGAGGCTGTGGATGAACGAGACCGCGTTGCCCTCCCGGTCGACGACGTTGAAGTACGACGTGCTCGGCGTGGGTGCGACGGAGTGCGCGAGTTCACCCGCGGGCACGATGCCCTCGGCGGCGCGCTCAGGGTCGATCCGCTTGATGCGCTCTGCCGCGTATTCCGCTGACAGCAGTTCGTCCAACGGCACGTCAATGAACGTCGGGTCGCCCACATACGCGAGACGGTCGGCGAACGCCAACCGCTTCGCCTCGACCATCGCGTGGATGCTCTCCACCGTGTTGTGGCCGAGCGCTGCCAGGTCGAACCCGTCCAGGAGGCTGAGCAGCTCGAGCGTCAGCATGCCCTGCGACGGCAGACCTGTGGCGTAAACGGTGTGGCCGTGAAAGCGGACGGACGGTGGGTTCTCGTAGACGACCGCCTCCTGTCCCGCAAGGTCCGCCTCGTCGATGAGGCCGCCGCCGTCCGCCATCGCCTGCGCTATCTGCTTTGCGATTGAGCCAAGGTAGAACTCGTCCGGCCCGTGCTCCGCGATGCGGCGCAGCGACCGCGCGAGGTTCGGCTGAGCGAACACGTCGCCGACCTGGTACGGCGAGCCGTCGGCCTTGATGTACGTCTTCGCGGTCGACTCGTACTTGGCGATCTTGTCGTAGTGATCGTTGAAGTAGCTGGCCGAGCGCGGCGGCAGCGAGAAGCCCTCGGACGCGAGGCTGATGACCGGGTCGATGAGCGATGCGAGCGAGCGCGTCCCGAATCGATCGACGATCGTCTGCCACGCGCGCACCTCGCCGGGAACGGCAGGCGTCAGCGGGCCGTCCGCCGGCATCTTCACGTACCCCAGGTCAGTGAAGTACTCCCGCCTCGCGCGCATCGGCGCCTTGCCGGAGCTGGAGATGCCGTAGAGCGTGCCGGACGCGGCGTGGTAGAGAAGCGCAAACACTTCGCCCCCGATGCCGCACATCATCGGCAGCGTTACCGCTTCGGCGGCCGCGACGGCTACCGCGGCGTCGAACGCGTTGCCTCCCTCGCGCAGCACCTGCGCTCCGGCCGCGCCTGCCAGCGGCGAGGCTGAACCGACCAGTCCACGTGTCGTGTATACGGGGCTATGCGACCTGTTCATTGCACTGCTCACGATGACATACCTCATCTCATGCAAGTATCCGGGCAGCGGCATGATATGCTCCGCTTCTATTACCGGCAACGCACGCCCGCCGCAGCCGTCCCGTGCGGCAGGCCCAACAGGGACAGCCAGGAGGCAACATGGCCGAAGACTTCACCTACGACCGCTGGATGAACGCACAGGGTATCCCCGTCCATCGCGGCTACTACATCGAAGACCTGCGCGACATCGAACTTGGCCCTTGGGACCTGCGCGAGTGCGACGCGGCATTCATCCAGTTGGAGGGGATGCCCGGCGTGGTGGAAGGGCGCGTGCAGGAGGTGCCGCCGGGTGGTTCCATCAGGCCGTTCAAGCAGGCGATCGACGAGATGGTCTACGTAGCCAGCGGACAGGGCACCGCGTCCGTGTGGAGCGGCGACGGCGAGCGGCACACGTTCGAGTGGTCGCCACGCTCGCTCTTCCTGGTCCCGCGTAACTCGTGGGCGCAATTCAACAACATGCAGGGCGACAGGCCCGCCCGCCTGCTGCACTACAACTACCTGCCCATCGCCATGTCCGCCATCCCCAACCCGGACTTCTTCTTTAACAACCCGTTCGAGGAGGATGTGCTGGCAGGCGAGGACTTCTACTCCGAGGCTGAGGCGACAACGCAGGAGCACGTGGCCGAGGGAGCAGCCGGGCGCACCCTCTGGCTGGGCAACTTCTTCCCGGACATGGGCGTGTGGGACAAACTGATGCATCGTCCTGGGCGCGGCTCCATGAACCGCTCCGTGTACATGCGCATACCCGGCTCCGAACTGCGTGCGCACATGTCCGTATTCCCGGCGGGGACGTACAAGAAGGGGCACCGTCACGGGCCCGGACGCGTCATCGTCATCCCCGGCGGCGAGGGTTACTCCATCATGTGGCAGGAGGGCCAGGAGAAGATGGTCATCCACTGGCACGAGGCGAGCTGCTTCGTACCCCCGGACCGCTGGTTCCACCAGCACTTCAACCTCGGCGCAGTTCCGGGACGCTACCTCGCGCTGCATCCGCCGAACCAGTTCATGGGCATGTCCGAGTCCGTGCAGGACCTCTCGCGCGACCAGATAGAGTACCCGGACGAGGAGCCCTGGATACGCGAATACTTCGAGAGCCAGCTGGCCGAGCGCGGCATCGAGTCTCAGATGCCGGGCGAGGCGTACCGTGACCGCAACTATCGCTGGGACTACACCGGCGTGGAGAATCACTAGCCCTCCAGCCCATCGCATAGACAACCGAAAGGAAGACCAGCCCTCATGCACGACGAGCCCTGGGCGCACATCCACGACCCGGACGAAGAGCGCCTCGCCAAACTCAGCATCGAACTGAACAACCCAGACCACGACTACTACCACTACGAGGTCATCGAGCTGACAACGGTCGGCATCGACATCGGTTCCTCGACGTCGCACCTCATGTTCTCCAGCATCACGCTCCAGCGCGTGCAGGAGATGCACTCCAGCCGGTACGTTGTCGTGGACAGGCAGACGCTCTACAAGTCCCCCATCCTGCTCACGCCCTACACGCACGACAACCTCATCAACACGGAGCAACTGGAGCGGTTCGTTGCGGAGTCCTATGCGGAGGCAGGCTTCGAGCCGCAGGACGTGGACAGCGGCGCCATCATCCTCACCGGCGAGGCGATCAAGCGGCGCAACGCCCACGCGATAGCCGACATATTCGCCGACCAGGCAGGCAAGTTCGTCTGCGCTTCCGCAGGCCACAACCTGGAGTCGGTGCTCGCTGCCAACGGGTCAGGCTCGGTGAAGCTCTCACGCAACCCGCGCCAGGCGGTGCTGAACGTGGACATCGGCGGCGGCACGACGAAGTTCGCGCTCGTGCAGGGCGGACGCATCCTCCATACCGCCGCTCTCAACGTCGGCGGACGGCTCGTCGCCACGGATGGAGGTGACGTCGTCACGCGCATCGAGGACGCCGCGCACACAGCCGCCGACAGCATCGGGGTGCCGCTCGCGCTCGGCGAACCCCTGCCGGACGAGCACCGCACTGCCATCGCCGATGCGCTCGCCGAGTGCCTGCTGGACGTGATACAGGGACGCCCGCGCTCCGAGTTGACGCAGGCACTGCTGCTGACCGCCGACATCCCGCTCGACGCAACCTTCGACGCGCTCGTCTTCTCCGGCGGAGTTTCAGAGTACGTCTACAACAACGAGACACAGGAGTTCGGCGATCTCGCGGTGGCGCTCGCGGCAGCCGTCCGGCGCAAGATGGCCGAGCACGCCCTGCCCGCGCCGGTGCAGCCCGCGGCGGAGCGGATCCGCGCCACGGTCATCGGCGCGTCGCAGTTCACCGTGCAGTTGAGCGGCAACACGCTCTCCATATCGGACCCGTCGCTCCTCCCCTACCGGAACGTGCCGGTGCTTATCTCCCGGCTGCCCGAGGACCGCGAGGTGCAGCCGGAGGAGGTTGCCGGGCTCGTCGCGGAGGCATTCGAGCGGCAGGACCTCGTGGAGGGCGAGCAGCCGGTCGCGCTCGCATTCGAGTGGGACGGCCTGCCGCGCTACGCCCAGATACGGAAGATCGCGGACGGGATCGTGGCGGCGGCGCCGCGCTCCCTGGCGAAGGGTGCGCCGCTCATGCTCGTCTTCACCGGCGACTTCGCCAAGCTCATCGGGGAGACCATCACGAAGGACATGGGCATCACGAACCCGGTCATCTCCATCGACAATCTCTTCCTGCAAGAGTTCGATTTCATCGACATCGGAGAGATGATCTACCCGGCGCGAGTCGTGCCGGTGGTCGTGAAGTCGCTGCTCTTCCCTGAGATCGAGAAGCAGACCGCCGAGGTGCTGGACTAGGGTCTGCCCGCAAACGAACTGTGGCGGATTCAGTACAGTGCATCCCGTGAGTGCCAGCATTGAAGGCAGACGCCTTCTCCTGCCAGACATGGAAACGCCCCGCGAGCCTCGAGGCTCGCGGGGCG
>DAOUHP010000012.1:0-4252 GCA_034428575.1 Dehalococcoidia bacterium | reverse complement strand
AAGATATGCGATGGGCCCCACGCCGAACGAGGTGCTCGACGCGGAGAACGCCGGGTTCCTCTCGATCGATGAAGGGCATGGATTCTGGTACGGCTTCGAGAATCGCCTCGAAGCGCTGGGGTACAAGCACGTCGCTGAAGCACCCTGCTCCTGCCCTGACGGCGGCCTGCGCGGCCACATGGCCGAGTGCCGCTGGCTGCGGGATTGGCCGGCATAGCAGCGCAGGCACTGGCGGCATGCGCTGTGTGAGTGAGCCGGCACATGGAATAGCGGCACCCCACCTGAACGCATTGGCGTGCACATCCGTCTTCACGCATAATCGGGCCATCGCACAGCGACTCACGGTCCGCGACAGCCAGGAGGTTCCCCATGGCGATGAGCGACGCGGCGTTGGAACAGGCACTGGAACGCTGGGTTGACCACGGGCGGCGGACGGTCATCAGGTCCATATTCGTGGACGAGGAGCTCTACCAGCTCGAACAGGAGAGGGTCTTCGCGAGATGCTGGCTGTTCATCGGGCACGAGTCGCAGGTCAGCAAGCCGGGCGACTACTTCGTCTCCAGGATGGGCGAAGAGTCTGTGATCATGACGCGGGACCGCCAGGGAGAGGTGCACGTCTTCCTGAACTCGTGCATGCACCGGGGGATGAGGGTCTGCCGCTACGACGAGGGGAACACGCCGGTCTTCAGCTGCCCTTATCACGGCTGGTCGTACGGCCTCGACGGTTCTCTCGTGGGCGTTCCGTACTTCAAAGAGGCCTACCACTCGCGGCTGGACAAGGAAGAGTGGGGACTCGTGGAAGTGGCCCAGATCGCCAACTACAAGGGGACCATCTGGGCAACCTGGGACAAGACGGCGCCGAACTTCCAGGAGTACATGGGGGACATGCTGTTCTACATGGACGACCTGCTGGACGGCCGGGACGGGACGCCGGGCGGCTCAGAGGTCTACGGCGGCGTGCAGAAGTGGATCACACCGACCAACTGGAAATCGGCCGCGGAGAACCGGGCGGGCGACTTCTATCACGGCATCAGCCACCGTTCGGTCGACCTCGTCGGGATCGGTCCTTCCGCCGGGCAAGGTCGGCGCGACGGACAGGGCGAGACGGTCAGCTTCAACTCGCTTCTGGACTACGGGCACGCGATGATGGGCTCGCTCCAGCTCGGCGACGCGCCGTGGACGCCCGCACTGCAGAACAACAAAGTCGCGGCGGAATGGGCCGAGCACTGCTACTACGAGCGCAAGAAGAACTACGGCGACCGTGCGCGCGTACTGGGCAGCGGTGGCAATGCCTTCCCCAATTTCTCCTTCTGGTGCCGTCAACCCCGCCGCATCTTCCTGCTCCACCCTGCAGGTGAAGCGTTGAAGTCCGAATTCTGGAGCTGGTTCCTCGTTGACGCGAACGCGCCGCAAGAGGTCAAGGACCTGATGCGCCACTACTCGCTACGCTACTCCGGGCCCGCGGGCATGACGGAGCAGGACGACATGGAGAACTGGAATCACGCCGCCAAGGCCAGCCGGGGTGTGATCGCATCCCGCCAGCCGTACAACTACCAGATGGGCATGCATAACATGGAGGACCATCCGGACCTGCCCGGCAAGATCGTTTTCGGGATGGGAGAACAGAACCAGTTCGGCATGTACGCATTCTGGGCAGACCTGATGGCGTCGAAGGACTGGGATGAAGTCATGGCGCGTCGCCAGACCCGGGGCTCCCTCCCCTGATGGAGGCGTTCACCTGGCCTGTGCGGGACCGGTGAGACGCGAACCGGGACTCCTAGCTCACGAGGCACGACCGACGACGGCGGACGGGAGGCAGGAAGCGGAGATGGCCACGGAACAGCAGCAATCAGCAGTGGCCGCGATGGCGCGCCACCACGAGATCGAGCAGTTCCTCTACCACGAGGCCTCTCTCTACGACGAGCGGCGGTTCCTGGAGTGGGTGGACCTGCTCACCGAGGACATGCGTTACTTCATGCCCCTGATCCGCAACGTCAAGTTTGGGGAGCAGGAGCGGGAGGAGACCCGCGAGATGGACGAACTCAACTGGATCGACGAGGGTAAGGACACGCTCGCCAGGCGGATGCAGCAGATCCTCACAGGCGTGCACTGGGCTGAGGAGCCGCTCTCACGGATCGTCCACTCGATCTCCAACGTTCAGGTCGTCGAGGACAGGGGCGACGAGGTCGACGTGAAGTGCAACTTCGTCACCTACCGCAACCGAGTCGAGACCGAGACCGACCTGTTCGTCGGTCGCCGCGAGGACACGCTCAGGATGGTGGAAGGGAACTGGAAGATAGCGAGGCGCAAAGTCATCCTGGCGCAGAGCGTGTTGATGTCGAAGAATCTGACCTTGCTGCTGTAGACGAGGCGCAGGGGGCCGTTCCGTAGGCGTGGCGGCTCCAGAATCAGGAGCCTCATTCCTTTCGTTCCGTAGGTAGGGTCATGCTGCGCGGCGCCTCCGCCTCCGCTGGATGCGCGTCACCTGTACGCCGATGACGCCGCGCCATTCGTCATGGTTGCTCATGCTCCGATTCTATGCGTGTAACTCCTCCGCCATTTGTTAGTGCGGGAACCGGGCACGGGTATAATCACGGTGTCTTCTGACACCCTTGGGTTTACCTACGCTGGTAAGGAACTATGAACAAGACCGAGATAATCCGGTTGCTGGAGACACACAAGCAGACGCTCATCGAGCGCTTCGGCATGACGAGCCTCGCGCTGTTCGGTTCATTCGCGCGTGACGAGGCCACCGACGACAGCGACCTCGACATCCTGGTCACATTTGACGGCCCCGCTACGTCGCGGTCGTATTTCGGTGTGCAATTCTACATAGAGGACCTGACAGGCCGAACAGTAGACCTCGTGACGAGCAAGGCGCTGCGCCCCGAACTCCGTGCGTCCGTAGAGCGAGACTGCGTGCATGTCTGATCTCGAAGGAGCCAAAGCCTGCTGACTGCGCTCATCCTGTCGATCCTGTGCATCCCCTGTTGATATGAAGTAGTACCATCGCGCGGCGATGCGCTCTTCCTCATCTGCCGAGCGGTTCAGAGACCTGCTGACCCCCCGGACTCTGCCTGTCTTCCTGATGTTCTTCTTCTGGGGGTTCGGCACCGGGGGGCTCTGGCTCGTCAGGCCGCTCTTCGCCTACGAACTGAGCGAGTCGTTCCTGCTTGTGGCGCTCGTGTCCGCCGTCAGCGCCGCGCCCCGGACGTTTACCGGCCCGCTCACCGGCTACCTCACCGACCGGTTCGGCAGGAAGTGGTTCATCATCCTCGGCGCGGTCATCCACATCACCGCGCTCATTGGCCAGTTCCTCTCCACCACGTACACGTCGTTCTTCCTGATGGAACTGCTCGCAGGCTTGGGCATCGGGACCTGGATGACCGCCTCCAACGCCCTCATGGCCGACTACACCGAGGTGGCGACGCGCGGAAGAGCCGTCGCCCTCCGGCAGGTCTCCTCCCGCACGGGAACGCTCATCGGCCCGGCGATCGCCGGGGTCATCGCCTTCTCGACCGACCTGCGAGCCGTGTTCCTCTTCATCGCCGCGTGCAAGATCGCGGTCATATTCGTGACGTTGCTCTGGGTGCGTGACTCCCGCAGAGCAGCGCGACCTGCCTCCAGGCAGACGCCCGGCGTCGGCATCCTGCAACGCCTGAACCTCGCCATGTTCCGGTCGCGCGCGTTCTTCGCACTGGTCATCGCAACGTTCTCCGTCAACCTCGTCGCCGGGGGCACCGGCATATTCCGCACCTTCTTCCCCGTGCAGGGCGCGAACGCCGCCGGATTGGACGAGGCGCGGGTCGGCATCCTCATCGCCGTCTCCGGCATCCTGGCGCTCGGCGCAGCCATCCCCGCCGGCATCGCCAACGACCGCATCGGGCGCAAGTGCACGCTCATCTTCGCGCTCCTGGCGATGTCCGGCGCCGTCTGGATGATGTCCGGCCTCTCCGGGTTCGAGACCGCGCTGCTTGCCGTGCTCGCGTTCGGGTTCGCCGAGGCATTCGGCACCGGCACGACGCAGGTCTACGCGATGGACCTCGCGCCGGACGATCGACGCGGCGCGTTCCTCGGCGTCTGGTCTCTCTCCATGATCGCGGGCCAGGTGATCGGTCCCATCGTCATCGGTTCCGTGGCCGACAACGCGGGATTCCAGTCGGCGTTCATCACGGTGTCCGTTTTCCTGGTCGTCGCTGGCGTGATGGTGGCCATCTTTGGCGTGGAGACGCGGCGGGCGCGTATCCCGCAA
>DAOUHP010000011.1:0-5687 GCA_034428575.1 Dehalococcoidia bacterium | reverse complement strand
CTGCCCAACTCCGCCGGAACGCTCCCGCTCAGGCTCTTGTCCCGCAGCTCCAGCCGCGTCACGCGGAGCGGCGTGCCGCTCGTGGTGATGCCGTCCCACTCAGCGATGGGCTGTTCCACGCTCCAGTTGAGCGACGCCGTCCCTCGGAGCGCGTCCTTCGCGGCGAGGAGCGCCATGCAGTCCTGCATCAGGCCGGGGTTATCGGCCTGATCGGGCACGGCGAGCCCGCACGGCGGAGGCGGCTGCGCGGGTGGGGCGTCCGGGTCGTCATACCCGCCCACTTCGCGAACGTAGCTGCTGAGTTGGTTCGCGTCGGACACCAGCATCGGGAAATCTGGCTCCGGGCGTATGCGTCCATTGTTGGCGGTGATGCGGGCCTTGTCCGCTGTCTGAGCCGCCTGTTTGAACGTGGGCAACTCCATCTCCAGTTGCGAGCGCAACTGTTCAAAGTCGTCCCGATAGGCGCGATGATATCGATCGGGGTGAACGGCGACCACCGTCCCGTTCTCCCTCCGCTGCAAGTCCCATGTTGTATACACCCGCCACGCCTCAATTGAGGCGTCCGATGACGGTCCTAAGAATAGTATGGCCTCTCGTCCAGCGATTCCCCGGGTAGGCCCGGATACTGTATGGGGATAGGGGCGGTGGTCCTGTCTGCCGCCTTGGGTCAGGGCACGCTCCCAGATTGCCCTCAGTGCCTCGACCTCTGCCGGTTCGTAGTAGGAGTTCCCACGCTCGCCATATAACTCGTGTGCAACAACGGCGGTGAGCGTCGACGGGCCCATTCCAACGAGGTAGGCGTTCACACGCACGTCTGCATAGCATAGGATCAGTAGGGCATTGCTCAGGAAAGACGGCGGTTCGTTTTCCCCAGGGAGCAGATGATCCGGCTCTTGGAACGTGTTACCGGACGTGCAACGAATGGTGTCTGGGAGGTACGTGCCTCTAACCACGATGTGCCCGACTGAGTAATCAGCCCATCCAAACCCGTCCAAGTAGCCTCCCACACGGTGCGGAACATCTGGCGGGGGAGCAATCACCAGAGCGGATACTGAGCCTGAGGTGACACCTAGGAGCCCCTCGCCAACCTCGCATGGGTCCACCGATGAGCCGAGGACGGGCGTGCAAGGGGGTATCTCCTCAGTCAGATAGGAAGCGTACGGCGAAACCATGGGAAAGGACATTCCGGTTAGCGTAGGAGTTGGAGCAGGTGTTGGAGTAGGTGTTGGAGTCACTTTTGGCAGTTCAGTGACGATGGGAGATGAACTGCACGCAACGAGCAGCAATGAAAGCCCCAGAATAAGAACGATATGGGTTGCGCGAGGATTAGTCATCGTGTCTTCCTACCGCGACTGGTGCTGCGCCATCGTCGCAACAACATCATGCGGCTGCGGCGTGCAATATGGCCTTTGCCACTGGAATAAGCTGTAGTACATGATCGTATTGCGAAGGTCTGAATGGGTGTTGTTCGGACCCAACCCCAGAATGTGTCCCGCCTCGTGCATCACAGTTTGATGCAGTAACGAACATTCGGCTTTAGGCTGACGCTCACTCCAATTGGAGTAATCATTGAGATTAGAGAGCTGATCTCTCAGGATTATCCTCCCCGATCTTGCACAGGCTAAGGTAAGGCGGTTCTCTGTAGTACAGGCAGTGGTTATCTGACTCTCTGAAACGAAGCGAACATAGTCGTCCTGAGGGCACATGCTACTCTGGGTGACTGTTGCCTCGATGATGTTGGTATCGTGGCTCATCCAACGGACTGCGTCCTTCCACGCTCCGATTGCAGCTTCGATAGTGCCCCCTATGCTCTCATCTATGAGAGCATCCCATGCGGCGGTCGAGAAGGAATCCGTGCAGACTGTGTAGTTGTGCATACTGGAACCTCCCGGCCCTAGCGGGAGGCTGGCGACCACTTCAGGATAGAATTCACGCTCCAAGATATTGACAATTGGGCCGGTAGGGAAGACAAATACAGGGTTCGACCAATCCGATGTTTGGCTCCCAATCATCGCCCTAATCTCGACGCGATAGAGCGGGTTCGAGATCTCACGCGAGCTATACATAGGTGGCAACGGTGGAGGAGACGGTTGTAGGATTTTCTCTATCAGGCGATTGTATGTGGCTTGGTCCGCTGGCAACATAGGGATGGTGAACGACAGGCTTTTCTCGATAGTGGTTCCAGCTTGGACGGAATTGACGGTGATCGGTATCGTTGTCCACGAATCGCCTGCATTACACTCAACATCTTCCGTCACTTTGGCATCCACAACCAAGTTGCTGCACAACTCACCGGTGTACCGCACCTCGTATTGTGTCACTCCTGGCACGCTCTCCCACCGCAGGGTAATCGTGTCAGTTTCGCCCTCCTCACTGTAAGTGTCGCTGTGCCCGTTGGCGCGCAGGTTCGTGGGAGCAGGTGGCCGCGGCCGAGTGGGAGTAGCCGTCGGCGTAGGAGTAGGAGTCGCTGTAGCCGTCGGCGTAGGGGTTGGCGTCGCTGTGGGAGTAGGTGTCGCGGTGGGTCTCGGCGTGGGTGTCGGAGTGGGCGTTGCGGTGGGTCTCGGCGTAGGTGTCGGAGTGGGCGTTGCGGTGGGTCTCGGCGTAGGTGTCGGCGTTGGTGTTGCGGTGGAGTCGTCACCATTGACGACGACTCTCTCGGAATCGGTTTCGAGCACGTACTCCTCGTTCTCCCCGATGCTCCGCTCGATGAGCTGCACCGTGATCGTGTAGGTCCCCCGAACGCATCCGTGGTAGGTCACGTCTTCTTCGTGGGACTCCTCCCCCGCGGGTACGCTGATCACCTCGGAGCGATACTTGCACTCCTCGTGGAACCACAGCCCGTTGCGGTTGGTCCGGAGAGGTAGGCTGTAGCGGTAGTTGAGGTCCGTATCCAGGCCGTCCACGTCGATCGTGATTTCACCGCTCTCGTCCAACCGGATCGGCGAGTCCACGTCCGAGATCAACCCGGTTGACGCCTGTCCGGATACCCCGCGCGCTGCGGCGCGGGCCTCCTGGTACCGCTGGATCCTGGCGGCGAGCCGCTCCTCGTAGCCCTCGCGTCGTTCCGGCGTGGGGGTGGCAGTCGGCTCTGCGCTCTCCTGCCCTTGCGCCGGTTGCGCGAACAGCGCGAGCGCCACGGCAGCGAGGACGAGGAGGAGCCCTGCCGCGATGGCTGCCCTGTAGAGCAGGGCGGGGTCTGCTGGGAGATTTCGCACCTGGGTCCCTCTGGACCGCGCGTCTTCCTGCGACGCGGGTCCTCGACATCCTAGCATCCTCCTTGATGACATAGAGATGACTTCACAGTTGATTCATATGATTTTCTATTAACTTTTCGGCAGGAATGGCCGTAGCCTCGTCCTGATGGAAAAAGGACCAGCCGCCTCTGGTCCGGTGTAGAGGCATCCCTTGTGAGCGCCCACGCCTGCTCCCCTCTCCCCCTGGGAGAGGGCAACGCGCTTTAGCGCGCGGTGAGGGACGCCGCCAATGCCTCACCCGCCGAACCACCCCCTCTCCCCTTGGGAGAGGGTGACGCGCTTGCGCGGCGGGTGAGGGAATCCCCGCTCATCGTGAGCCGGGGATGTCCGCTCATGGTGAGCCTGTCGAACCACCCAGCGAAGGCTCGCGCTTCAGCGCGCAACCTGGTCCGGTGTAGAGGCATCCCTTGTGAGCGCCCATGGCCGCTCCCCTCTCCCCTTTGGGAGAGGGGGACGCGCTTGCGCGGCGGGTGAGGGAATCCCCGCTCATGGTGAGCCGGGGATGTCCGCTCATGGAAGTACTGTATGTCCCGTGGTGGCTCATCGCCCAACCAGAAGACGCGGCCAGGCGGGTCGGGTATCCCGAACACATCCGTCAGGGGTTCGCACGGGTCTACGACGGAACCTGGCGCGGGGGTGCAAGGGGGTATCTCCTCGGTAAGGTACTCGAAGAGCCCGTACGGCGGTGGCGGTTGCGCGGGCGGGTTGTCCGGGTCGTCGTACGCGCCGATCTCGCGGAAGTACGATTCCAGTTTGTTCGTATCGGTGACCAGCATCGGCAGACTGCTATCGGCGCCAATACGCCCACCGTTGGCCGCGACACGGGCCTCGTGCGCTGCTGTCGCAGCTTGTCGGAACGCCGGCAACCCCATCTCCAGTTGCGAGCGAATACTCTCGTAGTCGTTACGAAAGACGTATCCGTACAGGTCGGGATGTACGGCGATCACAGTGTCGCCCTCTCGCTTTTGCACGTCCCAGGTTGCCCTCACCATCCAAGTCTCAATGAACGCATTCGATGATGGTGAAAGGAACAGGATAGCCTCCCTGCCAGTAATTCCTCCGTCAGGGCCGGTTACTACAAAAGGCTTGTAGCGCTGCTCGCCCCCTTCAGTTAGAGCACGTTCCCATGTCGTTCGCAGGGTCTCTATCTCCGCCGGTTCATAGTCGGATTTCCCGTTCCGGCTGTGCCAATTGGACACCACAATGACAGTGAGCACCGATGGCCCTGTGCCAATGATGTACTCGTTTACGCGCACGTCTGCAAAGCAGTAGAGGAACAAGGTATCGGCGAACAATGAATCACTATGCCATGACGGATTAAGGTAACGATTCCCTGACGTACAGCGCACCGTGCCTGGGAGATAGGTGCCCCGTACCACGATATGTCCTATACCATTCTCCCACCACCCAAACCCGTCCAAATAATCACCTACACTGTATGGTACATCTGGAGGAGGCGCTACCATGACATGGGACACCAAGTTTGAGGAGGCATTGTAAAGTCCGTAGCCTGCTTCGCACGGGTCCACTAATGAACCAGGAGCAGGAGTGCAAGGGGGTATCTCCTCGGTAAGGTGGGAGGACTCAGGCGCAGGATCGGGTGTGAACGCAGGTGTGGGAATGGAGGAGGGCGGCAGGGTAGCAATCGGCGTCGGCGATGGGGCGCGTGTCGGAGTCGGGGTCGGCGTTGGAGTAGGTGTAGCCGTCGCCGTCGGGGCAGGAAGCGGCGGCGCCGTAGTGGACACGGCAGGTGGAGTAGGCGTTGGAGTGGCGCAGGCGGCACAGAGCAGGGTTAGCAGCACCCAGGCAAGCTTGAGCAAAGGAACCCCCACTCGGAACGGGAATCGACGTTTGAGACAGCTGGCTCACCCCGGAGAAGCCCGCTGTCGCACTTGCCACCCTAACGGCCGTCATGAGGTGTGCGCAAGGGAAGCGCACAGGAAGCGGAGGGCCCCCGTTGAATAGGTGACACGCGCCCGTTGCGCCCCCAACGCGCCCCTCCCTACCATGTCCTCATGACTACACAACCCGCTCCCGTGCCCGAAGGCTACGTCACCCCCGACATGCTCCCGCCGGAGGACGGCGCCTACGTCGAGCGCCTCAAGACCGCCCTCCGCTGCGGCGTCCCCGGATGCTCGTGCGAAAACCCCGGCAGGTTCCACTGCCCCTCGCACGACAACCCCGAGGTCCCCACCCTCAGCGTCACCTGGAACCCGAAACATGGCGTCTCGTTCGAGTGCACCCGCTGCCCCTTCGAAAAGGTGCTGGACGCCCTCGCCAGGCGCGGCCTCATGCCCCGAACGCACCTCTACTCCTCCTCCGGCGCACAGGAAGCCGGGCTCCAACCCCTTGACCTCCTCATCCAGCAGCCGACCGACTGGCTCTGGCCCAACCGCATCCCCCTCGGCAAGCTAACCCTCATCGCCGGGTACC
>DAOUHP010000010.1:0-1941 GCA_034428575.1 Dehalococcoidia bacterium | reverse complement strand
CCTATTCCGCCCTCCTGGTGCACCGCCGCTATCCGCTCGGCCAACTCCCGACTCATCGTTCCAGGGGCGATGAAGGTGTGCATGCAGAGCGCCAGGCCCAGCGATTCGAACTCACGCCAGAGCCGGTCATACTCGGGGAACGTTGGGTACTTCCCATTGGATAGGATGGGGCGCACGGCGGCAGCCTTGAACCCGATCCCGGCGATGCGGCGCAACTCCTCAATGGCGAAGTCCACGTCCTGAGGAGCAATGATGCCGCAAGGGAACAACCGCTGCCTGTTGGCTGAGCAGTAGTCGTCGACCCAGTCGTTGTACGCACGGGCGCATATGCGCGCGGCCTCTGCGTTCTTCACCAACGGCATCTGGATCATGGGCGCCGACGGGAACACCATCACCTGGTCGATGCCGCATGCGTCCATCTCCCGCAGCCGGGCGTAGGGGTCCCTCGTGATGGCATTTCTCCCTACTCGCTCATCCCAGTCCGGGTCTTCGGGGCTGACCGCACCGATGTCGCTCCTCGTTATGGTGGGGTTCCAGACCTCGGCCGCGTAGGAGAAGGTGCGAGGGTCCAGGAACGACTTCCGCCCGTTCAGCACGCGGACGCCACGGTCGTTGTCGACGTAGAGGTGAGACTTGGCGAACTCCCGTTGATGGGCCGGGATGTACTTCTCCCACACGTCAGGGGGCTCGAAGATGTGACTGTCGCAGTCGAACACCGGAAAGTCCTTGGTCCGTCCCTGTCTGTTGTAGGGCATGTCTCCCTCCTATGCCGGGACTGTTGGCTACAGGTCGCTAGCTGGCTACCGGCTCCTTGATGCCATACAACTCGGCGCAGTTGTCCCAGAGGATCCTCCGCTTGTCTTCGTCGCTGATATCCGCCTCTTCTCCGTTGTCGTTGGCACCAAGCCGGAGAAAGCGGTCGACGGCGTAGGGGTACTTGGAGTCGCCGTGCGGGTAGTCAGTCGAGAAGACCAAATTCCGGTTCGGCATCCAGTCGATGGCGTACTTCACCGGTTCTTCGTCAGCTTCGACCGATGCATAGCCCTGTCGCTTGAAGTACTCGCTCGGAGCCATCGTAAGCTCCGGCGCCCAGACATCCCCCATCTGCTCCCAGTGCTCGTCGAGCCGCCAGAGGAAGAATGGCAGCCAACTGCAGTTTCCTTCCAGGAACGCCACTTTGAGGTTCGGGTGGCGCTCGAAGATACCCGCGCCTGCGAAGCTGGCCACGCACAACATCTGCTCAATGGGGTGGCAGAAGGTGTGGCGCAGCATGAAGTTCTGGCCGAACTGCCACCCCACCTCCGGCAGACCCGTGAAGATGGCCTCGTGGAACCCGAGGGGCACGCCGAGCTCTTCCAACGCGTCCCAGAGGGGTTCGTAATATGGGTCATGCCAGGGACGGTTGTGGACCATGTTGGGCCTCAGGAAAACGGAGCGGAACCCCAACTCTTTGACGACCCGCCGCGATTCGGCAACAGCGTCGTCTACGTTGAATACCGAAATCATGCCCGCGCCCAGAAGCCGCTGAGGGTCCGCCTTGCAGAAGTCGAAGAGCCAGTCGTTGTAGGCACAGGCGACTGCTGCTGCTAGTGTGGGATCCATATCCGGTTCGCCCAGGGCATGCAGGCCGCGGCTAGGGTAGATAACCGCCACGTCTATGCCTTCGATGTCCATCGCTTCCAATTGGACCTCGTTGCTGTAGCCACGGTCGGCGTGAGGCCGGAAGCGTTCCTCCACCTGTTGGGCGTTCTGTCCGGCGGGGCGGCCCGTCGGCATCCCCCGGAGAGGGTCCCTCCCCCAGAGGCGTCCGTCCGGGTGGATGAGGTTGAGGTCGGAGGCACTCGTTGCCGTTCCGATCGGTGCAACGCCCCTGAAGCCCGGGTCGATGTACCGCTGCCAGAGGTCCACCGGCTCGATGATGTGCATGTCGCTGTCGATAAC
>DAOUHP010000009.1:0-2686 GCA_034428575.1 Dehalococcoidia bacterium | reverse complement strand
AGCGAGTACTTCCACCAGCACTTCAACGTGGGCACCACCCCCGCGCGCTACATCAACATGAGCCCGTCCAACTCCCGGAAGTACACCTACCAGCGCGGCATCAACGACCCCTCTCGCCGCGGCGAGATCCGTGCCATGGTGAGCATCAAGGAAGGCGGGATCCAGCTTGAGTACGAGGACGAAGACCCCCGCGTCCACGAGATCTTCGAGGCGGAGCTGGCCAAGTACGGCCAGCAGTGCCGCATGAAGAACCTCGTCGCAACCTGCACCGGCGTCCCCGGCCCCGAGAACAAGAAGGGCGCGCTCCAGGACTACGACTAGCGATCCGTTTTTCCCCTCTCCCTGGAGGGAGAGGGTTAGCAACTGTCTTGGACGTCAAGCGATTTGTGGGTTCCAGGTGGTGTGATGCTTGAGCATGGCGTTGAGAATCGTGAGCAGCTTCCGCATGCAGGCGGTGAGAGCCACCTTCTTGGCCTTTCCAGCCATGACAAGCCGCTCGTAGAACACTTTCAAGACGGGGTTGTGACGCACGCCCACGAGGGTGGCCATGTACAACGCAGCGCGCACGTGCGCCCTCCCTCCCCAGCACCTGCGCGAGCCCCTGAACTTGCCGCTGTCGCGGTTGAGCGGAGCGACACCGACGATTGCCGCGGCCTCTCGGCGGTCGAGAGAGCCGAGTTCGGGCAAGTCAGCCAGCAGGCTGAAGACGGTCACAGCCCCGATGCCGGGCACGCTGCGCAGCAGGTCTTCCCGCTCCCGCCACAACGGGCTCTCGCGCAAGCGCCGGGTCAGCTCACTGTCGAGCTCATGGAGTTCCCCTTCGAGGGCAGCCAGGATGCGGTCGATCCGATGCTGGACAAGAGGGAGTGTGCGTTGGCGGTGCTGCAACTCGGCCGTCCTCATCTGGATGACCTGCCGACGGCGAGTGACGAGGGCTTCCAGTTCACGGGCGGCAGCGGGGACCAGCGGCTGAGCAGTGAGACCGCTCACCTCGCCGAAATGGGCGATCACAGCGGCATCGATGCGGTCTGTTTTCGCGAGCTTGCCTTGGGAGCGGGCGAAGTCGCGAACCTGCCGGGGGTTGACGACGGCAACAGGAACACCGGCGGCAGCGAGCGCGGTGGCCATGGGCATCTCATAACCCCCGGTGGCTTCCATGACCACGCACTGTGGGTTCAGGGACTGGAACTGGACGACCAGATCGTCTATCCCTTCCTGGTCTTGGCTGACTCGCCAGGTGTCTCCTGTAGAGCGCACAGCGACATCCACCCATTCCTTCGACACGTCGATACCTATGAACACGGGAACATCAGTAGACATGGATCCTCCTCTGGCCCATCCTTGCAGATACGGGCTCGGTGGCCCAGGCAACTGTTCGGGCTCTATGATGGGAGATAGGCGGGGCGACCAAGCTAACCCACGGTCTTGCACAAACCCAGGGTGAAACGGTCTGCCCCGCCCCTCCATATCAAGATACAAGGGTGAGGGTGAACCGGTGGGGCGGGGTGTGGCAGAGGAGGGTGAAAGGCTTCCCCCTTCCGCCACTGGGCCGCTCCATGGGGGCGAGGCTAGTTCTCCGAGAAACCGTGGGAGGGACGGCGGCGACTACGCCGGTCCAACTGCTTCCGGGCGTCCTTCAACAACTCCAGCTCGTCCCAGAGCCGGTCGAACGCCGGTTGTTCCAAGAGCTTCTGCTGCACGGACAGGTTGCCCTGGAATATTTGTGCCACCTGGTAGGAAAGCACTATCGGGTCGTCCGGGAAATTGACCTCCCGCACGTAGCCCCCGCGCGAGGCGACCAGTTGCCGCACGAAGGAGGCCGCGTCCCATCGCACGTTCTCGATCAGCGACGGGTCAACCATCTCGTGGCTGTCGTCTTCCAGGTACTCCACCTCGGCCGCGAGGTAAGCGTTGTCCCGGAGGAACTCCCGCACCTTGAATCGGCGTCCGCCCACCGCAACGACGCTGAGCCGTCCACCGCCGGCCTCGCTCGTCGTCATGATGTGAGCGGTCGTCCCGGTTTCGAACGGGGTCATCTCGTCCGTGCCGACCTCGGCGCCTTCCTGGAGCAGTAGGACGCCGAACGGCTCGTCGTTCGCCAAGCACTCGTCGGTCAACTGCAGGTAGCGCGGCTCGAACACGATCAACGGCAACTCCATCCCGGGGTACAGGACGACAGCCTGGAGGGGAAAGAGGCGGAGGTAGCCGGTTTCAGAGTTATCGGCCATGCCCAGAGTGTACAGACGCAGCCCCGCGCGTCAACCGCCCACGCCTCCTGTCATTCCAGCGTCCGCTGGGATCCACCCTTATCCTGTCCATCCTGTCCATCGATGTGAGTACTCCCCACCGTACGGATATTGATGTCGTTCGGTATGCCCCCCGCGCCGATGCGCGTCGCTCCGAACACGACCACGCGGTCGCCCGGTGCGACAGCGCCGCGTTCACGGAGCGTGGCGAACGCCTGCAATACGCGCGTCTCGGTGCGGTCGGAGAGGTCTGCATGGATGGGGCGCACGCCGTAGAAGAGCGCCAGCCCGTTGCAGACCGCGGGGTCGGGTGTGAATGCGTAGACGGGAGCCTTCGGCCGCAGGTGGGAGATCGTCTTCGCTGTGTGGCCGGACTGCGTGAACACCACCAGCGCCTCGGCCTGCAGCCGCTCCGCTACGAAGCGCGCGGCCTCGGCCAT
>DAOUHP010000008.1:0-32081 GCA_034428575.1 Dehalococcoidia bacterium | reverse complement strand
CGCTCGGCGATGGTCCGCGCGGCGATCGCCTCCAGTTCGGTGCCCATCTCGTCCACGATGATGACCTGTGGCATGTGGTTCTCCACCGCCTCGATCATCACGTCGTGCTGGCGGGACGGCGTGGGGACCTGCATCCGCCGTGCCCGGCCGATGGCAGGGTGGGGGATGTCGCCGTCGCCTGCGATCTCGTTGGACGTATCCACGATGATCACTCGCTTCGGCGCGTCCGCCAGGACGCGGGCGAGCTCCCGCAGGATGGTGGTCTTCCCGACGCCGGGCCTGCCCACGAGGAGGATGCTCTTTCCGGAGAGAGCGAGGTCCTCGATGACGCGGGCGCTTCCCTGGATGGCCCGCCCCACGCGGCAGGTCAGGCCGATCACCTCACCCCGCCGATTGCGTATGGCGGATATGCGGTGCAGGGTGCGTTCGATCCCTGCGCGGTTGTCGTCGCCGAAGTCCCCGACGCGCGCGGTGACGTGGTCAAGGTCCTCCCGGGAGACGTCGGCGCAGCCCAGGTATGCGTCCCTGCGGGCGAAGCGGGCTTCCGGTGGCCTGCCGAGGTCGAGCACGACTTCGAGCAGGTCTTCAGGATCGGACTGCTCCTCCACGGCTTTGCGGATCGGAGGCGGCAGCACGGCGTAGAGGTCTTGCCGTTCCCTCTCTGTTGTTGGTCCGAGCGTTGTGAGTGGAGGTGTTGTCATGGGGAGCTGCTCATGCCTGCACGGGTGTCATGATCGGCTGGCGTACGCGTTGTGCGATGGGTTTGACGGATACGTCGTATGTGCTCTCTGAACGCCAGCCGCGGTTCGTGAGTGCCCGGGCGAGGTAGGGCTGGTACGTGGGCACGATCCATTGGGCCAGCGAGTGTCGGTGAGCAACCCGCGCCACGCCCTCCACCAACATGGGGGCCAGTGTGGGGAAGTCCGGGTGCAGGGCAGCCTCCACGGTGACAGAATCGCTCGCGAGGTCGAGGCGCGCCCACGCACTGACCCCGTGTTCAGTATCGCACACGAACTCCCTGCTCCTCCCGGTCGAGGGCTCCCTGGCGGCCATCCATTCGTTGAGGGTAAGTCCTATCGCCGGCCTAGCGGCCACGGGAGCGGTGGCCAGATGCAGCCGGAACACGTCGTGTGCGTCGCGGCTCTGCATAGGCCGGATTTGCATCGGTGTGTCCTGAGTCGTTCCAAGTCTTCCGGTGAACAGGTCTTCGGAGACAGCGTGGTGGAAACCCGCACGCCGCGCCGGGCCGGAAGCGGGGCCGTCGGTTGCGCAGCGCAGGAAGAGGCGCTCTGCGCCCGCCTCGCCTACCGCGGCGGCGGCGGTGAGCAGGAGTTCGTCCACCCGGTTGTATGCCTCGGCGGAGGAGAAGAAGCCGAACACCTCCCACACGGAGGCGGCCTTCCGCACCTGCACGATGACGAGCGCCTCGACCGATCCGTTCTCGAATGAGCCAATCACCTTTCGGCGAGGCCCGTTGGACATGCCAAGCCAGGCCGCCGTTGTCCGGGTCAGCCTGCGGCTCTCATGCCCCAGGGAATGTCGGGCGTGCACAAGGTCTCTGCTGCTGGGACCGCCCTGCAAGAGCAGGCATGGTGCATCTGTCATGCGGAACGAGCGGATCATGAAGCCGCTCCCACCGGAAGCATGTCCAGGAAATAGCGGTGCATCCGCGTGTCTCCTGTCAACTCGGGATGGAAGGCGGAAGCCAGGAGATGACCCTGCCGCACGACGACAGCCGTGCCGTCTCCCAGCGACGCGAGCGTCTGCACGCCGGGGCCTGTTTCCCGGATGAGCGGCGCGCGGATGAACACTGCGTGCAAGGGCCCGCCGGGCACCCCGGCTATGTCCAGCTCCGTCTCGAACGAGTCCACCTGTCTGCCGAACCCGTTCCGCTGGACGGCCATGTCCATGAGTCCGAGAGGTTCGGGGCGGTCTTCCGCCAGCCGGGAGGCCAGGAGGATCAGCCCTGCGCAGGTGCCCCAGACGGGGCGTCCGCTCCTGCCGAAGGCCTGCAGTGGGGCGCGCATCTCATAGGCGTCCATGAGTTTCGCCATGGAGGTGCTCTCGCCGCCGGGGATGATGAGCGCGTCTATCGCCTCGAGCTGGTCCGTCCGGCGCACTTCGACAGCGGACACGCCCAGACTCCTGAGCGCGGTATTGTGCTCGTGAAAGTCGCCTTGGAGCGCAAGTACGCCGACGGTTGCCGTCGCGGTCACCTCGTCGTGGTGTGTGGCCTCACCAGCCCCGGGATGCGAGTTCCTGCCCGGGGGCGAGGGAGCGCGCGCTGATGCCGACCATCGGCTCGCCGAGGCCCTTGGATGCTTCCGCGATGGCCAGCGGGTCGTCGTAGTGGGTGACCGCCTTCACGATCGCCTTGCCACGCTCCGAGGGATCGCCGGACTTGAAGATGCCGGACCCGACGAAGACGCCGTCCGCGCCCAGGTGCATCATCAGTGCCGCGTCGGCGGGAGTGGCCACGCCGCCCGCGGCGAAGTTCACCACCGGCAGCCTTCCGAGCCGCTTCGTCTCCCGCAGCAGGTCGAGCGACGCCCCGATCTCCTTCGCGTAGGCGGTCAGTTCGTCGTCGAGCATGAGTTGCACGCGGCGTATCTGCTTCATCACGGTGCGCATGTGGCGAACGGCCTCTACGACGTCCCCCGTGCCGGCCTCGCCCTTCGTTCGGATCATCGCGGCGCCTTCGCCGATGCGGCGCAGCGCCTCACCGAGGTCGCGGCAGCCGCAGACGAACGGCACCTTGAAATCGTGCTTCCAGACGTGGTGCTCCTCGTCGGCTGGCGTGAGGACCTCGGACTCGTCGATGTAGTCGATGCCGATTGCCTCGAGGATCTTCGCTTCGATGAAGTGGCCTATCCGCACCTTGGCCATGACCGGGATGGTCACGGCGCGCATGATCGCCTCGATCATGGCCGGGTCGGACATGCGGGCGACACCGCCGTCCGCGCGGATGTCGGCGGGGACGCGTTCCAGCGCCATCACGGAGCACGCGCCTGCGTCCTCGGCAATCTTCGCCTGCTCCGCCGTCACCACGTCCATGATGACGCCGCCCTTGAGCATCTGTGCAAGGCCCGCCTTCACCAAGAACGTGCCCGTCCCCTTGCCGTTGTCTGTCCCGTTCGTGCTCATGCCGTTCCTCCCGTCCCGTATCAGTATACGGCGTACGGGTGAGGCACTCAATCGGGAAGGAGCGCGGGGAGAGGCAGGCGCGCCGGGAGGAGCGAAACAAATGGGTCTGGCGTGCCTATAGCTCGTCGAGCGCGAGGAGGTCGCGCACCGCGGCCGCTACGCCGCCAGGGGGGACCTGCGCGGCCTCGTCCGCACGGCGGCGCTTGAGCTCGACGACGCCCTGCTTCAGGTTGCGCGGGCTCACGACGATGCGCACAGGCAGGCCGAGCAGGTCGGCGTCGTTGAACTTCACGCCAGCTGAATCGGCGCGGTCGTCGTACAGCACCTCGCAGCCCGCGGACGTGAGCTCCTCGTACAGCGTATCCGCTGCCGCCCGCACGTCCGGGTCGGACGCGTTGAGCGCGAGCAGGTGCGCCTGGAACGGAGCGATGGGCGCCGGGAACGTGATGCCCTTGTCGTCGTGGTTCTGCTCGATGGCGGCGGCCAGCACCCGCGTGACGCCGATGCCGTAGCATCCCATCACCGGCGGTTGGAGCGTGCCGTTCTCGTCCAGGAAGTTGACGCCGAGCGTGGTCGTAAAGAACGTGCCGAGCTTGAAGACGTGGCCAACCTCTATGCCGCGCACCGCCTTGAGCACGCCCTGACCGTCCGGGCTGCCGTCGCCCTCGCGGGCTGTTGCGATGTCCACCGTTTCGTCGATCTGGAAATCGCGGGGGTAGTTCACGTTCTGGTAGTGCTTGTCCGGTTGGTTAGCGCCCGCGGCGAAGTTGTTGCCCTGCATGATGGAGGGGTCCGCGATACGCCGGATGCCGGAGAGGCCGATGGGCGATGTGGAGCCCGGCGTCAGCCCGGCGGCCGCGACCTCGTCCGCGTTGGCGAGGCGCAGGTCGATGCAGTGGAGGTGGTTCTTCAGCTTCACCTCGTTGACCTCGACGTCGCCCCGGATCGTCACGAGCACGGTCTGCGCGTCCGCCTGGTAGAAGACGGCCTTGAGCGTCTGCGACTCCGCTATGCCCAGGTACACCGCGAGGTCCGCGATGGTGGTGATGCCGGGCGTGTCAACGAGTTCGAGCGGGAGCGGTTCTCCCTCCGGTGCGGGGTCGATGACCGACGTTGCCCGTTCCACGTTCGCCGCGTAGCCGGACTCCTCGCAGTAGAGGATGACGTCCTCGCCGCTCTGCGCGGGCATGATGAACTCGTGCGAGTCCTTGCCGCCGATGGCGCCGCTGTCGGCCTCCACTTCGATGGTGGGCAGCCCGCAGCGGCGGAAGATGTTGCGGTACGCCACGCGCATCCGCTGGTAAGTGACGTCCAGCCCTTCCTGGTTGGTGTCGAAGGAGTATGCGTCCTTCATGACGAACTCGCGTCCCCGGAGCAGGCCCGCTCGCGGGCGCGGCTCGTCCCGGAACTTCGTCTGTATCTGGTAGATGTTGAGCGGCAGGTCCCGGTAGGACTCGATGTGAGCGCCGGCGATGGCCGTTACGACTTCCTCGTGCGTCGGCGCGAGCACCATGCCTCGCTCGCGCCGGTCGAACAGGCGGAAGAGGTTGTCGCCGAACGCAGCCGCGCGGCCGGACTGCTCCCACGTTTCGATGGTCTGGAGCGTGGGCATGAGTACTTCCTGCCCGCCCGCCGCGTTCATCTCTTCCCTGACGATCCGCTCGATCTTCCGGATGGAGCGCAGCGCCAAGGGCAGGTAGGAGTAGACCCCGGCAGCTGCCTGCAGCATCATCCCCGCGCGGAGCATGAGCCGGTGGCTCACCGTTTCCGCCTCGCTGGGGTCCTGTCTTAGTGTACGTGAGAGGAACTCTGTCGCGCGCATCTGGACCGCTCCTACACGCTCGCTTCCTGGTGCCTGTAGAGCCCCAGTTCGAGTGGTTGGAGGTCGTCGCCGATGTGTGCCTTGATGGCGTCGAAGAAGTCGAGGTCCCATTCGCTTACGAACGTAAGAGCAGTGCCCTCGCGTCCCATCCGCGCCGTCCGCCCGATGCGGTGGACGTACTCCTCGACGCTCTCCGGGATGTCGTAGTTGATGACGTTCGCGACGCTGGGGACGTCGATGCCTCGCGAGGTGAGGTTGGTGGAGATGAGCAGCTTGAGCGCGCCGCTCCGGAACTGCTGCATAACCGCGTTGCGCTCGCCCTGCGGCAGCCCGCCATGGATGGCAGCGGCCTTCACCCTGCGCCGTCCCAGTGTCTTCACGAGCCAGTCCACGTCGTCCTGCGTGCGGCGGAACACGAGCGTCTGCTCGTCCTCGTCCAGGACACTCAGGAGCGCGGTCACCTTGTCTCGGTTGGCCACCTCGCAGTAGCGCTGCGTCACCTGCTCCACCGGCTCCGACTCCTCCCCGACGCGGAACGTCTGCGGCTCGCGCAGGTAGGAGTAGATGAGCCGCTTGATCATCGTGGGGACAGTCGCGGTAAACAGCGCCGTCTGCCGCGATCGGGGCGTGGAGCGCAGGATGCGGCGCACGTCCGGCAGGAAACCGATGTCCAGCATCTGGTCGGCCTCGTCCAGCACCACCATCCTTGCCCTGTCCAGGCGCAACACGCCGCGGTCCAGCAGGTCTATCACGCGGCCCGGCGTCCCGACGACGACCTGCGCGCCGTCTTGCAGCGCGCTTATCTGCGGCCCGAGGCGCGCTCCGCCGTAGACCGGTACGACCTGCGTACCGCGATATCGGCACAGTTCCGCGAGTTCGTCCGTGACCTGCCGCGCCAGTTCGCGTGTCGGCACGAGGACGATCGCCTGCACGAACGGCTCCCGGGCGTCGACGAGCTCGGCGATGGGGATGCCGAACCCGGCTGTCTTGCCCGTTCCCGTCTGCGCCTGCCCCACGATGTCCTCGCCGTTGAGCAGTGGCTCGATGACGAGCTCCTGGATCGGGGTGGGGGACTCGTAGCGCATCTCGTCCAGCGCGCGCTTGAGGGGCGCGGAGACGAGAACAGGGCCGAACGACGATTCGCGCGGCGACGGCCCCTGGGGGGATGGGGCGGGTCCGCGAGTGCTCCTGCGCGGGGCATCCTCACCGGTACGCTCCGGAGCGGGCGCGCCCTCTTCCTTGCGGCGCCCCCTGCCGCCCCGCCGACGGCGTGACGGCTGGTCGGATGGCAGATCGGGCGGCTCGGCGAGGGTGGCGGCGCGCTGCGGCTTCTGCGCGGCTGGGCGCCGCCCTGCAGCCTCCGCCGCTTTCGGCGGCCTGCGGCGCCGGGACTTGCGTTCGGCGTCCGTGTCCGTAGCGACCGGAGGGGGTTCGCTCGCGGGAGGACCGGCAGGCTTCTTGATGAAACGTGATATCAGGTTTTGGAACATGTGCTGCGCCATTGTAGCAGAGCCTTTCCTGCAACCTGCTCGCGTTCGCGTGCGCGGTTCATCAAGGAAGGCGCTGTCTGCATACGTCGGTTACGGAAAGAAACCCGCCTGGAGCCGCGCGAGCCACGCCTGCCATGCCCGTACCCAAGCTTCCAACCAGGCGGTGAGGTCAGGCCCGGCCTCCGGTGTGGGCGTCGGGGCCGGTGTCGGCGTGGATGTGGGCTCCGGCGTCGGTGTGGCCGTGGGGTCCGGCGTGGGGATCGGTATGGGCGTTGGGGTTGGGGTGCCGGCGGCCGGCTCAGGGGTGGGAGTGGGAACAGCGGGAGGGACCGCGATGTCCGCGGAGTCCGCGACCGTCGTATTGCCGGCGCGGTCGGTGGCCTCGAACTCGAGGTCGAACGCGCCGCTGCCCCCGAGGTTCACGTCGACGGAAAGGGCATAGGCCGCGCCCGTCTCGATGACGCGCCATCGGCTCGACCCGTATGGCGTGATGTCGATGGCGCTGCCGCCCTCCCGCCCAAGGTAGGCGTGGATGTCGGCCGCCCCGCCGTCTGGCGTGGAGCGCGGCTCCTGCGACGTGAGCTGATCGCCGTCCACGTTGACCGGGCGCGGGTCGCCGTCCGCCGAGGTCACGAACTCGCCGTCGTGCCGGAGCCCCGCGCCTTCGTCGCGGACGTCGAACGAGAAGTTGACGACGACCGTATTGAAGTAGCTGTCGGGCAGCGGGCTGTAAACGCGGACCTCCGGCCCCTCGCCGTCCACGACGAGATTGATCGAGGAGGAGACTCCCTGCGCGGTGACCGCGACCGTGTCGCCATCGTGGGCGCGGAGCGCCGCAAATGCGCCGGCGCCCGGGGCATAAGCCTCACAGGTCGGGCCGCTGGAGTCTTCCTCGTCCCGGCTGAGGACGTTCATGACGGCCTGGTAGGTGCGCGCGCCATCGACTAGGACCTCGCTCGTGGGTGCGAGCAGAACGGTTATGGAGTCGCGTGAGCGTCTGTTGAGGGCGGTGGCCTCCGCGCAGGCGCCGTCCGCCACGCCTGCGACGGTTGCGGTGATGAGCACCGCGTTGTAGGCGTCGCGCTGGTTGGAGACGTACAGGTCGCTACCGGAAAAGGTATTGCGCGGGTCTGCGCCGTTTCCGATGTAGGCTGCGTCGCCCGCGGTTATCGAGCCGCTCAACGCCACACCCTGTGACGGCACGCCGTCCTGCGCGTCCACGACGTCCTCGAAGACGGCCACGACGAGCGCGCTGCCGCCGGAGCCGATGCTGCTTCTGCCCTCGGTGATGTTCGCCGGAGCGGGTGACGCAGTGAGCAGGACGAGCGCAACTGCTGCGAACAAGGCAAGCAATGGCACGCCGGCGAACCGCAGATGGCTGGCCGGTCCCTGCGTTTGAGGTCGCTTGGCACGCAGGCGCAGGCGTGCGCGGGGGCTGTCGGGAGAGGCGCTATCGAAAAAGTGTGCCATTGTGTGCCATTGTGTGCCACGGGGGAGGCGGCCGCGCCGCAGGCGCGGTGGACACGCTCACCGGTGCACGCAACCATGGTAGATGGTGCGAGCCCCGCCGGGCAACGAACGGACGGCACGGACGGGCGCGTGGCTTAGGTGTCGAGCACGCTCGTGGAGAAGACCTCGTCCAACCCGTACCGCTTCGCCATGATGCCCTGCTCGTGGCTGATGTCTATGTACCAGTCCAGCATCCGGCGGTTCGCCTCGATGCCGTAGACGAACGGGTCGCCCCACTTCTTGAACTGCTCCTCGACGTACTCGCGCAGGTAGATCACCGAGAAGCTGCCGCGGTCGCGCAGCAGGTCGAAGTAAGCCTGCTCCTTTGAGCGCTGGAACCCGTCGTAGATGCGCGGCGCGAGCGTGGGGTCCTCGCGGTCGAGCTTGCCGCTCAGCACCATCATGTGTACGGGCGTGAAGATGCTCTCGTCCCGCCAGAGGCGGAGGTCTTCGTCCATGTAGTCCGGGAAGAGGCGTCGGATGCGCGAGTCGCTGGCGACCCAGCCGAACAGTTCGGGGTCCGAGATGTCCCCGAGGAATGCGTCGATCTCGCCGTCGAGCAGGCGCTGCAGGTGGTCTTTCACGCTCACCTTGCCGTCCTGCACCGTCTCCACGTTCGCGGACTTGTCGTAGATGGGGAAATAGTCCTCGGCGTCGGTGACGAGCCAGCGGAACGTGGACGTGTCGACGCCGTGGCGGTGCTTGAGCAGCCCCCGGCACCACGTCACGATGGCGGAGCGGAAGGAGCGCGTGGCGATGCGTTTGCCCTCCAGGTCCTTCGGGCCGCCGATGCCCCGGTCGTTCCGGACGACCATGTACCAGTGCGCGCTCTTGCGCTTGACGAAGATGGGCAGCCCGATGATGTCCCAGCCCTGATCGATGGCGGCGAGCCAGTAGCCCATGTTGAGGTCGCACAGGCCGAAGTCGCCGGTCTTCATCCGTGAGTCGCCAGTTGGCGTCGGGCCCAGCTCCTCCACCGGGTCGAGCTCCACGCCCTCTATCTGCACGCGCCCTTCCATCAGGGGGCGTACGATCTCGTACGTCATCGAGGCGTAGCCGACGGATACCTCCAGCTTCATCTTCTCTGCGGTGGTCATGGCTCCTCCTCCTTCCTCCTGGTAGGACGCGGCAAAGGTAAGTGCGCCTCGTGCTGCGGTCAAGGGGCGCGCCGCTGGACAGAGAGGTTTACACTTAGGGCAATGTGAAGGTCGCGAGGAGGGTGATATGGCAAAGATAAGAAGAGTCGGCCATGTGGTCCTGCGTGTTACGGATGTCGATGCGGCGGAAGCGTTCTACCGCGACGCGCTCGGCATGGAGACGACACGGCGGTCCGAGGGAGCGGCGTTCATGTCGTTCGGCACCCAGCACCACGACATCGGACTGTTCAGCGTGAACGGCGAGCACACGCGTGGGAACGTGGGGCTGGGGCACGTCGCCCTCGTCATCGACGGCGGCATCCCGGAGCTTCAGGAGTTGCATCAGCGGCTGCTGGACAACGGCGTTGAGATCGCGAGCCTCACCGACCACGGCATGACGAGGAGCGTCTACTTCGACGACCCGGACGGCAATCGGCTGGAGATCTACGCGGACGTGATGTCGCCGGAGGAAGGCAAGCGCTTCCTCTCCGAGCGCGTGGGTGGGGGCAACGACCGGTTCACGTTCGAGGAGGCCCTGGCTCGCTAGGCTGGCTCAGCCGCTCCACAGCGTGCGGAGGATGTGCCGCACGCCTGGGCGCTGTCCGTACACCAACAGGTAGGCGCGGAAGAGGCGTGCCGTGAACAGGACGGCCAGCGCCGTGAACGCCGCGAGCACGCCCAGGCTCAGCGCGATCTCCCCCAGGCTCGTTCCACCTGTTCCGAACCTGATCAGTCCGGTGAGCGGGGCGGTGAACGGCACGTAACCCAGCACCCGCGCGAGCACGCCGTCCGGGTGCTCGATCAGCACCGTGAGGAACCACATCGGCGAGACGGCGGGCAGGACGACGAACACCGCGATGTTGTTCGCTTCCTTCAGGTTCGTCGTGACGACACCGAGCGCTGCCTGGACCGTGCCGAGGAACGCGTAGCCCAGCAGGAAGTACGCCAGCGCCACGCCGAGCGTCCCAACGGACGGCGCGCTCAACTCTACGGGCAATTCCACGATGCGGCCCAGCACCAGCAGGAAGGCGACGAGCGCCGCCGTCCAGACGGCCATCTGCAACAGTCCTGCCGCGCCGAGCCCCAGCAGCTTGCCGAACATCAACTGCTCCGGCCGCAGCGATGAGAGCAGCACTTCCATGATGCGGTTCTCCTTCTCTTCGCTCAGCCCCTGCAGCAGGTATCCGGCTGCGGTCAGCACCGAGACCAGCAGAAGCATCCCCGCGCCGAATGAGAACAGGAACTCCCCGCCGTCAAACTCGTCTTCCTCGACGGGCGCCCCGGACTCGGACAGTTCGACCGTAGTGACGAGATAGGGCGTGACGACGCGCTCCAGTTCCCGTTCGCCGACTTCTCCCGCGACCAGGTTGCTCAGCACGAAGCCGCGCAGCGCCGCGGCGTCGGCCCCCTCGCCGCTGCCTTCCATACGGACCCGTACGACAGAGCCGGTCTCGAGGAAGTTGCCGGGGAAGACATAGAGAGCGCCGATCTCCTCCGCCTGCAACGCGGCGCTGCCCGCCTCCTCGTCTGCGTACGGCACGAAGGCGACGCCGTCCTGCTCCTGGTACGACGTGAACAGGGGCTGGCCGTCCTCGCCGATGCTGAGGTCGACGTAGCCCGCGCGCGTCGCCTCGGCGGACTCCTCCCCCGCAGCCGATGGCTCATCGCCGCCGCGCACCACGTCGAAGACCCCGATGCCGATGAGGGTGAGCAGCGCAAGCGCCGGCACCGCGGCGGCGAAGATGCGGAAGCCAAGGCGGCCGGTGGTAACGGCGAACTCGTGACGCGCGACCAGCCACGTCCTACTCCGCATCGTGCGCCCCTTCCATGCGGTCGCGGTCCACCACGCGCAGGAATATCTCCTCGAGGCTGGGCGTGGCCAGCTCGAAGCGGTCTATCCGGGCGCCGCGGTCCAGCAGTGACCGCAGCACGTCTTCCGGAGCGCTGCCTTCGGCAAGCCGCAGCGCATAGCCCGCGCCGTCTCGCCGCGATACGAGCACGCCGTCCGCGCGCTCCGGGTCCAGGTCCGTCGCGACGAACAGGTCGTTCCCCGCGAACCGCCTCTTGATGTCGGTAAGCGCGCCATCGAGCACGACGGCGCCCCCGTCGATCATGATGACGCGGTCGCACAGCTCTTCCACGTCCGTCATCTGGTGGGTGGAGAACATGACCGCCGCACCCTCGCCCCGCAGCCGGGAGACGGCGTCCTTCATTACCCGGACGTTCACCGGGTCGAGCCCGGAGAACGGCTCGTCCAGGACGATGAAATCGGGTCCATGGAGGATGGTGGCGGCGAACTGCACCAGTTGCCCAAGGCCGCGGCTCAGCTCGCTGATCTTCTTCCCCCGGTGCGGCTCCAGGCCGAGCAGCGTGAACAGTTCGTCCGCGCGGCGGAGCGCCTGCTCCGGCCGCATGCCCTTCAGCTCAGCCAGGTAGAGCATGTTAGGGATAACGCGGAGACTGCGGTAGAGGCCGCGCTCCTCCGGCAGGTAGCCGATGCGCGACTGCGCCTGCGGACTGACCGGCGCTCCGAACACGGATACGGAACCCTGGTCCGGACGGAGGATGTCCAGCAGCATGCGGATCGTGGTGGTCTTCCCCGAACCGTTCGGCCCGACGAGGCCGACGACTTCGCCGGGGCTGATGGAGAGGCTCACGTCCCGCACGGCGACGGCGCTGCCGAACCGTTTCCACAGTCCATCGGCGCGCATGGTGGGCGGGGCTGCTGGAGTGGTGGTCATCGGCCTTCCATCGTTATGCGCCGCAGGCTGCCTTCGCTTACCAGTATAATGCGGACGAAGGCCCACCCCGGCGCCCCCGATGCGCCCTGGAGGTTGTGATGCTGGGAATATTGCTACGCCCCGTTGTGTTCTTGCTCAAGTTGCCCTTTCTGCTGGGAAAGGCGTCCAAGCCTGCATTGGAACGCGTCGCCAACAGGGAGGGATTCACCTACGGCGAGAGCCGCAAGGAAGGCGACAAGACCATCGTGCCGTTGGGACACCACCCTCCCGACGGCGAGTTTGAGTTGATCGCCGACCTCGAATTGACTTCGGAGTACATCTGCCTGCGCCCGGTGAACGGCTGGACGCAGGGGGCTCTGGCCATCCTGGGGGCTCTCGTCCCTGAGGCAGCGCGCTTCCTCCCCGGTCGTGAGCGGGAGGCCAAACCCGTGGCGGCGCAGGACACGGACGACGCGCCTCCCAGCCCTGATGGTGAGAGCGAAGCGTCTCCCGGTGGTGACGGCGAGCGTTGACCTTGCGGAAAGGGGCGTCGCGGGGCGCGGCAACGACGAAAACCGCCACAGTGCCGTCCTCCGGAGTTACCTCTCCCGTAGGCTGATGCGCCGCCCCTGATCGCTTCTGCCTGCGGAGACGCCTGAGGCCGGCGCAACGGATGACTGGATTCCAGCGGGTTCCGGGAGAGGACTGGCGGAATCCCAGCGTTGACACCCCTTGCACAAATGGCTAGGGTAGGCTCTGAACAGTGGCAAGAGGGTGCCCGCTCCGTGTGGCGCGCGGGTTTATAGGCCGACCAGCCCTCTGAATCATTCGAGCGCACGCGTCCAGATTAGCGTACCTCGCCATTCACTTGTTCCTCCCCCACCGAGCGAATCTGACCGAACCGTGCGCCGCGCAGGTACAGGGTCAGTTGAGGTTGGGCTATGGCGGTAAGCAGGAACGGCACAGTCGACAGCGCACAACCGAAGGTGAGCGTCAGGGGTCTGTGGAAGATCTTCGGCTCCGACGTGCCGACGGAGCTGACGGATGAAGTGCTCCAGAAGAGCAAGGCGGAACTTCGCGAAGGGCCCGGCTGGGTCATCGGCCTGCGCGACGTGAGCTTCGATGTGCAGCCGGGTGAAACATTCGTGGTTATGGGCCTGTCCGGCAGCGGGAAGTCCACACTGGTGCGGACGCTGCTGCGCCTCATCGAACCTACGTTCGGGGCCATCGTGCTCGATGGTGAAGACATCCTCCAGTACTCAGATGAGCAATTGACCGAATACCGACGAACCAAGACTGCGATGGTCTTCCAGCACTTCGGCCTGCTCCCCCACCGAACGGTCGAGGAGAACGCCGCCTGGGGGCTGGAGGTCCGTGGCATCGCCAGGGAAGAGCGCCTGGAGCGCGCCCATGAAGTGCTTGAGCTCGTGGGGCTCAATGGTTGGGAGCAGTACCGCCCCAACGCGCTGAGCGGCGGCATGCAGCAGCGCGTGGGGCTCGCCCGCGCGCTCGCCGCGGACCCGGACATCATGCTCATGGACGAGCCTTTCAGCGGCCTGGACCCGCTCATCCGGCGGGACATGCAGAACGAGTTGCTACGCCTGCAGCAGCAGTTGCACAAGACCATCATCTTCATCACGCACGACCTGAGCGAAGCGCTCAAACTCGGCGACCACATCGCCATCATGCGCGACGGCTCGGTCATCCAGATGGGGACAGGCGAGGAGATACTCGACAACCCCGTCGACGATTACGTCGCCGAGTTCATCCGGGACGTGCGGAAGTCCTCCGTAGTCACGCTGCGGACAATCATGGAGCCGGTGCAGGTGCAACTGCAGCCGGACATGTCACCCAAGGCGGCCATGGGCGCCCTCGGCGAGGTGGGGGAGGTAGCCGGTTTCGTCGCGGACGGGCACCACACCTACTTCGGCGCGGTGAGCTTTGCGACGCTCGCTGAGGCAAACCGGCGCGGCGACAAAGATATCTCCGGCGCGCTCCTGGACGATGTGACTCCGCTGTCGGAGGACATGTCGGTTTCCGCGGCGCTGCCGCTCGTGCGCCACATGTCCGGCCCTCAGCCCCTCATAGACGCCGACGGCAGATTGGCCGGCCAGATCCTGCCTCGCGCGGTGATAGAGATGATGGAACGTGAGAGTGTGGCGGAGGCGGAGGAGAGCGCCGCAACCAGCGCCATCGGCATCGGGGCCGACGCCAACTAGGAGACCAGCCATGGCAGCAGTAGCACCAACCGGCAACAACGGCGGCGGCAGCCTGTGGAAGCGTTTCCTGGCTCTACCGGACCGCTACGTGTACGGAGGAGGGTCTGCCGTCCTCCTGGCGGTGACGCTCATCTTTGTATCACTTTGGGGGACCGGCCTCGAACCGCCGGAAAACTTCTTCGGCATCAGCGAGCGCCTCGGCAGCGTCTGCTCTGACGGCGCCACTCCTGACAACCTCGGCCGGGCAACCTCCGAGTGCGTGGATACCGCCATCTTCTGGACAACACGGGAGGGCGCCTTCCTGTTCGATGCGGTCTCGAATGCGGTGCTGAGATTCCTCCTCGCCGTGGAGGGGGTCTTCCTCTGGATCCCGTGGCCGGTCTTGATCGTGGGGGTCATGCTGCTCGGCCTGCGCCTGGCCGGGCCGAGGATCGCCATATTCTCGGCCGCAACACTTGTGGGACTTGGGACCCTCGGGCTCTGGCCCAGCGCCATGGAGACGCTCGCGCTGATAGTTGTGGCAGTAACCATATCGATCGCCATAGCGATACCGATGGGCATCGTCATCGCCCGCAGCGATACGCTGGACGCGATGCTCCGTCCCCTGCTCGACGCGATGCAGACGATGCCGAGCTTCGTCTATCTCGTACCGGCGGTGATGTTCTTCGGCATCGGCAACGTGCCCGCTATCTTCGCCACCGTCATCTACGCCGTGCCTCCAGCGATACGCCTGACCAGCCTCGGCATCCGCCAGGTGTCGCCGGGAGTCGTCGAGGCGGCGCGCTCGTTCGGAACGACCCCGCGCCAATTGCTCTGGAAGGTGCAGATACCCATGGCTGTGCCGACCATCATGGCGGGCATCAACCAGACAACCATGATGGCGCTGGCGATGGTCGTCATCGCGTCGCTCGTGGGCGCCGGAGGACTCGGAGAGGACGTGAACCGCGCCCTCGGACGGCTGGAGCCCGGCAAGGCGCTCTTCGGCGGCATCGGCATCGTAGTACTCGCCATCATCATAGACCGCCTCACGCAGGCCGCCGCCAGGGAGCGGCAGCAGGCGCTCACCGGCGGTCACTGAACAACGGCATGCAGGAGCCGCTCGGCGGAACCACGCACGAGCGGCCCGACAACAAAAAAGGAGGAGGTTACTGCATGAAGACGATGAGATATCTATTGGTAGTGGGGCTCATAGCCCTGATGACGATCGTGCTGGGAGCGTGCGGCGAGGACCCAACCCCGACTCCGGTGCCGACAGCGACGCCGACTCCGGTGCCACCGGCCTACTGGGAGCTCTTCGTCCGCCCGGACAGCGACGGAAAGGCCGGACTGGTCACGTGCATCCCCGGCTGGGAGTGCGAAGTCGTCAACGAGAAGCAGGTGTACGGCTACGGCCTGCAGGACGTGGTCGAGCTCATCAACCCCGGTTCCTACGAAGGGTTGAACGCCGAGATTCTGGGTGCCTTTGAGAGGAACGAGAACATCCTCTTCTACTACTGGGGCCCGGAGACGCTTCCGGCGAAGCTGAACAACCAGTACGGCGGCTTCTACCGCTTGCAGGAACCGGCCTACTCGGCGGAGTGCTGGGACCACATGAGCGCGGTCACCGAGGCTGAGGACATCACGCAGGCCTGCGAGTACTCGGACGCGGACGTGTTGATCGCGGTGCGCACCGAGCTGCAGGAGACTGCGCCCGACGTGGTGGAATTCCTCAGCAAGTGGACACTGAGCGACGAAGCCGTGAACGCCCTGCTCGGCCGCCTGGACGAGACCGGCGACGACTATCAGGACGTGGCTGCCTGGTGGATGGCGCAGTCGCAGGAGTGGACGGCCTGGGTCACGCCCGAGGCGCTCGGCAAGATGGGCGCGGTCGCTGGCGGCGCTCCCGTCGAGACCGACGACAGCAAGCCGACCATCATCTTCTCCGACCTGAACTGGAGCACCGCGTTGCTGCAGAACGCAGTGGCGAGGCTCGTCATCGAAGCCGGCTACGGCTATCCGACCGACTCGGTTGCTGGCGGCACCATTCCGCTCATGCAGGCGCTGGCCGCCGGTGACACCAACGTCACGATGGAGATCTGGCTGCCTAACCAGCAAGCTGCATGGACCGAAGCCTCGGAGGCGGGTACGGTTGTCGAGATCGGTGACAGTTTGGCGAGCGTTGCCTGGCAGAGCGCCTTCCTGATCCCGCAGTACGTGGCGGACGCCCACCCCGGCCTGCGCTCGGTGGAGGACCTTCTCAAGCCGCAACAGTAGCGGCACGCTGGGGGTTAGATTGTCTCTATGGACGGGGCGCTCCGTGGGGAGCGCCCCGTTCAGCTTTCCGGCTGTCGTTCTTGTGAAAGGGTGCCCGCCGCTCCTGCGGGGGGCAGGAGCCTCGCCCCCTGTTTGTCATGTTGAGCGAAGCCGGAGGCGGAGCCGAAACATCTCTCAGGGAAGGTCGGCGTACCCAAGCCGTCCGCCAGGGAGAGTCCGTGCCTCCCCATTTTCATTCCCTTACACGGCCTGACAAGACCCCGGGCCATTCCTGCGGAGGCAGGAACCTCGCCTGGGTGTCTGATTCCTCTCCCACGAACGGAGTACCATTGGGCATCGTGAGCACGTCCTTTCCCAAGCCGCGTATCGGCGCCAGCGCCTGCCTGCTGGGTGAGCCGCTGCGCTACGACGGCGGCCACCTTCGTAACGCCTTCCTCACCCAGACGCTCGGCCTCTATGTGGAATGGACGCCCGTCTGCCCGGAGTCCGAGGTGGGGATGGGAACGCCGCGTGAGCCAGTGCGTCTCATCGACGAGGGTGGCGGCGTAATCCTCATGAGGGGCACGCGCTCCGATACGGACCACACGGATGTGATGCGCTCGTGGGCGGCGCGCCGCGTGGACGATCTGGCGTGCCTGGGGCTGCACGGCTACGTGCTCACGAAGGACTCCCCGAGTTGCGGCCTCTTTCGCGTGAAGGTCTATCCCTCGGGTGGTGGCCCCGCCGCCCGCATCGGGCGCGGCCTCTTCGCCGGCGCGCTTACGCAACGCCTCCCCCTGCTCCCCGTCGAGGAGCAGGGACGCCTGAACGACCCGCGCCTGCGTGACAACTTCATCGAGCGGGTCTTCGCCTACCGGCAGTGGACGGCGCTGCTGGACGGCCCTCACGCCCCGTCGGCGCTCGTCGCCTTCCACGCGGCCCACAAGCTCACGCTCATGGCGCACGCCCCGGCGCTCTACCGCGAGGCCGGGCGCATCGTCGCCCGCGCGGGGAGCGGTTCCTGGGACACGATCACTGACGAGTACGGGCGCGTGCTGATGCGCGCTCTGGAGCGCTTGAGCACCGTGCGCAAGCACACGAATGCCCTGCAACACGCTGCCGGGTTCTTGAAAGGACTGCTCGACGGCGGAGACCGGGAGGAGCTTGCCGATGCGATCGAGCGTTACCGCACCGGCAGGGCGATGCTCGTTGCCCCGCTCACACTGCTGCGTCACCACATCCGGAAGGCTGGCGGACCGGACTGGCTCGCCGCCCAGACGTATCTCTATCCCTATCCGGACGAACTGATGCAGGGAAGCGGGGTGTAACCATGCGCGTGCTGCTGACCGGAGCGACGGGGTTCGTGGGCCGAGCGCTGGTCCATGCGCTCATGGAGCGCGGCGACCAGAGAGTGGCGCTCACCCGCGACCCTATCCGCGCGCGCATGGTGCTGCCGGGGTTGGTGCACACGCACGCCTGGGACCCGCTGGAAGGACCGCCGCCTGCCGGGGCGATGGAGGGCGTGGACGCGGTCGTGAACCTCATGGGAGAGAGCGTCGCGGTGCGTTGGACCAACGAGAAACGGCGCGCCATCCTGGAGACGCGGGAGACCGGCACGCGCAACCTCGTGTTGGGGATGCGGGAAGCGGCGGGTTCGGGCAACGCCCCGCGCATCCTCGTGAACGCAAGCGCCGCCGGCTACTACGGCAACCGGGGCGAGGACGAGCTGACCGAGGATGCGCCGCCGGGTGAGGGCTTCCTCGCCGACGTCTGCGTGCGGTGGGAGGCGGCAGCGTCCGAGGCGTCGGTTGCCGGCGCGCGCGTCGTCATGCTGCGCACCGGGCTGGTCGCCGGGCGCGATGGCGGCTTCCTCCCTCCGCTCTCGCGGTTGACGCGCTCCGGCCTCTCCGGCCCTGTCGGGTCGGGACGGCAGTGGTGGCCGTGGGTGCACCTGGACGACGTGGTTGGTCTCATCCTGCACGCGCTGGATAACGATGATGTGCAGGGACCGGTGAACGTCAGCGCCCCCGCCCCAGCGCGCCAGTGGGAGATCGCGAGGGCCTTAGGGCGCGTCCTGCGCCGTCCCGCACTCATGCCTGCGCCCGCGTTCGCGCTCCGGCTGGCGCTGGGGGGCTTCGCGTCGGAGCTGTTGAACAGCCGCCGCGTCGTTCCAGCCGCCGCGCTGGCCTCCGGCTACGCCTTCCGCCACCCCGATCTCGACGCCGCCCTCCGCGACATCCACGCCTGATCCGCCCGTTGTCGTTCCTGCGCTGACAGGAACCTCGCAGCCCCATCCCGTCATGCCAGCCAAGGCTTGCATCCAGCGTGACAATCAGGTCGCGTGGAAGGGCGGACGGATAGGTGCGGGACCTGATTCCCCTCTCCCGTTGGGAGAGGGGACAGGGGTGAGGGTGTTGTGAAGATGGAGTGGCGGCAGTTGTCATGCTGAGCGCAGCCGAAGGATCTCTCGGGTGTCCGGTCCCTCCCCCTTGATGTGGGAAGGTTGGGATGGGGGTGAACCGGTGGGTGACGTGGGGCGAGTGATTGCTTGGAGGCAGAAACCACGCAACTGCGTGTGGAGTGGGCTTGATTCCCTCTCCCGCTGGGAGAGGGGCCAGGGGTGAGGGCTGGTGGCAGGCGGTGGGGCGGCGGTTGTCATGTTGAGCGGAGCCGGAGGCGGAGTCGAAACATCTCTCGGGGGACGTTAGCGCGCCGAAGACGCTTGCCGGAGAGCGTACGCATGCCGGATTCGTGACACCCGCCTCTTACGCGGTCGCCCCTGCGTCCGTTACGCTGGATGTATGACTGTGCACCTCGCCTCACCCATAAACCGCGTCTATGGCTCGCGGCCGCAGCCGGTTTGCCCCCGCTCCCTCTGGGAGAGGGTTGGGGTGAGGGTGGCCCGGCCCCAACTCCTGAAATCATTGGCAC
The DNA here is from genome assembly GCA_034428575.1 of Dehalococcoidia bacterium. Classification (GTDB taxonomy): domain Bacteria; phylum Chloroflexota; class Dehalococcoidia; order Lucifugimonadales; family Australimonadaceae; genus Bin16. The sequence goes on along the minus strand of DAOUHP010000008.1, from coordinate 12,878 downwards.
TCTTGGCGCCCTTAACCCGGGAAGCAGGCCACGGCCTTGGAAACGCCCCGATTAAGAGTGCCAAGAGTGCCAAACAGAATGACTGACTCACTCGTAAAGCGAGGGTTAAGAGTGCCAGGTGCGGCCGCGTTTGGCATCCTTGATCGCCACCAGCCCCACGGTTGCCGGGAATGGCCCAGTGCGCGAAAGTAGTGGGTGAGGCAACGTAGGAAGATGACCACACTACACCCCACCGGGACAGGAACGCCGTTCCGCGTCGTTGCTGACTTCGAACCGAGCGGCGACCAGCCGCAGGCCATCGAACGGCTCGCGGACGGCATACACCGCGGCTTGCGCCATCAGACGCTCCTCGGCGTTACCGGCTCCGGCAAGACGTACACGATGGCGAAGACCGTCGAGGCCGTCCAGAAGCCGACACTCGTCATCGCACCTAACAAGACGCTCGCGGCCCAGCTCGCTCAGGAGTTTCGCGACTTCTTCCCGGAGAACGCCGTCGAGTACTTCGTCTCCTACTACGACTACTACCAGCCGGAGGCCTACGTCCCTTCGACCGACACGTACATCGAGAAGGAAGCCGACATCAACGACGAGATAGACAAGCTCCGCCACGCAGCGACGCGCTCGCTGATGACGCGGCGGGACGTGCTCATCGTCGCCTCCGTCTCCTGCATCTACGGCCTCGGCTCGCCCGCTGAGTACTTCGCGTTCGTGGAACGCATCACGCGGGGCGAGCGGCTGAACCGGCAGAAACTCGCTCGCCGCCTCATCGAGATGCAGTACGAACGCAACGACTACGACCTCGCCCGCGCACGCTTCCGCGTCCGTGGCGACACGCTGGAGATCATGCCCGCGTACGAGGACGTCGCCGTGCGCGTCGAGTTCTTCGGCGACGACGTGGAGCGCATCGTGGAAGTCGACCCGCTGACCGGCGAATTGCTGGCAGAGCGCTCGCAGATCGACATCTACCCCGCCAAGCACTTCGTCACCTCCCGCGACAAGCTGGACGAGGCGGTCGTCGAGATCGAGGAGGAACTGGACCAGCGCCTCATCGGCCTCCGGGAGGATGGCAAGGTGCTGGAGGCGCAGCGGCTGGAGCACCGGACGCGCTACGACCTCGAGATGCTGCGGGAGACCGGCTACTGTGCGGGCGTCGAGAACTACTCGCAGCCGTTGGGCCGGCGTCCGCGGGGCAGCACGCCCTGGACGCTCATGGATTACCTCCCGGACGACCACCTGCTCATCATCGACGAGTCCCACATGGCCATCCCCCAGCTGAGGGGCATGTTCCACGGGGAGATGTCGCGCAAGGACGCGCTCATCGACTTCGGCTTCCGCCTCCCGTCGGCGCGCGACAACCGCCCGCTCAACTTCGAGGAGTTCGAGCGCTGCGTGAACCAGGTGGTCTATGTCTCCGCCACCCCCGCGGCCTATGAGATGGAGCACAGTTCTCAGGTGGTGGAGCAGGTGATCCGGCCTACCGGACTCCTGGATCCCACCCTCGAGGTGAAGCCGACCAGGGGACAGATAGATGACCTGCTGGAGCAGATAGGCCGCCGCACGGCGAAGGGCGAACGGGCGCTCGTCACGACGCTCACCAAGCGCATGGCCGAGGAGTTGACCGACTACCTCCGCGAGATGAACGTGAAGGTGCACTACCTGCACTCCGAGGTGGACACGCTCAAGCGCACGGAGATCCTGCGCGACCTCCGGCTCGGCGTGCATGACGTGGTCGTCGGCATCAATCTGCTGCGCGAGGGGCTCGACCTGCCGGAGGTAAGCCTCGTCGCCGTGCTGGATGCGGACAAGGAGGGCTATCTGCGCTCTTCGCCGTCGCTCATCCAGACCATAGGCCGCGCGGCGCGTCACCTGGATGGCCACGTCATCATGTACGCAGACCGCATCACCGATTCCATGCGTAGGGCGATCGACGAGACCGAGCGCCGCCGCGCCTTGCAAACGGCGTTCAACGAGCGCGAAGGCATCCAGCCGGAGGGTATCCGCAAGGCGATACGCGACATCACGGAGTCCATCCGCGAGCTGGCGGAACCGCGCGCCGCTTACGGTGTCCGGCAGGACATGCCGAAGGACGACCTCGCCCGCGTGGTGAAGCAGTTGGAAGCGGAGATGAAGGAAGCCGCCCGCCAACTGGAATTCGAGAAAGCCGCGCTCCTGCGTGATGAGATGGTGGACCTCAAGCGCCTGCTCGTGGCGCAGGAGGTCGCGGACCGGGGCGCGGGCGGTGAGAGAGCGCCTGGCCGCAGGGCCGAGCCCGAGCCGGTCCCATACGAAAGGGCCGGTGGCAGGCGCAGGCGCAAGCGGTAGGGATGCGCAGGCGGCTCTTCTTCCTCGTTGGCGTCGTGCTCTTCGCGATGCTCGCCTTCTTGCTGCTCAACTGGGGCGATGCCGCCGTGCCGGTTAAAGCCCTGCCTCCTCCGTTCGACGAGTGGGCCGCGCCGGACGCTCCCATGAACGCGGCGGTCTACATCGCGCCACGGCGTCCCGCGGCGGTCTCCATCCGCGGTGCGGACGGGCGCGAGGCGACGGGGCGCGTCGCTCGCTTCGAAGGCGTGGCGCTCGATCCGGTGCGGGAGTATGCGGCGCGCGCGGAGTTCGTGGATGCTGCGGAGGCATCCGTGGCGGCGCTGGCATTGGAGGCGGACGTCTGGACGCTGACACAAGGGCGGGAGTCGTGGTTCGGGAAACCGGACAACGCCTGGGCCGGCACGATCCGTGCCGTATGGAGTGAGGACGACCGCGTGCCGTGGGCGCAGCGCGAGCCTGCCGCATGGCGGGGGTGGCTGCTCCTGCCGGACGGTCCGCCGTCGCCGTTGTTGGCGCTTGGCTTCGTCAGGAACAGGGAAGAGCTGCTGGACAGCACGCTCGGAGAGCTCGGAGTGGAGGCGACAGGACTCGGTGCGGCGCTGCGGCTCGCCCGCATGAACCTGGCATCGTTCGGACTGTACGGGGAGTTTGGCGAGGCGCCGTCTGAGATCGACGCCGACGTGCTCCGTGGCACGGGGGCTGGCGTGATCGCGGTCGCGGAATCGAGCTATCCCGCGTTTGTCGTGGGAGCGGTCTGGGGTCGCGTCGTCTCCGCGGCCCAGCTCGAAGCGGTAACGTTGAGTGGCGAAGGGGCGTACTACCGGTTGGTCGGAGACGAGTGGCACATCGCGGCGAAGCGCTACGGGCGGACGTTCTACCTTGCGGTTGCCCCATCCCGCGCCGAAGCGGAGGGGCTGCTGCTCGCGGTGATCGAGAGCCAGCGCAGCAGACGGAGTGAGTGAGCCCGCCTTTACTCCTCGGGCTGTTTCGGCTGCTCGAGTATCTCCCGCAGCTCCTTGCGCAGTTGCGCGTTCGGCTTCGGGGGCGGAGTGAACTTCTTACGGTTGTTCTTGCCCGGCTTGTGCTTGTGGGCGTAGGGTCGGTCAGCGAGGCTCATCGCCCGCTCCTTCTGCAACGGCCTGCTGCCCCGGCATCGCTTCGAGTTCAGTGAGCCGGCCTTCGAGTACAGCCCAGATCGAGTCATACTCGGCGCGGACCTCGGCGCTGGCGAGCACCGTGGGCTGCGAATCGTCCCGGTAGTCGGCGCGCAGTGCTATCTCACCGAGGAAGGGCAGCGAGAGTTCGCTGGCGAGCTCTCGGCCTGCACCGGAGCCGAACACATCACCGACGTAGTTCTCGACGATGCCCAATACCGCGACGTTCAACTTGCGGATCATGTTGATGGAGCGCTTGGCATCGAGAGCGGCGAGGCTCTGCGGCGTAGTCACGACCACGAAGCCGTCCATCGTGAGAACCTGCATGACCGTGAGAGGGGCGTCAGACGTGCCGGGCGGCATGTCGACGACGAGGAAGTCAATCTCGCCCCAGTCCGTCATCTGCAGGAACTGGTTGATGGCGTTGTGGATCATGGGTCCGCGCCAGATGATGGCCTCTTCCGGGTTCTGTTGGAAGTAGGACATGGAAACGGCCTTGACGCCGAAGGCTTCCGCGGGCTTGATGCGCCCGTCCGCGCTCTCCGGGTAGGCGTCGCTGCCCAGCACCTGCGGCGCGTTGGGCGTGTCGATATCGGCATCGAGCAGGCCGACGCTGTAGCCCTTCTCCGAGAGGTAGGTGGCGAGGTTGACAGCGACGGTGGTCTTACCCACGCCGCCCTTGGCGCTGTAGACGCCGATCTTGGTCTTGATCTTGCCGAGCGATCGGCTGATGGCGCGGCGCTGCTCCCACTGGCGCTTGATCTGCGCCAGACGCGCCTGCCGTTGCTCTTCGTTCATCGTCATCGGGGCGTGCACTCTCCTCGGGGCGCGGCCCCGTACTGCCAGTGTTACGCGGCTGGGCGCCGGTTAATCGTCTAGACCGAGCAGCTTTCGCCCGTCTTCGGTGATGCGATCGGGCGACCAGGGCGGGTCGAACGAGATCTCGACGTTCACGTCCCTGACGCCGTCGAGGTCGGCGATGGCCCATTCGGCCTGCTGCGCGATGAACGGACCCATGCTGCACCCGGCTGCGGTGAGTGTCATGTCCACATGGACGTTGCTGTCGTCGTCCACCTCGATGCCATAGATGAGGCCGAGGTCGACGACGTTCACCGGAATCTCGGGATCGTACACGTCCTTCAGCGCTTCGGTTACTTCTTCTACCGTTACGTCAGCGGCCATGGTGTCACTCTCCTCTCGCCCGTATGGGAGGATTCTAACAGAAGCGACAAGTGTGACTTACGGCACGCCGTGCATGAGGAAGGAGAGGCCGGCAGAGGGAGGCTTACTCTTCGTCGGGAAGGTAGAGGACTTCGCGGGGTTTGCCGGGTTCGCCGGAGGCGGCCACGATGCCCTCATCCTCAAGCTGGTCCATGAGCCGGGCGGCGCGGGGATAGCCGATGCGCAGCCTGCGCTGAAGCAAGGACGTGGAGAGCTGGCGATTGGCCGCTGCGACCTGCAGCGCGCGCTCATAGAGGGAGTCGCCCTCGTCGAAATCGCCGCCGTCGCCCGCGCTCTCGGCTGCTGCCGTCTCGGCATCTCGTGCCATGCTCTCCAGGGGGACCTCCGGCAGGTAGGCATCCAGCGGCAGCTGCCGCCAGTGTTCGCTGAGGGCAGCGCTCTCGTCTTCGGAGATGAATACGCCCTGCACGCGCTTTGGTTTCGGGGAGTCCGAGGATATGAACAGCATGTCGCCGCGCCCAAGGAGGCGCTCGGCGCCCGCCGAGTCGAGGATGGTGCGGGAGTCGACCTGCGAGGCGACCGCGAATGCGATGCGGCTCGGGAAGTTCGCCTTGATGAGCCCGGTGAGCACGTCCACGGACGGGCGCTGGGTAGCGACTATGAGGTGAATGCCCGTCGCGCGGCCCAGTTGGGCGAGGCGGCAGAGCGACTGCTCAACATCGAAGGAGGCGGTCATCATGAGGTCTGCCAGTTCGTCGATGCAGATGACGAAGTACGGCATCTCCTCGGTGGCCCTCGGATTGCGATTGTAGGAAACGATGTTGCGCGCCCCGGCCTCTTCCAGCAGCTTGTAACGGCGCATCATCTCCTGGATTGCGCCCTTGAGGAGGCGGACGACCTTGTCCGGGTCGACGACAACCGGGGTCAAGAGGTGCGGAATGCCGTTGTAAGGAGTGAGCTCGACGCGCTTCGGGTCCACCAGGAGCATGCGGACCTTGGTGGGGTCCTGGTGGCAGATGATGGACGAGATGATGGTGTTGATGCAGACGCTCTTGCCACTGCCGGTCGCGCCGGCGATGAGCAGGTGCGGCATCTTGAGCAGATCGAGGGCAACGGGCTCGCCGGCGGAGGCCAGGCCAAGCGCCACGGGCAGGCCCCCGGCGGCGAGCATCTGTTCATATTCGGGGGATTCCATCACGGTTCGGATGGTCACCATGGAGGAAGACTTGTTGGGCATCTCCACGCCGACGAGCGATTCGCCGGGAACGGGCGCCTGGATGCGGAGAGTGGGCGCGGCGAGCGCCAGCGCAAGGTCCTTTTCCCGCGCGAGGATGCTGTCGACCTTAACTCGGTTCCGCACCTCCATCTGCACCTGGGTCTCTTCTTGTGCCGCAAGCGCTCTGGCCCGCGCGGACATCGCCTTGCGATTCCATCCTGGCACGATGCCGAACATCGTGACGCTGGGGCCCGGCCGTATCTCCGAGACACTCACCTCCACGCCGTGCTGGGCCAGCGTCTCCTCGATGAGCGCGGCAGTTACGAGGTGTTCTTCCGTGATGCTTCCAGCGGCCACGGGAGAAGCAAGAAGTTCGAGTGGCGGGAGCGGGCTGGGCGGAGCTTCAGCTCTCTCACGTGCTTCGGGAACGTCGAGGACGGATGGTCCCGCCATCGCAGTGATTTCAGGCCAGGGCGCTTCCACCGGGATTGCGAGCGCGAGAGTCTCTTCCACGTCCGCTTGGAGCGTCCTGTTGACGTCGAGGTCGTCCGCCACATGGTCCTGCTCGACTGTGTACAGGTCTTCGGCCGCGTAGGGCGGCTCCACGTGCGTGGGCTCGCTGTCCGCTTCGCTCTCGGTGAGCGGAGGCGACATCGTCGCTGTTGACGCCCTTGCCGGTTGCGGTTCCGCAGTGGCGGGATCGGCGTTTCTCAACCCCGGCCAGAGATCGGCCTTCTGCCGGTCGAGTTTCGGCTGCAAGTCAGCGACCGCGGGGCGGGGCGGCAAAGGCCTTGGCGCAGTGGGTTCCAGGTATGCAATGCCTCGTGGAGGGCTCGCGGCTGGCGGAGTGGGGCTCTGAGCAGCTGCGCTTCTCCGGTATTCGTCCGCCGCTCGCAACGCTTCCATCTGGGCTGCCCTGGACGCGGTGGCGTTGGAGGTGAGGTATTCGTCCACCTCGTGCAGGACAGAACCGCCCTTCTGCTTGCGCAGGCTGCTCACGCCATTGCCGATACCCTTGCCGGTTGCATGCGCTCCGCGTCCTATCCACAGTGCTGCGTGGTTGAACAGCACGGGGGCAACGAGCCATGTACCGAGCGTGATAAGGGCGACGGTGCGGAAGACTCCGAGCCCACCGTACGAACCGCGCACCTGTCCACCCAGTTCGCCCCCCAGCGGCGCGATACCTATGAGCGGGAACTCGGTGTGGAAATACGAGAGGAAAGCGAACGATCCGGCCGTGAGGAAGCCCAAGCCGAACACGTAACGCCACTTATGGATGAGAACCCTGTAGCCTCGGGAAAGCAGCCATCCCAGCCAACCTGCCCACGCAAGCAGAAGGGCAAGTCCCACGCCCATACCGCCGAGCACGTCGGACGCAGCCCCTCGAAGAGGATCGATGGCCCAGGCAGGTTGCCCGATGATGACGTAAGCGACGAATGCCGCAACGACGAGTGCGAGCAACACGCCGACCTGGTTGAACAGCAATGAGGAAATGCGATTTCTCACTCCTCAGACTTTAAACACCCGCATCGCGGTTGTGAGCCGGGTCCGCATGCAAATTATGAAGAGATAGGGTGTAGGAGCCCCATCGCCCCCCTGATCCAAGCGGCCTCGGATAGAGGTAGGCGAGTTCAGACCTCCAAAGGGACGGTGAGGATCATCGGACGGCTGCGCGTCTCCTTGTACAGGAAGCGGCTCAGGGCCTCGCGCACGCGGTCGTTCACGTGGTCCTCGTCCAGCGGGTCCAGGTTCGGTGCGCGGAGGGCCTCAACCACCACCGCCGCTGCCCGCTCCATCAACTCCTCTCCCTCTTCTGGCACGGTGAAACCGCTCGAGACGATCTCTGGCTCTCCATACACTCTGCCTGTCGCGTGGTCGATGGGGACGACGACTACTACGAAACCGTCCCGGGAGAGCATCCGTCGGTCGCGTAGCACGGCCTCGCCAACGTCCCACGTGCGCAGTCCGTCCACGTAGACGTGCCCGGCCTGGACGGGCTCGCCGAGCTCCGCTCCACTGTCATCCAGTTCAAGGACGTCGCCGTCCTCGAGGACGAAGACGTTCTCCGGAGTGACACCGGTCTGCCTGGCCAGGTCCGCGTGCGCGGCCAGCATTCGGTACTCGCCATGCACGGGCACGAAGTAGCGAGGGTTGACGAGCCGGAGCATCAGTTTCAGTTCTTCTTGGCCTCCATGTCCGGGGACATGGACTCCGGGCGACGTGCGGCGTGTCAGCACCCTGGCGCCGCGCCGCGTGAGGTTGTCTACGACGGAGGCGATAACGGTCTCGTTGCCTGGGATAGCGGTCGCGGAGATGATGACGGTGTCGTTCTCGTGGACCTCGATGTCACGGTTGGCATTATTGGCTACCCGCGAGAGGACGGATAGCGGTTCGCCCTGGGCGCCGGTGAGAACGATGACCTGTTGCTCGTGGGGGAGCGAGCTCAGTGCCTGGAGGTCGAGCAGCGCCCCGGGCGGGGCGTTGATGTAGCCGTTCGCCACGGCCATGTTGACGTTGTCAATCATGGAGCGCCCTGCCGGGGCGACCTTCCTTCCATGCTTCACGGCAGCGTCCAGCACCTGTTGCACACGAGCGATGAGAGATGCGAACGTGGCGATGAGCACGCGCCCCGGCGCATCAGCGATGACGTGGTCGAGCGCGGAAGCGACGACGCTCTCCGACGGCGTGTAGCCGGGAATCTCCGCGTAGGTTGAGTCAGAGAGTAGGAGCAGAACTCCCTCGCTGCCGAGTTCCGCGAGCCGCTGGAGGTCGGTGGGGCGCCCGTCTGCCGGCGTGTGGTCTATCTTGAAGTCGCCGGTGTGGACAACCAGCCCCGCCGGCGTGCGCAAGGCGATACCACAGGCGTCAGGGATGCTGTGGCATACGCGGAAGTACTCTGCCTGGATGGTTCCGAAATCGAGGGTGCTGCCGGCGTCGACTTCGTGGAGTTCGCAGTCCCCGATGTGGTGTTGGCGCAGCTTCACGTTGATGAGGTCGTGGGCCAGAGGCGGTGCGTAGACAGGAACGTTCAACTCACGCAGGACATAGGGGAGAGCCCCAGTGTGGTCTTCGTGCCCGTGGGTGATGAGGATTGCGCGCACGCGGTCCGCGTTGGCTGTGAGGTAGGAGATGTCCGGCAACACCAGATCGATACCGAGCATCTCCTGCCTGGGGAACATGAGCCCTGCGTCTACGACGACGATGTCATTGCCATACTCGATGCAGAGCATGTTCTTGCCCACCTCACCGAGGCCACCAATGGGGACGATGCGGATGGAGTGAGGCATCGGCTAGAACATGCTCAGTTGTTGGGAGCCACCTGTGTCGTTGGGAGTATCGTCCGCAGCAGGAGCTTCGTGAGATTCGCGCTCCTTGAGCAGGGCGCCGAGTTTCGCGAAGTCGCCTTCGATAGTGGTTCGGAGCGCGCCGTTATGCAGCGCGGCGGCTGGGTGGTACAGAGGGAATATAGTGATCCCATCGAACACACGAGGTCGGGCACGCACCTTGCTGATGGAATCCCTGGGGAACCATCGTGCGAGCGCGTGGCGTCCCAGTGGAACGATTACGGCTGGTTTGACGGCCTCTATCTGGGCGTCCAGGTAGCCGGAGCAGGCGCTGATCTCGCCGGGGAACGGGTCGCGGTTGTTCGGTGGACGGCACTTCACCATGTTGGTGATGAACACGTCCTCACGCTTCAACCCGATGGAAGAGAGTAGTTCGTCGAGGTATTGTCCGGCTGCACCGACGAACGGCCGGCCCTGGCGATCTTCGTTGAAGCCTGGGCCCTCGCCGATGAACATGAGCGACGCATTGGGCGCACCTTCTCCGGGCACGGCGTTGGTGCGCGCCCTGTGGAGTGCACAATCCTGGCAGGAGTGTATCTGCTGGTGGAGTGCTTGGAGTTCAGCCACGGGGGCCCTGTCAGTCAGAGACGCCTTTGCTCTTGATGAAGTCCACAGCGTTCTGGATGGTCCGAATCTGCTCGGCGTCCTCGTCGGATATCTTTAGGGTGAGCGCGTCCGTCGAGAACTCTTCCTCGAAGGCCATGATTAGTTCAACCAGGTCCAGGGAGTCCGCATTGAGGTCGTCCACGAAGGATGCCTCCATTGAGATGGAGCCATCCTCCACTCCGAGCCTGTCCACTACCACGTTCTTGACACGATCGTAAACGGTCGCCATTTGCCTTCCTCAGCAATCAGGTGTTCTGTTGTTCTGCTCGTTGAAAGATGCCCCAAGCACGCCGTTCACGAACCTGGCGGACCCTTCGCTCCCATAAGTCTTGGCCAGTTCCACGGCCTCGTTTATGGCCACCAGCGGTGGTGTGCGTGAGTTCTCCGCCAGTTCGAAGAGCCCCAATCGGAGAACAGCACGGTCGATGGCGGCGAGTTGCTCAACGGGCCACTGGTGCTGATGGAGCCGGATGAGAGCATCCAGGGTGTCCCGCTCCCCGACTACGCCTTCGATGCAGTTCTCCGCGAAGGAGATCGCCTCAGGCGTGGCGTGCAGTTCGTCCGCGCGTGCTTGTAACGCTGGCCGCCACTCGTGACCCGCGAGGTCGTACTCGTAGAGCACCTGGAGTGCGAGCACGCGCCCCTGATGCTCCGGCCGCCTGCGGCCTCGGCTGGACCTTCTCGTAGCGCCGGGAGAGTCAATCATCGGGCTTGTTAAAGAGACGCCTCGGTTGTTCATCGAGGCGAGGTTCGCTGCAATGTTACGCCAGTGCGTTGACAGCGTCTAGGTCTGGTACGGCCAGCGCCTCAATGTTTGTCACGATGCGCCGGGAGAGGCCGGTGAGTACTTTGCCGGGGCCGAACTCAATGAACCGGTCCACGCCGCGCGCTGCCATCAGTTCCACTGACTGCTGCCAGTAAACGCAGCCGCAGAGTTGCGAAACAAGCTCCGCCCGGATGTCCTCTGCCGATTCGACTGGCTGGGCGGTCGTGTTGGCTACGACAGGTAAGGCAGATCCGGTCAGCGCCGCTTCCGCGAGAAACCGCGCCATGCCCTCCTGTGCGGGACGCATGACCTCAGTGTGAAATGCACCTGCGACCTCCAATGGGATGGCGCGGCGTGCCCCTGCCTGCTTTGCATTCGATATCGCGCGCCCTAGGCCTTCGTTCGGACCGCCGATCACGATCTGCTCGGCGGAGTTGACGTTCGCCACTTGGGCACCCGTTTCCTCACAGGCCTGCTGGGCTGGTTCCAGAGTGAGGCCGATGAGGGCGGCCATTCCGCTGGGAGTGGCCTCGCAAGCGCTCTGCATGAGTTCGCCACGCGTCCGCACGAGGCGGAGGGCTTCCGCAAGCGAGAGCGCGCCTGCGGCGACCAGCGCGGCGTATTGGCCGACGCTGTGCCCGGCGGCGAAGGCGGGCTCCGGCATCGACTCTCCCAGGCGTTCTTCCGCGGCACGAAGCAGGGCGACGCTTACACACAGAATGGCGGGTTGGGCATTCAGGGAACGGACGAGTTCATCCGCAGGCCCGTCCAGGATGAGGCGGGACAGTGGTATGCCCAGGACCAAATCTGCTTCGTCGAAGACGGCACGGGCCGCAGCGGAGCCGAGGTAGGCGTCGGCGCCCATGCCGACGGCTTGGGCGCCCTGTCCGGGGAAGATGAAGGCAGTGGCCATGGAGCGCTGAGGCGCGTTATTCCAGGCCGCTGTCCATGCGGAGCACGTCTCGTCCGCGGTAGTAGCCGCAAGATGGACAGGCGTGGTGCGGCTTCATCGCTTCGTGACAGTGCGGGCACTCGACGAGCCCGACGAGCGAGGTGTGCTGGTGGGCACGGTTCGTGCCGACTCGGGACTTGGAACGCTTTCTCTTCGGTAGAGGGGGCATGGTTATCTCACTCCAACAACTCCCGCAGTACGGTCCAACGTGGGTCCTGGTAGCGCTCACAGGAGCACATAGCCTCGTTGAGGTCGGTCCCGCACTCGGGGCAGATTCCTTTGCAGTCCTCCCGACAGACGGGAGCCATGCGTATGGCAGCCAGCCGGTACTGGCGCAGCGTATCGCTCAGGTCCAGCACGTGTTGTTCGTCTATGCTGGTTACATCCGCGTCGGTGTCGTCATCATAGTAGCGGAGTTTCGCTCCGGTTGCGATGTCCACACTGGGGAGAAAGACGTCGTCCACCCTCGATTCTCCCCACGATGTGACCTTGGCAAGGCACCGGCTGCAGATGTAGTCAACGGCGAAGGTAACGTCGCCGAAGGCCCAGATCCCCTGGTCTGTCCTGGTAAGACGCAGCGTTCCCCGGACATAAGCGGGAGCGCCGTCGTCCGATTCCAGCTCGGGGCCGTCGATCGTGAACGTTCGGGTAGCCCCAACGGCCTCCTTGAGGAGCTGGGAGACATTCATCTGTAACTGCAGGCTCATTTCCGAATCCGTACGCAACTGCCAAAGTATAACAGGCAGGGTACCGGGGAACGGGGCTCCGGTGGCCGGTGACCGTAGCAGGTGGTCCGGGCGAGGCGAAGCCGAGGTAGCGGCGCATTCTCCCCCAGACAGTGCCCCATCTCTTCGAAGGCGATGGTCCGGGTCACTCCCGTTCCGCGGCGCGGCGTCCAGCTTCCGCCGCAGCCCGGAGGGCGGGGAGCATGTCGTCGGAGCGTGTCCCGGGTGTGAATATGGCTGCGATGCCCATCTCCAGCAGAGCAGTGCGATCCTGTGGAGGGATGATTCCGCCCGCGACAACGGGGACATGTTCCAAACCCAGGCGCTGCAGCGAATCCATGACCCAGGGGATGAGTTCCATGTGGGCCCCGGAGAGAATGCTCAAACCTACGGCCTCCGCACCGAAGTCGCGGGCCTGCTCCGCAATCTCGTCCGGCGTCTTGCGGATGCCGGTGTACCTCACCTCGAAGCCGGCCTCGCGCAGTATGCGGACGATAACGCGCGCGCCACGGTCGTGGCCGTCCAGGCCAGGTTTAGCGATGAGGACTCGGAGGGCGTCCGCCATGGAAGGGAGCTAGCGCTCGAAGGGCGTCACGAATTCGATGAGGGCG
>DAOUHP010000007.1:0-3590 GCA_034428575.1 Dehalococcoidia bacterium | reverse complement strand
GCACGCACGCGGCTTCGTCTACTGCGTCAGCGTCACCGGCGTCACCGGCGCCCGGAGCGACCTGCCGGACGACTTGCCGGAGTTCGTCGCGCGCGTCCGGCGGCACACGGAGCTGCCCGTCGGGGTTGGTTTCGGCATCGCCGAACGACGGCACGTGGAGCGCGTGGGGCATGTCGCAGACATCGCGTTCGTTGGAAGCGCGCTCATCAACGTGATAGATTCCGCTCCGCCCGGCGAGGCGGCATCCCGTGCAGGCGCATTCATCCGGGAACTGGCCGCCGCGGAGTGATTCGGCGCCACCACCCGAAAGGAGTCCGCTCATCCTGAGCCTGTCGAAGGACGCCATGGGATTTCACGTGTACCTTCTCCATTGTGCTGACGGCTCGTACTACACGGGACACACTGACAACCTGGAAGCAAAGTTGTCTGCCCACCAAAGCGGTGCGATTCCCGGTTACACGTACGACCTGAGGCCGGTTGCCTTGGTATATTCAGAGGAATTCACTTCCCGCCAGGATGCTTTCGAAAGAGAAAGGCAGATCAAGGGATGGTCGAGGGCGAAGAAGGCTGCGCTGGTTGAGAAGAATTGGGAGAGACTGGGGAGGCTTGCCCGATCCGGTCCTTCGACAAGCTCAGGATGAGCGGAGAATAAGGAAGACCCAGGACAACACCATGCAGACCCTTGGACTGCGCGGCGCAACGACCGCCGCCGCCAACACGCCGGAGGCGATCCTCGACGCTACGGAAGAGTTGTTGCGCGAACTCACGACAGCCAATGACCTTGCCGAAGAGGACATCGGCGCGGTATTCTTTACCGTGACCGCAGACCTCACCGCGGAGTTTCCGGCCAAGGCGGCGCGCCTACGGCTGGGCTGGCAGCAGACAGCGTTGATAGACAGTTGCGAGATTTCGGTGCATGGCGCCCCGGAGTCCGTCATACGAGTGCTCCTGCTCCTGAACACGGAGAAGCGGAAAGAGGACCTGCGCCACGTCTACCTGAAGGGAGCTCGCGACCTGCGGACCCCGGGTAGCGAATGAGTCGCGGAGAGAGATGCGTACAACGCTCGTAGTCGAGTCTCGCATCCATGGCGTCCGGCCATCGGCTTGGACGCGGCGGCTTTTTGTGTTTACGCGGCGGGGCGGCGTTAGCTATAGCTATCGCTAGGCCCCGCTTCTGTTATTCGCCGCCTTCCGCATTACCGGACACAGAGAAAGGGGATTGCGTTCATGGCGCGTTCCGTTACCGACCTGCATATCAAATCGATAGAAACGCTTGCGTCTCCGGAGGACCTCCAACGCAGGCTGCCGCTTACTCCTGCGATGGTACAGTCCGTCGCCGATGGGAGGGACCAGGTACAGCGCATCCTGACCGGCGAGGACCCCCGGCTCCTTGTCATCGTCGGCCCATGTTCCATACATGACGAGAAGGCCGCGCTCGAATACGCCGGCAGACTGAAGGAACTCGCAGACCGGATGAGCGATACGCTGTTCATCATCATGCGCGTCTACTTCGAGAAGCCGCGCACCAGCCTCGGCTGGAAGGGCCTCATCAACGACCCGAACCTGGACGGCTCGTTCGACATTTCGAGCGGCCTCTACCGCGCACGCAGACTGCTCATGCAACTGGGGGAGATGGGCGTACTCGCAGGGACCGAATTCCTGGACCCCATCACGCCCCAGTACCTCGCCGACCTCGTGACCTGGGCCGCCATCGGCGCCCGCACGACTGAGAGCCAGACCCACCGGGAGATGGCCAGCGGCCTCAGCATGCCCGTGGGATTCAAGAACGGCACCGACGGCAACTCCCAGATCGCCATCGACGCGATGAAGACCGCCCGCGCGCCGCACGCTTTTCTCGGGATAGACCGCCAGGGCCGGACCTGCATCGTCAGCACGAACGGGAACCCGTACGGTCACCTCATCCTGCGCGGCGGCACGGCCGGCCCCAACTACGCGGAGGCCAGCGTGCGGGACGTGCAGGCGAAGCTGGAGCGTGCGGGACTGCCCCCGCGCATCATGGTGGACTGCTCCCACGCCAACTCGGAGAAGGACCATAACCGGCAACCCATCGCCTTCCGGGACGTCGTGCGACAGCGCCGCGACGGGAACGACCTCATCGTGGGCCTCATGGCGGAGAGCCATCTCTTCGGCGGACGGCAGGACCTCGGCGACGACCCGTCGCAGCTCCAGTACGGCGTCTCCATCACGGACGCCTGCATGGACTGGGAGGAGACCGCCGGGATGCTCACCGAGGCGCACGAGGCGTTGACAGCTGAGCCCGTGGCCTGAACCTCCCTTGGAGCGACCTCGTGCCCGACCTCTGTGAGGAGCTGACCGCACACCGGCCGGACCGGTCGACGGCTGTCGCGTTCGGCGTGTTCGACGGCGTCCACCTGGGGCACCGGTACGTGCTCTCCTCCGTCGTCAGGGCGGCGGAACAGCGCGGACTCGCGCCGGTTGCGGTCACGCTCTCGAACCATCCCTTCTCCGTACTCCGCCCGGACGTGCAGGTGCGGATGTTGACGTCGCTGGACGAGCGCCTCAGACTCCTCGCGGACGCCGGCGTCGCGGCGGTCGTGCCCGTCACCTTCACAAGAGAGGTGTCGTTGCTCACCCCGCGCGAGTTCATGTCCGCCCTGCGTGACTGCCTGGGCATGGCCTACTTCGCCGCGGGGCCGGACGTTACCCTCGGCCACAATCGAGAGGGCACGCTTCCCGTGCTCACCGCGCTGGGTGACGAACTCGGCTACACCATGGAAAGCGTGGAGCAGTTGACGCTCGACGGCGAACCCGCTCGCAGCACGGCCATACGGCAGGCGCTGGACACGGGCGACATGACGCGCGCCGCGCGGATGCTGGGGCGTCCGTTCGCGCTCGACGGCCCTGTCGTAGAGGGCGAGCGCAGGGGCGGCGGGCTGCTCGGCTACCCAACGGCGAACGTTGGCGTGGAGCCGCAGCAGGCGATCCCTGCGGACGGCGTCTACGCCGCGTGGCTGTTGCACGACTCGGACCGCCTGCCTGCCGCTGTGAGCATCGGCCACAAGCCCACCTTTCATGAGGGCGGCCCCAGCGTCGTCGAGGCGTTCATCCTCGATTTCGATGGCGACCTCTACGGCGAACGGGTGAGGCTGGAGTTCGTCGAGCGCCTGCGCGGCCAGGAGAAGTTCGATGGGGCCGACGCGCTCGTCGCCGCCATGCGGGACGACGTGGCCCGCACGAGGCATATCCTTGCGCTCCCGCAGGAGGCGTCCTGAGCATGCCGCCGCTCGACCAGCAGACCATCGACCGCATCACGAAGCGCGGCGTCGCGCAGATCATCCCGGAGGACGAGTTCATCCGGCGTCTGCAGGAGGGCAAGCCGCTCCGCCTCAAGATGGGGTTCGACCCCAGCAGGCCTGACCTGCATCTCGGCCACTACGTCGGCCTTCGCAAACTGCGCCAGTTGCAGGACCTCGGCCACGAACTCATCCTCATCGTCGGCGACTGGACCGCGCAGATCGGCGACCCTTCCGGCCAGTCCGACACGCGCTCCATGCTCAGCGCCGAGGACGTGCGCGAGAACGCCGAGACGTACATGCGCCAGTTCTTCA
>DAOUHP010000006.1:0-8958 GCA_034428575.1 Dehalococcoidia bacterium | reverse complement strand
CGACGAACCCGGCGGGGTCGTCCCGGTACTGTGGATAGCGGACCTCGTTGTTCATGGCGTGCCCCAGCCTTCTTCACCTCTAGCGATCTGTAGCCTCATCACGCACTCCGCGCTTGTCTTTGTCATTCCGAGCGAAGCCGAGGAATCTCTCAGGAGGCGTCTCGCACTCCCGAACGTTCTCCCCGAGAGATGTTTCGACTCCGCCTCCGGCTCCGCTCAACATGACAAGACCCCGCTTAACGAAAAAAGCCCCGGCCACTTGAAGGCCGGGGCTCGTCCCCGTTCGTTGTGCGCGCGCCCCGTTGCACTGGTGGGGCGCGTGTTACGTACATGATAACCGGCGGGGTGTTGGTTGCGCAACTATGGAGAGTCGGCAGGTGGACAGGCGAGCGGAGGAGCAGGGTGCCCTATGTGCTAGGATGGTCGCAGTGAAGCCCAGCGTCGGCTCGTAGACGAGGAGTGACGGGTATGGCCGAGCGGGTCCTGGACGAAGTCATCGCCCGCATCGTTGACGTGGCGGCCCCGGAGAAGATCATCCTGTTCGGCTCCGCCGCACGCGGCGAGACGGGCCGCAATAGCGACCTCGACCTGCTCATCATCAAGGACGGCGCGGACGGGCTGGACCTCATGGCCCGCATCTACAAGAGGCTGCACGGCGTCGGTGCTGCGGTCGACGCGATGGTTGTATCCCCCCAGGATGTGGAACGCTTCAAGGACAGCCACGCACTCGTCATCAAGCCCGCTTTGCGAGAGGGCACGGTGGTGTATGAATCTCCCCGAACGATTCTCTCCTGACGACCCGAGGGAGTGGCTGAACCGCGCCAGGAGCAACCTCGCCCTGGCGAAGAACCGCATCGCCGACGCCTACCTGGAAGACCTGTGCTTCGAGGCACAACAGGCAGCCGAGAAGGCCATCAAGGCCGTGCTCATCAAGTCCGGCGTTGAATTCCCGTACGTGCACGACCTGGCGCGCCTGCTGTCCCTGGTGGAAGAGGCAGGCATAGCTGTGCCGGACGCTGTCCGCCGGGCAGAGGAGCTCACCCCGTACGCGATGATCGGGCGATACCCCGGCCCAACAAGGCCTGTTACTCCTGATGACCACGCTACAGCGGTGGAACTCTCCGAGGCTGTAGTCCGATGGGCTGAGAAGAGCCTGTGATCCAACAGCGCCTTGCCGCGCCATCAGCCGCCAACTATGAGTAATTCTGGAAAGCAACGACGAAGGGTACTGCGAGGACGCAATATCGTCTGACCCAACAACCAACGAGCGCCAAGAGGGCCTGTAAGCCGGATTCTGTATCCCATGCGGGGCACGGGACGGCGGCCATCTATCTGGTCCCTCCGTTGCCGAAGGGATCGTGCGGCCTACCCGGGGACGACAGCCGGGCGCTGCCCTCCGTCGAGCGGAGGCGTCCCCCTATTTGGCCTTGCTCCGGGTGGGGTTTGCCAGCATCCCGGCTCGCACCGGGACCTGGTGCGCTCTTACCGCACCGTTTCACCCTTGCCTGTCCCTCACACTCGTGTGAGGCCATCGGCGCTCTGGTCTCTGTGGCACTTTCCGTCGCATCGCTGCGCCTGGGCGTTACCCAGCACCCTGCCCTGTGGAGTCCGGACTTTCCTCCCCGGCGACGCCGGAGCGGCCGCCCGGCCCTCTTGACGTGCTCAGTATACGCTCCCGCGGGGGCGTGCTCGGCGTGGGGTGGGAGAAAGTGTCATTCCGAGCGGAGAGCAGCGGAGCCGAGGAATCTCTCGGGGAGACGTTTATGAATGCAAACCCTCGCCGACAGATGCTTCGGCTCCGCTCAACATGACAAACGCCCCGCGACGGCATCCTGCTTCGCCAACTACACTGCCTTACGGAGGGAGCAGCAGTGGCCAAGCGGTACTACGTCTACATCGCCACCAACCCATCCAGGACGTTGTACGTTGGCGTAACGAGCGACCTGGCCCGGCGAGCAGCGGAGCACCACGCGAAGACTCACCAGGGGTTTGCAGCACGCTACAACGTCAGCCAGGTTGTCTACTTCGAGGAGACTGCCGATGTGCTTTCCGCAATCGCACGGGAGAAACAGCTCAAGGGATGGACACGCCGCAAGAAGATCGCGCTCATCGAAGCGTTCAATCCTACGTGGACAGACCTTGGAGCAGTGGACAGGGGGGATGGGGCCTCTCTGTGATGCGAACGCTCCTGAGAGATGTTTCGACTCCGCCTCCGGCTCCGCTCAACATGACACGAGTTGAGACCCTCGGGTCCTGTCATTCCGGGCAAAGCCGAGGAATCTCTCAGGAAACGCCTCGTTGTGCGCCAACGCTTCCCGAGAGATGTTTCGACTCCGCCTCCGGCTCCGCTCAACATGACATGAGTTGAGGCCCCCGGGGCCTGTCATTCCGAGCAATGCCTAGGAATCTCTCAGGCGACGCCTCGTTGTGCGCCAACGCTTCCCGAGAGATGTTTCAACTCCGCCTTCGGCTCCGCTCAACATGACATGAGTTGAGGCCCCCAGGGCCTGCCATTCCGGGCAAAGCCTAGGAATCTCTCAGGCGACGCCTCGTTGTGCGCCAACGCTTCCCGAGAGATGTTTCGACTCCGCCTTCGGCTCCGCTCAACATGACAAGGCCTACCCTCCCTGCCCCGCCGCGCGGCCCGCGGCCTGTGGATTCCCGCTTTCGCGGGAATGACGGGGGAGAAAGCGGGAATGACGGGGCAGAGGGGCGAGGGTGCGGTCGGCGGGGGCGTGGCGGGGGGGGGGGCGCGGCGTGGGGGGGGGGGGGGGGGGGGGGGGGGGGGGGGGGGGGGGGGGGGGGGGGGGGGGGGGGGGGGGGGGGGGGGGGGGGGGGGGGGGGGGGGGGTGGGGGGGGCGGGGGGGGGGCGCGCTGCCCGCGCACGGGTGCACTACCGTGCACGTTGGATTCCCGCCGGTGCGGAAATGACGAAAGTACCGGATGCGAGGTTCCTGCCTTCGCAGGAACGACGGGGCCGCTAGCGGAGGGTGACCTCCGGTTTGCCGCGTTTGACGGTGACCTTCGAGACGACGGAGCGGAGGAGGTCGCGGCGGTCGGTGTCGGGGAGGCCGTCCCAGTCGTTGAGAATCTTCGTGACGTTGGTTTCGAGACGGGCGCGGGCAGCCTTGCTGTCGCCTGCCTGCCTCACCTGCTCGCCGAGATCCTGCTTGATGGCGCGCAGCTGCTCCAGGCCGCCGCGCAGCGTCGAGAGGGACATCGTGCCGTTCGCCGCGCGCTGCACGCCCTCCATGAACTGCTTGTCGAGCGAGTGCATCGTCGTTTCACAGCGGGTCTTGTCGCCCGCGAGCCATGAGACGTCGCCGGGGTCGTCGCCGCGCTCGCCCGCGGCGAGGCGTTCGCGCACGACGCCCACAACCTCAGCCTCCAGTTCGTCGGCCTTCATCGTACGGTAGTCGCACTGGTTGCGGTTGATGCGCGACTGGCACTGGTAGTAGCGGTACTGCGCGCGTACGCGCTCGCCGTCCTTCCGGCGCCACGTCTGGCGGCGCACGATGCCCATCATCCGCTTACCGCAGTGGTGGCAGTAGAGCACACCTGCGAGGAGGAACACGGGCGCAGGGCGGGAGGTGCGCTGCGACGGGCTCCGCTCCTGCAGCCGGTCCTGCGCCCGGCGGAATTGCGCCGACGAGACGATGGGCTCGTAGCTGCCCGGTATGCGCATGCCGAAGCGGTGGTACGTGCCGATGTAGGCGGCGTTGCGCAGCACGTCGCGCACGGTCACGAGGCTCCAGCGGCGTCCGCTCCTCGTGCGGATGTTCCGCCTGTTCAGTTCCGCCGCGACGGACCGGACGCTGCCGCCGGGCTCCAGGTAGAGGCGGAAGATCGTCTTGACGACCTCCGACTCCTTCGGTGAGACGTGGAACGCGCCGTCAGCGGTGACGTAGTAGCCGTAGGGCGGCTTGCCGAGGGCGAGGCCCCTCGCGGCCTTCGCCATCATCCCCGCCCTGATGCGCTCGCTCCGCTGCGCCGCCTTGCGGGAGTTGCGGAGCGCGTTCTGCAGCGGGTCCGGCAGGTCGAGGTCGTCGCAGACCACCTTGGAGGAGAGCGCGTCCATCTCCAGCACGCGCTCCACCTGCTCTTCCAGCGTCGGGCCAAGGTGGGCCGCGTCCGGCGTCACGACCAGATAGCCCTGGCGGTTCTGACGGATGAAGTCCATCATCTCCTGCCAGCCTTCGCCGCCGCCCTCGCCCTCGAGATCGGCGAACGTCCCGTGCGGGATGTGCCGCCGCGTCTCGCAGTACTCGTGGAACGCCTGCATCAGCGCCTCGCTGGCTGCGCGGGCGTTCCGGGCCTCCGTGTCGACGGTGAAATAGCCGATCGCTCGCATCGCTCTACTCCATGCTGTTTTCTTGTTCGGTCGCCTTCATGTGCCTCATTCGCACACCCCCACGCCGGCCCCCAGTACCCTCACCGCGCGCTAAAGCGCGTTGCCCTCTCCCCTTGCAGGGAGAGGGAGCAGAACTACTCCGGTAGCAGGATGCGCCCGCAGTTCGGGCATCGAACCGGGGTTGAGGAAGTGCGTACCTCCTGTGCCGTGCGCATCGGGACTCCGACGCGGCACGTGTTGCAGGCGTTGTTGTGCATCTGCGCGACAGGGTGCGGGTGGTTCCTCCGCACCTGCTCGTACAGCGCGACCTCCGGCGGCGGAGTCCGGGAGACCGCGTCGGCGCGCTGGCGTTCCAGGTCGGCCACTTCGGCCTCCAGCCGCTGCTTCTCGGCTGTGAGCGAGTCCTGTTCAGCCACCCACGAGACCTCCAGCGACTCCAGCTCCTGCGCAGAGGCGTCCCTCGCGCCGCGCGCCGTGTCCAGCTCCACCATCACTTCGAGGAGCGCATCTTCCTCGTGGCCCCGCTGCCGCTTGAGCATGTTGACGTCGGCCTGGAGGTCCTGCAGTTCGCGGGGGTTCACGACCACGCCGCTGTAGAGCCTCTTCTCGGCGGCGTCCACGCGCTCGGTGAAGCCGCCGATGACCGAGTCGAACTCCTGCTGTCGTGAGAGCGCCGCGTCCACGTCCGCCTGCTCCGACACGAGACGCTGGGTCAGCGTACGTATCGCCGAGTCGTCGCCGAGCAGCGGGGCTATCTCGGCCAGCCGCGCGCGGCGGACGACAAGTTCGCCGTCCACGGATTGCAGCGCGAGCAGTTCACGGGTCGCGGGCATGGAGCAATTCTAGGGAGCGGGAACCTGCCCGTACATGAAAAAGGGTTGCGGGTTAGGGGCTAACGCAAGTGGGGGTGCGTGTCATCCTGAGCGAAGTCGAAGGATCTCTCTGGAAGGCGCCTCGTTCTCCACGGACGTTCCCCGAGAGATTCCTCGGCTCCGCTGCTCTCCGCTCGGAATGACAACGAAAGGTGCGCTGCACCCCGCTCGGAATGACAACGAAAGGTGCGCTGCGCTCCACTCGGAATGACAAATCGCCCGTTAACGCGCGCGCCAGGCGATGCCCAACTCGGCGCCGAGCGCCGTCGCCACGACGTACGCGGCCTCCTTCAGGTCAGGCGCACGCTCCGGCTGCGGTGCGCTCCCGAGGAGCGCGGCCAGCGAGGTCACCGGCCTGTCGCCGATGCCGCAGGGGACGATGGGGTCGTACGCGCGGAGGTCGGTGGCGACGTTCAGGGCGAAGCCGTGCATCGTGACGCCGCGCGAGACCTTCACGCCTATCGCCGCGATCTTGCCCGCGCCTGTCCACACGCCGGTCAGTCCTTCCTCTCGATGCGCGGGGACGCCGTACTCGGCCAGCGAGGCGATCAGGGCGCTCTCTACCGCCGCGACGTACCGCTTCGGCCCGAGGCCGAGGCCGGTAAGCGACACGATGGGGTAGCCCACGAGCTGCCCCGGCCCGTGGTACGTCGTCTGCCCGCCCCTGTCGGTCTCGACAAGCGGGGCGTCGAGCTGCGCGAGCACGTCCTCCGGCACGGAGCGCCGTCCTGCCGTGTAGACCGGCGCGTGGCCCATCATCAGCAGCGTGTCGCCGCGCTCGCCCGCAACCCGCTGTTCGAGCAGTTCGCGCTGCAATCCCCACGCCCATGCGTAGTCGATGCCCTCGCCGAGCCAGTGAACCTCGCCGTGGTGTGGTGTCATCTTCCCGCTACACCGTGAACCGCATGAGGTCTTCGCCGAAGGTGAGCGTCCTATCGTAGTTGGCGCTGATGACCTCGCGCGACCACGGCTCATCGACGTCGCCCATGTGGGTGGCGACGACGTGGGGGACGCCGGACCGGGCGGCGACGTCCGCGAGACCGTGCGGGCACGTGTGGGAGTTGGCGATGCGCCGCGCGAACTCCGTGAGGTTCTCGCGGTCTACGTCGTGGTAATCGCGTCCGCCGGGGGCAGGGC
The DNA here is from genome assembly GCA_034428575.1 of Dehalococcoidia bacterium. Lineage (GTDB taxonomy): Bacteria > Chloroflexota > Dehalococcoidia > Lucifugimonadales > Australimonadaceae > Bin16. The sequence goes on along the minus strand of DAOUHP010000006.1, from coordinate 2,598 downwards.
CGCCGCGGTGCGGCTGGGTGTACATCAGCTCGTGCAGCAGCATGTCCGAGGTGGAGGCGGCCTCGACGATGGCGTCGCTTACCGCCGTGTCGCCGGAGATGACGAGTTTGCTGCTGTCGTCCTCGAACACGAAGCCGAGGGCGGGCTTCACGTAGCCGTGCTCGACCTCGAGCGCGGTGGCGCGCCAGCCGTTGCCGTCGAAGGTGTCTCCGTGGTCCGTCTCGATGACGCGAACGTTCATGACGTCCTCGCCCACGCGGTCGTGGAGCCGGCGGATGCGGATGTCCTCCTCGAAGGCGTGGACTAGCCGTTCGACGAAGTCCCTCGTCCGCGCCGGACCGACGACGGTGAACGGGCGCTTGCGGTAGCGGATCCAGCCGGTGAGCAGCACGTGGGCGAGGTCGATGGTGTGGTCCGAGTGCATGTGGGTGAGGAAGATGTAGTCCAGCTCCGCGGTGTCCTGCCCTATCTCCACCATGCGGCGCACGCAGCCGGTGCCCGTGTCGACGAGGACGGACTCCCCGCCGATGCGCAGGAGGTTGCTGGGCCCCGCGCGCTGTGGGCTGGGCTGGGGGGTGCCTGTGCCGAGCAGGGTCAGTTCCATGGGGCGTTGCTCCTTCCATGGTGCGCCTTCGGCGCTTCGGCAAGTGTAGCCCCTCGTAGAGAGCTTGCGTAATCGCGGCTGGGGGTGGCGTGATTCTTCTCACCCACTCGCCCGGACCATGACCAACCTCAAGCCAAGCGAGAGGCCCCCGAAAGGGCACCCACAAGGGATGCCCCTACACCAGGCGAGGAACCTCCTGGATACCTCGGGCCTCGACCGGTTCGAGGGTTTGTTGTAGGGGTGCCCCTTGTGGGTACCCAGGCGCAACGCCCCATGGCCAACCCCAATCCACGCGGGAGGCCCCCGAAGGGCACCCACAAGGGATGCCCCTACACCAGGCGAGGTTGCGGGCTACGCGCGGGCCTTCGCGGGAATGACGGGGGTATCGCGCCGTGCCTGGGACGAGGTTCCTGCCTGCGCAGGAACGACGGAGAAGGGATGCGAGGTTCCTGCCTTCGCAGGAACGACGGTGACCTCTAGTGGTGGAAGAGGCGGACGCCGGAGAGGGCCATGGCGATGCCGTACTCGGCGCAGGCGGCGGCTACGTCTTCGTCGCGGACGGAGCCGCCGGGCTGGACGACGTACTTGACGCCGCTCATGGCGGCGCGGTCGATGTTGTCACGGAAGGGAATGAAGGCGTCGGAGGCCATCGAGACGCCGGTGAGGGAGTCGAGCCACTCTCGGCGCTCGGCGAGGGTGAGGCGTTGGGGGGCCTCGGAGAAGGCGGCGCGCCAGACCTGGTCCTCGGCGGGGGCGAGGTCGTCGCGGAGGAAGCCGTCGACGGCGTTGTCGCGTTCGGGACGGCCGATGCCCACTCTGAACGGCAGCGCCAGCGTCGCGGGGTGCTGGCGCAGCCACCAGATGTCGGCCTTGTTGCCCGCGAGCCGCGTGCAGTGGATGCGCGACTGCTGCCCCGCCCCGTTGCCGATGACCTGACCGTCCAGCGCGAGGCACATGGAGTTGGACTGCGTGAACTTCAGCGTGATGAGCGCCACGGTGAGGTCGCGCTGTGCCGACTCCGGCAGGCCGCCGTCGGCGCCGGTGACGTTGGCGAGTTGCGCGGCCCAGTCGGAGGTGCTGTTGCGGCCCTGCTGCATCCGCACGCCGAACACGGTGCGCGTCTCCTCGTCCGGCGGCTCGTAGTTGGGGTCGGCCTCCAGCATGCAGTAGCGCCCGCCCTGCTTGGCGGAGAGCAACTCTGTGGCCTCTGGAGTGAAGCCGGGCGCGATGATGCCGTCCGAGACCTCGCGGCGTATCAGGCGGGCCGTGGACTCGTCGACCTCGTCCGAGAGCGCGATCCAGTCGCCGAACGACGAGACGCGGTCGGCGCCGCGGGCGCGGGCGTAGGCGGCGGCGAGCGGCGAGAGGGACGAGCCGTCGACGAAGTACGCCTGCGCGAGCGTGTCGCTGAGCGGCACGCCGACCGCCGCTCCGGCGGGGCTGACGTGCTTAAACGACGCAGCGGCGGGCAGGCCGGTTGCGGAGCGGAGCTCGCGGACGAGTTGCCACGAATTCAGGGCGTCCAGCAGGTTGATAAAGCCGGGCGAGCCGTTGCGGACCTCGAACGGGAGTGTTCCCTGCTCGACGAATGCCCTCGCGGGGGTCTGGTGGGGGTTCATCCCGTACCGGAGTGTGATTTCGGACTCAGGCATGCTCACTCCTCTTCAAGGTTGTTGGGGTTGCCGTACCCAGCCGGGTCACCCCCATCCTATCCTCCCCCATTGAGGGGGAAGGGACCAGGCGGGCGCGGGGCAAGGTTCCCTAAGTTCACAAACGAAGTGCAACACCAGATTAAGGTGTTGCCATGGGAGAGCGCTATAGCCAGCTCAGCATTGAGGAACGATGTGAGATTGCCCGTCTACATACCAAGGGAGCCCCGATCAGGGAGATCGCAGCAGGTCTGGATCGCCCGGCATCGACAGTTGCTCGGGAGTTGAAGCGCAACGGTTCACGAACCGGCTACCGGGCGGTATATGCGCAGGAGCAGGCGCGTG
>DAOUHP010000005.1:0-13727 GCA_034428575.1 Dehalococcoidia bacterium | reverse complement strand
CAGCTCCTCTCCCTGCGCTACGACGTCTCCAGCTCCGGCCAGGTGCAGATGGAGAGCAAGCGGGAACTGCGCAAGAAGAACCTCCCCTCGCCCGACCGCGCCGACGCGCTCGCACTGGCGTTCATGACCCCGCCCTCGCTCCAGATCTGGACCGGCTACGAACCGTTCCTCCTCCCCCGTGCCAGCGGGGGCGCGCGCGAAGGCGGGGGCACACGTCCGCCGGTCGGCATCCCCGTGCCCCCGCCCTCCCGCGACGAAGAAGACGAAGGGCACGAAAGCGTCGACTCTGCAACTGCCCATGTGCCTAACTTCGGCGTGTGGTGACCGGGTGCCTTGTCATGCTGAGCGGAGTCGAAGCATCTCTCGGGGAGGACGCTGGCGCACGATGGCCCGCCGCCTGAGAGTTTCCTGCCTCCGCAAGAACGATGGAGTCCTATCGCGGCACCGTGAGTTCCAGCGATGGGGGCTCATTCACCCGGGCGTAGAGCCAGTCGTTCATGCGCTCGTACCAGGACTCGCCCTTGGGGAGCGTGCCGATGGCGGAGCGGACGCAGTACCACTCCGGGTTGTCGACGCACGGTGGCGTGACGTTGTCGTAGTGGAGGGCTCTCGCCGCGTTCAGCAGCCGTCGCCGCACCTGGATGATCATCCCGTCCGAGCGTCCCAAGTGCTCGATGGAGCGGTTCGTGATGGGGCCCATGCTTTCTGTGGCGGCCTGGTCCTGCAGGAAGACGGTGGCGATGCCGGTGAAGCTGCGTGTGCGCTGCGCTCGGCGGTCTATCTCGTAGTCGTTGGAGCGGTTGGCGCGGGGGCGGAAGCGTCCGAGCGGGCCGGCAACGTCGGGCAGCAGGTCGCCCGCGGGGTGGGTCGCCGTGCCGAGCACGCCGAAACGGGTGCTCTGAGCGATGTCCATCGTCGGGTGCCAGGAGACGGTCCAGACCATCGTGTGGTAGTCGTCCATCGGCACCCAGATGTGGCTCGGGACGGTACCGTCGGCGGCGGAAGGGAAGAGCGCGAAGATGGGGAAGAGGAACTGGGTGATGCGCCAGTAGGTGGTCTCGGGGTCCTCCTCGCGGTTCGCGCCGTAGACGACGCCGTACTCCGTTGGGACGATATCGAGCGTGGGGTGCTTATCGCTGTGCCAGACGCCGATCGTGCCGGAGGCGCCGGGGTCCAGCCTGCCGTGGAGGAAGAAGAGGTGGCTGGTGTCGATGTCGCCCTCGAGCCCCTGCATCCAGTTGCAGGACCGCAGGCCGAGCGCGAAGCTGCGCTGGTTCTCCGGCACGAGCGCCCACTCGAACTGCGGCAGGCCGGGCGGCTCGCCGTCGCCGAGGTAGGCCCAGACCACGCCGCCGTGGACGGCGCCCCGGTAGGCCCACGCGCGCACCCTGTCCTTGAAGTTGCTCTCGGCCGGCTCGTTGGGCATATCCACGCACTGGCCGGTGACGTCGAACTTCCAGCCGTGGTAGATGCAGCGCAGGCCGTGCTCCTCGTTGCGTCCGTAGAAGAGCGACGTGCCGCGGTGGGGGCACGTCTCGGAGAAGACGCCCACGTCGCCGCCGGAGTCGCGGAAGAAGACGAGGTCCTCGCCGAGCAGGCGGAAGCGCTGTGGGTCGCAGTCGGGGCCGCCGAGCTCCTCGACAGGCATGACGGGGAGCCAGTAGCGCCGCATCATTTCGCCCATCGGCGTTCCCTTGCCCACGCGGGTCAGCATCTCGTTGTCTGCCGCGCTCAACATTGCGGGACCTCCATCTGCCGACTTGGACTGTGCTCCGATTGCGCGCTATCGTATAGCCGCATCATGGCAGTTGCCGCTGTGGCCGTCGGAACGCTCCGTTCCGGGCGGGCAGGGAGAGCAAGGAGGCATCCGATGGCGCGTACGTACACCGGCCCCATCTATGACGGCGACGGCCACGTGTTGGAGAACAAGGAGGCCATCATCGCGCGCATGCCTCGCGAGATGCAGGCGTCGCGCGCGGCGGACCGGATGCGCCGCAGGAACATCTTTCCGGAGCTGGACAACTACCACAACCTGCTCAGCATCTCCCCGGAGGGCTCGTTCTCCAATCCGGAGGAGGCGAGGGGGTGGTCGCGCTTCATGGACGAGCTCTCCATCGGCGGGGCCGTGTTGTACCCGACCGACGCGCTCGCGGTCGGGCGGATGGTCGACCTCGACCAGATAGAGATGGCCACGAGGGCCTACAACGACTGGATGCACCAGGAGTACCTGCAGCAGGACGACCGCCTGCAGGCGGTGGCGCTGCTGCCGATGCAGGAGCCGGAGCTCGCCGCGCAGGAGTTGCGCCGCGCCGTGGAGGAGCTGGGGATGTGCGGCGGGATGCTTCCCGCCAGTGGGCTGCGTGGCCACCTGGGGGCCAAGCTGTACTGGCCCGTCTACGAGGAGGCGGAGCGGCTCGGGTGCTGCCTCTCGGTCCACGGCGGCTCGTACCCGGACCTGGGGTTCCAGGACCTCAACATCTTCGCTGCGATACACGCGATGGGACACCCGTTCGGCATCACCATCGCGTTCATGGGCATGCTGTTCAACGGCATCTTCGACAGGTTCCCCAACGTGCGCTACGGCTTCATGGAGGGGGGAGTGGGCTGGTTCCTGATGGCGCTCGAGCGCAGCGACGGCTCCTACAAGGCGTTCACACCGCTCGACCCGAACCGGCGCTTCCTGCAGCTGCGCGAGGGCGAGGACGTACGCGAGCACGTCCTGCGCCACGTTCGCGAGGGGCGCATCTTCGTGGGCGTCGAGGGCGACGAACCGGACCTCGCGCACGCGGTGCGGACTGTCGGCAGCGGCCCGTTCATCTGGTCGAGTGACTTCCCGCACGAGGTGACGGTGGAGACGTGCGCTCTGGAGATACGGGAGCTCGTCGAGAACGAAGAGGTGCCGGACGCCGCCCTGGAGGCGATCCTCTGGCGGAACGCACAGCGCCTGTACGGCCTGCGCGCGCCCGCCGCGGCGTAGGGGGCGTATTCACATCGATGGACAGGATGCACAGGATGGGGAGCAGGGGTTACGGAGCTCCCCCCAACGTCTGAACGATATAGGCCGTGGCCGCGCCCACGATCACGAGGATGCTGCCAACCACTCCGCCCATGAGTTTCAGCAGGAGATTGTTCTGCGTACGGATGATTCGGTTCTCGGATTCGACGATGCGCTGACCGAGTTCACCGTGCTCCCGGGCATTCTCGGCCCTGAAGTCCGCAAAGTACTTGGGAACGCTGTCGGACGCTTCGGTGGCCATCATCCCTTCTCCCAGATGCGGATGGCCATGGCTCAAATGGCCACCCAAACGATAATACCGCTGTGGCCCCATCGCCGACAACTGCTCCGTGGCATGAGCCAGTGCTTTGTTGAGGAAAGACACGGGAAGAACGGGAATGACGGGCCTCTTGCGAGGATGCTGCGCGCTAAAGCGCGGGCTTCCTTCAGCATGACAAACCCCACTCTCACACCCCGTGTGACCTGTCGGTCACTCTGGATTCCCGCTTTCGCGGGAACGACGGGGTTAGAGCTGGCGGAGCCTGGGGTCGAGGTAGTCGCGGAGCCAGTCGCCGAGCAGGTTCATTGAGAGCACCGTGAACATGATGGCGAGACCTGGTATGACTGAAAGCCACCACGACGTGACGATGAAGTCGCGCCCCTCCGCGATCATGACGCCCCACGCGGGGTTCGGCGGCGGGATGCCCGCTCCGAGGAAGCTCAGCGACGCCTCCAGCAAGATGACGTTCCCCACCTGGAGCGTCGCGAGGACGATGATGGTGTTGAGGACGTTGGGGAGGATGTGGCGGAAGATGATGCGCAGGTCCGAGGCGCCGGCGACGCGGGCGCGCGCAACGAAGTCCATCTCCTTGAGCGACAGCACCTCGGCGCGTACTTGGCGCGCGTAGCGCGACCAGAGCAGCAGCGTGACGACCGCGACGGTCGTGGCGGTGCCGGGCTCGAACAGCACGACGAGCACGAGCGCGAGGAGGACGAGGGGGAGCGAGAGGTTGATGTCCACCAATCGCATGATGACGTGGTCCCACCATCTCCCGAAATAGCCCGCGAACAGGCCGAGCATCGACCCGATCGTCCCGCCTACCACAAGCGCGGCGAGCGAGACGACAGCCGCCGTGCGCGCGCCGTAGATCATCCGGCTGAGGATGTCGCGCCCCTGCCGGTCCGTGCCCAGCGGATGGCCCCACTCGCCGCCGTCCGTCCACGCGGGGGGCAGCAGGCGGTCGCGCAGGTCGCCGTCGATGGGGTCGTGGGGCGCTATGACCTCGGTGAAGACGGCGGGGATGACGAGGACGACGAGCAGCACGACGACGGGCACGACGGGGTAGCGGCGCAGGAACGACCACGCTTGTCCAAGCATCCGGGCTCCGGGGAAGTGCGCGGCGGGGGAAGGGGAGGCTGCAGTGGCCATGGTCAGCCCCTCTCTCCGGCGTAGCGGACGCGGGGGTCGATGTAGGCGTAGAGGACGTCCACGACGAGGTTGATGGTGATGAACATGGCGGAGATGAGGAGGACCAGCCCCTGCACGACGGCGTAGTCGCGGGCGAGCACGGCGGTCAGCGCGAGTTGTCCGATGCCGGGCCACGCGAAGACGGTTTCCAGCGTGACGACGCCGGTGACCATGATGCCGGCGACGATGCCGAAGAGGGTGAGCGGCGGAATCGCGGCGTTCTTCAGGGCGTGCTTCCAGACGACCTTCCACTCCGGAGTGCCCTTGATGCGCGCGAACTTCACGTACTCGGTGTCCAGGACGTTGAGCATCGCAGAGCGGGTGAGGCGCATGAATGCGGCTACGGAGAACCAGCCGAGGGCTACGCCGGGCAGGACGACGTGGGAGAACCCGCCGCGTCCCGACACCGGGAACCAACCGAGGTTCACGGAGAATATCCAGATGAGGACGATGCCCAGCCAGAAGGGGGGCAGCGATTGCCCGAGCAGAGCGACGACTTTGCCGAGCATGTCGATGAAGGTGCCCTTCTTGACCGCGGAGACGACGCCGACCGGCACGGCCATCAGCACGCTGAAGAGGAGGGCGAACCCGGCGAGCTGGAGGCTCGCGGGGAGCGCCTGGCCGATGAGGCCCATCGCGGTCTGACCCTGGAACTTGATGGAGTCGCCGAAGTCCAGCCGGAGCGCGTTCCACACGAAGCGGAAGTACTGCTCGTGGAGGGGTCTGTCGAAGCCCCAGAGGGCGGCCACACGCGCGCGGTCTGCCTCGGTCGCGTTGAGCGGGGCGAGCACGTCCAGCGGGCTGCCCGCGACGCGGACGAGCGTGAAGACGATGATGCTGACGCCGATGAGCGCGAGCACGGCATGGAAGAGCCGGATGACGATATAGCGCTGCATCGGTTGGTTGTCGCTGCTCGCCCGGGAGAGGTTGTTCTTTCAGCCGCCCCGCCAGGCGCGCTCGTGCGCAACACGCCTCACTCCGCCTGAGGCACCTCCCCCCACCGGTTCACCCTCACCCTAACCCTCTCCCCTCAAGAGAGGGGATTCTCTGACGGCCATGGTAGAGGGGCAGGTGGGCAGGGGCAAGGGCAACAGGGAAGGACTGCGAGGTTGCGCGCTAAAGCGCGGACCTGCACAGGAACGACTCCGCGAACGTTCACCCGAGAGGATGTTGCGCGCCCAAGCGCGGACTTCGCTCAGTACGACAGGGTTCGGCCGGTTTCACCCGGAGGGCCCCAGCCCTCTCCATCAACAGAGGAGGCCAAGCCTCACCCACCCACCCACCACCTCTGCGCCGATTCACCCCCATCCTATCCTTCCCCCATCAAGGGGGAAGGATAGGACTCTCCCGAGAGATTCCTCGGCGCCGCTCGGAATGACAAGCTACTCCTCACCCCGCAGGTTCACCCCCATCCTAACCTTCCTCCATCAAGGGGGAAGGGACCAGAACGGGGATTCAGTTTCGCTGCGCGTCTTCCCTGGTGAGGGCCATGGCGCGGACGCCTGCCTTGTAGTGCTGCTCCGCAGTCACGATGGGGCCGGGGCGGTAGGTGTAGTCGGCGCCGGGGGTGAGGAACTCCTCGTACAGCAGCTCCCTGTGCCCGGAGAAGGTAACGGTCATGGCATAGCAGGCGAAGCCGGGTACATACAGGCGAGCGATGCCCCGCGCGTCGGTCCTCGAATGGCCAAGGCCTGCGACGGTCAGCTCAGCGCCTGCCACGGAACCGCCGTCGCGGTCGAAGACCTGCACGCTGACGTTGGGGCGCGGCAACAGGCCGAGGGAGAGCTTGCGCATGAGCCTGGCCCGGGGGTCCAGCAGCGCGTCCTCCGCGACCTCTCCGACGACGTCGGCCTCGAACCCAGGCCCCTTGGGCGTGCGCCATTCCGGACCGTACTTCCGGCGCAGGTACTCCTCGGGCGGGTTGGGGGTGCGGAAGCGCTCGCCGATGAACTCGATCTCTCCGAGCGTCTCGAACAGGTGCAGCGGGAGCTCGACGCCGGGGAACTCGTACGCCCTGCCGTCGACGATGCGGTGGCACGTCCAGTCCGTGCGGATGCCGTCCTTGATGAGGGCGACGCTGACGTGGCGGACGTTGGGCCTGATGCGCGGGTAGAAGCCGTGGGACCGGAATGCTTCGCCGACGCGGTAGATCGTGTCCATGTCGAGGCCGTGCATCCCGATGACGCCCGCCGTGTCCATCTCGTCGTCCCAGGGGATGAAACGCCCCTCGCGCACGGCGCCCAGGAGGGTGCCTGAGCCGATCCAGAAGGTGACGCCCTGCTCGTCGAAGATGCGCTTCACTTCCTTGAGCCGCGCAGCGGCGACCTCCGGGTTGAGCGGTGTCGGGTCCTTGATCGTCTTCTCGTAGGCTGCTTCGCCCGCGGAATCCTGTTGGGTCATACGGTACCTCCTGTGCCGAGTCTCGCCTGCACGGGGGCTATGCAGGTCTTGGATTGGGCCAAACGGGACTGGAGCGAAGGAAGCGGAGGCGAGGTTCCTGCCTTCGCAAGAACGACGGGGCACCCATCCCCGCCGGGTTCACCCTCACCCTGACCCTCTCTCCTCAAGGGAGAGGGGACCAAGCAAGGGGGCGAGGTTCCTGCCTGCGCAGGAACGACGGGACTCCCCATCTCCGCCGGTTCACCCTCACCCTAGCCCTCTCCCCTCAAGGGAGAGGGGACCAGGCGGGCGCTATTTTGCGACGAGACCCTCGAGGTTGTCGACAGGCGCGCCGGAGATCATGCCGGAGAATACGAAGTCCGCGACGACGTCGGGGTCAGCGACCACTTCGTTCGGCAGCCAGAACAGCGGGATGTCCTGGTGCAAGTCGTAGGCGAGGTTGCCCATATCCCGCAGAAGGCCGTCCCGGTCCTGTGGGGTGTTGGTACTGTACGCCTCGCGGATGAGCGCCTCCGTCGCAGGGTCCTGGAAGCCGATGTAGAGGCTGGAGAAGACGGAGCTTCCGTACACCAACATGGTGAGGAGCTGCGCGCCGCTGGACGAGGCGGAGAAGACGTGGTTGTCCCAGTGCATCTGGCGCTGCTGACGGATGTAGTCGGTCGGATCGACCTGCTGCTCCGCGACCTCGACGCCGACGGCGCGCCAGTAGTTCGCGATGGCCTGCTGCACGTCCACTGCCGCGGGGACGGCGGCCAGGGGCGTCAGCTGCATCGTCGTCCGAAGGGGGTTGCTCTCGTCGTAGCCGGCCTCGGCGAGGAGCGCGCGGGCTGCGTTGGCGTCGTAGCCGTACTCGTCCTCGAAGCGCGTCTCCCATTCGGGGTTCCAGCCCACGCGCTGGGCGTTGTCCGGCAGGTAGTGGTTGCGGTACATCGTGAGCCCCTTGCCGTCGAAGAACGCGTCGTTGATTGCGTTGCGGTCGATTGCCTTGTTGAGGGCCTTGCGGACGCGGAGGTCGGTCTGCGGCGAGGCGGGGTAGGCTGAGCAGCTCAGGAAGGGCAGGTCTTCCGGCGCGGCGCCGGGGTCGACGACGCACTCCTTGAGCGCGGGCGCGCCGCTGGCGCCGACCCGGTCTTCCGTCGCGTTCGCCCCCGCCGGGACGTAGACGCCCTGCCAGGTGAGGAAGAAGCGCGTGGCCGGGACCTGTGCGGTGAAGGTCACGAAGCCCTGCCTTCCGGCCTCGCTGGCGAGCTCCTCGGGCAGCTTGGCCAGGTGCACCTCTCCGGCGAGCAGTTTCGCGAGGCGCGTGGACGCCTCCGGGATGAACTGGAACTCGAACTCGGCGAAGTCCGGGGTTTCGCGCCAGTGGTCATCGGCCCGCCGGTAGACCACGCCGGTCTGCTCGTCCATCGAGACGATGGTGTAGGGCGCCGTGCCGGCAAGCGGCGGCTCCCCGGCGACGGGGTCGCGCCCGCCGGTCAACCCGGCAAGGCGGGGGTCGTCCGTATAGCCGGCCCACTCCGCTGACGGCCTGCGGGCGAGCGTGCCCGGCCCTCGCGAGAGGAAGTCCGCCTTGCTGGCGATCTCCATGCCGCCCTGAATCTCCGAAATCACCTCGAACGTATCCGCGTAAGGCTCGTCGGTGTGGAAGACGACCTCGTGGTCGTTGACGATCTCCACGTCGAGGACGTGGGTGCGGAGCGTGTTCGCCTCGGTGCTCGCGTCGTCGGGGAGGATGTTCATCAGCCACGAGAAGCGGACGTCATCCGCGGTGAACTCGCCGTGGCCGTCGTGGAACTGCACGCCTTCACGCAGCTTGAAGCGCCACGAGTGGCCGTCCGGCTCGAGGCTCCACTCGGTGGCGAGCTGGGGGACGTACGCGCCGTTCGTCTTGTCGAAGCCCACGAGATACTCGTAGTGGGGGCGGATGTACCAGTTGCTGTCCTGTCCGGGGATGCGGCGGATGTTGCTGAAGTCCCGGGGAGGGGCAACCGCCATCACGATCCGGCTGTCGTTGGAGCCGGACCCGGTGGAGCAGGCGACCGCCAGCACGGCCAGGAGCGCCGCGACGGCGACGAAGGAGACGAACAGGGAGAGCGGGAGCAATCGACGTGTGGGCATGTTCTTACCGGGAGGTGTTCTGGCGTCTTATGACGGAAAGCGACAGTATATGCGAGGGCAAGGGCTGCGTGGAGCGACTGAGGGAGTTATCCCAGCGACTACACGGAGTGACTCCCAACTGAGACTGCAGCAGCCTGCCCACGCCGTGCGCCGATTCCGCCGCCCTGACCCCTTGCCGTGCATCCGGCGGGTGTGTAGGCTGCCCTACCATGGCGCACTTCTGGTGTAGGGACGCCTTCGGCTTCCGTGTATCATGTTCTGACTGGGTGTGGTACGGGCATATCTTGCAGGCTCGACCTCAATTCGCCGGGTGTGAGCAGGACGTGATAGGAGCGTTGACCGTCCCGTTGGTTGTCTGCCACGATGCGAACCACCCCGACAGACGGATCTTCTACGCGCTGACCAACAAGGCCCCCACCGCGCTAGGATTGGGGTACTTGCGGGTGGTGGTACAGTACCGAAGTCGGGGGAACAGAGTCCGGGGCCACGTCGTTACGGCCTTCCCGAGCCAGAACATACGGAAAGGAGACAAACCCGTATGAATGATTACTGGACAGAGGACGCCAACGGGGTCGCAGCTCCATCGATTGATATGCTCAAGGGAAATCCCGCTGACTACGGAGCGTTCCGCCTCTCCTACTACAGGGAATGGGACTTCCTCTACCTGCGCAGCCCATCTAACCAGTCATGGGCTACCATCCCAGCGGGCCAAGTAGGATGGCTGTTGTTCGACCCACAAACGCTGGACATAGTGGGAGCCGACGTTGAGGACTTCGAGGGGCTGTTCCTCACCAGCCACCCGTACCTCAAGGTGGAATGGCGAGAGGTCAAGCAGTACGTGACCATCACTGGGAAGGCTATTGCAAGGGGGAGTATCCTGCCTCCGCCCCTCCCGGATGATCGCAGGGTAGGGGGGAGCGTCATTGAGGTCATCATGGGTGTGATGAACTGCTTGACCGACCCCGCTCACGATGCGTAGGTAGGTCGCGCACATATTCTGGACTCCTCGTCTTGCGGAACACGCGCGGCATGTGGTGTGCCTTGCCCCACGGCGCCCCCACTGCTCCATCAGGTACCGGAAGGCTTCTCGTTCATCCAGAAGTAGGTCCCCTTGTAAGACCGCTCTGGGAGTTCGCTCAGCCCGTTGCAAGGCCGAGTATACTCGTGCACAACTAAAGGGGCAATCTCCTCCTCAATCTTCGCTATCGCCTGCCCCAGTGTCATGTCCTTCCTCCTGTAGATGGGACTCGGTCAATTGCCGATTCACTCCAGTGTGCAGTTACGGGGATTACGCCCAGGAGTAACGAGTGAGCGAAACGGTGAACAGCGCGAGGAAGGGTAGCGGCGACGTCGTGCTGGACGTGCAGGACCTGCAGACGCATCTCTTCACGAGGTGGGGGGTGACGCGCGCCGTGGACGGCGTGAATTTCCGCATCCGCGAGGGGGAGACGCTCGGACTCGTCGGCGAGTCGGGCTCCGGCAAGAGCATGACCGCACTCTCGCTGCTGCGCCTGCTGCCGGAGGCCGCGCGTATCGTCGGCGGGCGCGTCCTGCTGGACGGCGACGACGTCGTGCGCATGAGTACGGCTGAGGTGCGGCAGATCCGGGGCCGCAGGGTATCCATGATCCTGCAGGACCCGCAGACGGCCCTGAACCCGGTGTTTACCGTCGGCAACCAGCTCATGGAGGCCATCACAGGAGGTGGTGGCAGCGACGCCGCGCGTAAACCCCAAACAAACGCCAAAACTCGGGCGTTAGATGTGCTGCGTATGATGCACGTCGCCTCGCCGGAGCAGCGGCTTGCCGACTTCCCGCACCAGATGAGCGGCGGCATGAAGCAGCGCGTTGTCGGCGGCATCGCCATCGAGAGCCAGCCCCGCCTGCTCATCGCCGACGAACCGACCACGGCGCTGGACGTGACGATTCAGGCGCAGTACCTCAGGCTGCTCAAAGAGATACAGCGCGAGACGGGGACCGCCATCCTGTTCATCACGCACGACCTGGGCGTCGTCGCCCGCATGTGCGACCGGGTCGCGGTGATGTACGCAGGACGCATCGTGGAGCAGGGAGGCGTTCAGGAGATATTCGACGACCCGTCGCACCCCTACACGCGGGCGCTGCTCGGCTCCATCCCGCCTATGGAGAAGCGTGTCGAACGGCTCACCGCGATCGAAGGCCAACCGCCCGCGCTGTATGCGCTGCCGCAGGGATGCCGCTTCGCGGACCGCTGTCCCCACGCCCACGAACGGTGCAACGAGGCGTATCCGGCGGAGTTCACCGGCCCCGGCGGGCATACCGCAGCGTGTTGGCTGCTGGAGGAACAGTGGAAGCAGACGTCCTGCTGAGGGCCGAGAACCTCCGGAAGCACTTCCCCGTGACCGAGGGGTTGGCGCTGATGAGGACGGTGGGGTGGGTGCGCGCCGTCGACGGCATAAGCTTCGAGGTGCGGCGCGGGGAGACGCTCGCGCTCGTGGGCGAGTCCGGCTGCGGCAAAACGACGACCGCCAGGCTCGTGCTGCGCCTCGAAGCACCGACAGGCGGCAGTGTCACCCTCGACGGACAGGACATCCACGCGTTGAGCGGGCAGGGGTTGCGACGGTTCCGCACGCAGGTGCAGGCCGTATTCCAGGACCCGTGGAGCTCACTCAGCCCACGGATGCGCGTAAGGGACATCGTCGCGGAGCCGCTGGTGGTCAACAGAAAGGTGAGCGCCCAAGAGGCACGTGAACGCGTGCTGGAGCTGCTGAACGACGTAGGTCTGCGCCCCGAACAGGCCGACCTCTTCCCGCACGAGTTCAGCGGGGGCCAGCGACAGCGCATCGCGCTGGCGAGCGCGCTGAGCGTCGAGCCCAGTTTGATCGTGCTCGACGAGCCGGTGTCCGCGCTCGACGTGTCGGTGCAGGCGCAGATCATGAACCTGCTGCGCGACCTGCAGGCGCAGCACCACGTGAGCTACCTGATGGTCTCGCACAACCTCGCGACGGTGCGCTACCTCGCGCACGAGGTCGCGGTGATGTATCTCGGGGAGATCGTCGAGCGAGCGGGGACGGACGACCTGTACGAGCAACCCCTGCACCCGTACACGCAAGCGCTCTTCTCCGCGGCGCTCCCGGCTCACCCTTCGCAGCAGCGGGACGAGATCGTCCTGGAGGGCGAGGCGCCGAGCGCGGTCGACCCGCCGTCCGGCTGTCGCTTCCACCCGCGCTGTCCGTTCGCGAAGGACGTCTGCGCGGAGGTCGCGCCGGAGTGGAAGGAGGAGACGCCGGGGCACTTCGTCGCGTGCCACCTGTACTGAATCAACATGGATGTGCAGGATGGACAGGATAGGGGAGGTTGGCCGTAGGGGAGTCAGGGGGTGGCACCTTTGATGAAGGCGGCTATCTCTTGGAGGCGTGCGACTATGTCGTTGATGACTGCGTCATATTCGACGCCGCTGAGCAAATGGATGGGGACTAGGATATCCCCAACGCTCCGGTCTATCGCTTCAGGTGGCACTTGGTTCATGAGGGGTTTGAGCGCCCTCCGCACAACGTCAATTCTTGTCGGACTGTGTACTTCATCCCATCCAAATGCTAACCACAGCGGCGTTTCGCGATATTGTGCTCCAATCTCAAAGTGCATTCCGAACCATACGTACGTGTTGGCAAGATTGATGTAGCGCCCAATATACCGCGGTAAGGAGTTTGCTGCTCCTAAGCCCTTAAGGCTTACCACACCTTCGTTATCGGCTCGCTTGTATACGTCTCCAAAGACGCGATGTAGATCAGTAAATCGACGTGAGAAAGAAGGGCCAAGTTCATCCGACCCGAGAGGTAGGAAGGCACTGGCGTCCATGGTATTGCAAAGCCCTTCCAACTGACGAATGTTCTCTGCAGTGGGAACATCGCCTACAGTTCTCAACATCATATCCAGAAGTGCACGCCAGCTGGTAAGCATCAGCCGGCGTTGGCTGGTTCCTAGGAGTGCACTCTTGACGCTCTCCGCACCGGATTCTTCCTTCAGATTGAATCTGCTGTCCGTTCGGCGAAGTATCTCTGGCCAGAGAGATTCCAGACGGGCCTGGGGGGCGATGAACAAGAGAACAGCGGCCTTGTCATCGTCGGGTAGGCGGTCAAGATAGGTGTTAGGTTGGTTGTCAGTTAAGGTTGCCCAGAATTTCACCTCTATAGGCAGTCGCTCTTCGCCTGTGTTCCCATAGCACACTAGATCTACTCGTTCGTTCTTCTTCCCAACAACTTCCGTCCGCACGCGCGTTACTTCACCGAGATGGGCACCAGCGTTGCGCACAAGGCCTAGCAATGCATCTTTGGCTTCGTCTGAGGTTGAGAGGATGTGCCCAAGTGCTTCTGTAGCGAGCGTCTCGGTTTGGTTGGTAAGTTTCCAGGCCAGGTTTGCGAGCAGCGAGTTGTTGTCGTTGGTCATGGGGAGCCTCCGCGCGTCATGTTACCCTACGCGCGTGCGTTGACAGGTGTGGGGGAGCGTGGCTCCCTCGGCGCAAGTCTCCCGAGAGATGTTTCGACTCCGCTGCGCTCCGCTCAACATGACAGCCCCGCCCTCGATCCACACTCACCCCCAGCCCCTCTCCCAGGGAGAGAGGGAAACAAGCATTCCGATGAACCGATACACCCGCTCCACGTTCTGCGCAGTCGTCATCCTCCTCGCCGCGGCGTCCGGCTGCGGCGAGGCCCCGGAGCCGACCCCGACGCCGGACGCGGCCGATGCGGACTTCACGGCATGCCACGAGAC
>DAOUHP010000004.1:0-18703 GCA_034428575.1 Dehalococcoidia bacterium | reverse complement strand
TTATCCCGATGGTGGGGTTCTCCCTGTTCTTCAGTCCAGACGAAGTGCGCCGCCGCTACGCGGACAGGGCGGCGTACGAGGCGCAGGCCCGCGCAGCGGCGGAGCGGCTCGCCGCCGAGCGCTACCTGCTCGCGGAGGACGTTGAGGTCGTCGTCGCCGGCGCCCTCTCGCGCTACGACGACGCGCTGGCGGGGGATTCGGGGGCGGAGTAGAGGCCGTGAAGGGTGACTGGATCCGGGTTACCGACAGCTACCTGCCGACCCTCCCCGAAGCCGTGTAAACGGTTCTCCTTCGGGTTGTTGTAGGAGTAAATCAGGCGTCATGTGCGGAAGATACAGCCTCATAGCCGAGATCGGACAACTCGCGCTCCGGTTCGAGTTCGACGCCTACGGCCTGGCGCAGCCTCCGCGCTACAACGTCGCGCCCACGCAACCGGTGCTCGCCGTGCGGGGTGGCCTACCCAGGCATGCCTCGTACATGCGCTGGGGGCTGGTCCCCTCCGGGACCCGGGGCACTCCCTCGGGACCACCGCTCATCAACGCACGGGCCGAGACGGTCGCCGAACGGCCCGGCCTCCGCTCCGCACTGGCGCGAAGGCGTTGCCTCATCCCTGCCGACGGCTTCTACGAATGGCAACGCATCGGCGCTGCCAGGCGGCCGGTGCGGATCACGATGGCGTCTGGAGAGCCCTTCGCCTTCGCCGGTCTCTGGGATGCGTGGCGAGACCCGCAGGGCGAACTTGTCGAGTCCTGCACCATCATCACAACAGAGGCCAACGAGCTCCTGCAGCCTGTCCACGACCGCATGCCCGTGATCTTGCCGGAAGACGTGGAGTCGCTCTGGTTGGACGAGGATATGCAGGACGCCGTTGCTCTCGCCAGCCTTCTTGGGCCCTATCCTTCCGAGCGCATGGAGACATATGAAATATCCACGCTCGTCAATTCAGCTTTGAACGAAGGGCCTGAGTTGATAGCACCCGCGCAGCAGGGAAGGCTCATCTAGTCCTTGATGAACCTCTGCCTCCGATGGCCGGCGGACGAACGGAGCTCCTCCTCCGGGCAGTCACTTCACCCGTCGCACGCACTCGTAAAATGGACTTTTCAGGACTAGGATGAACCGGTAAACAGAGCAAGGAGGCTTATCGTGGCCACGGTCAGACTCGGGTTCCTCAGCGCAAACTCACGGGGGCACGGCGCCCACTACGACGACTTCCTGCGCCTGCTGCCGGAAGAGGCGGACGTGCAGATCATGCCCCTCGGCCTCTGGCAGGACTCGCTCTACGACCTCGAGGGTAAGGCCCGGGAGCATACCGAGCGCACGACCTCCCTCGTTGCCGAGCACGGCTGGGACGGCATCGCGCTGATGGGCGCGCCGATGCAGGTGCAGAACCCGGGCCACGTCGAGCACCTGCGGTCGCTGCTGAGCATCCCGGCCACGACGGCGCTGGAGTCCGGCGCGGCGGCGGTCAAGGCGTTCGGCGCACAGCGCGTCCTCCTCCTCACACCCTTCGACGACGGTCTGAACGCCATGCTCCGCGAATTCCTGACCGGCAATGGTCTGGACGTTGTCGTACCGGAAACGAACCGCACCGACACCAGCCGCGAGGACGTGACCTCCACGGAGCGCAAGAGCGCGGAGGAGGTCTACCGCCTCGCCGCGGATGCATTCGCTCAGGCGCCGGACGTGGACGCGGTCTACTTCCAGGGTGCACCGCTCAACCCGCTCCACGTGGTCGAGCGGCTGGAGGCCGACCTCGGCGTCCCGGTCGTCGCCAGCAACCCGGCGATGTTCTGGAACATCACGTCGTTGCTCGGCCACCGTCTGCCGTCGAACGCCGAGGGCTGCGGCAGGCTGCTGCGGGAGTGGCCGGCGCGCGTGTGACGCTCCTCCGTTCGCTGACCGCCGCGCTTCCAGCCCGCTGTTAACCTCCGGTCGACAAATCGCGCATACAGATCGCGGTGGCAGGCGTACAATGAAAGTGAACGAGTAAGAGAAGGGGTGAAACCATTCTGCATAAGCACTCCTACGGTTCAGAGTTCGAGGTAGAGCAGTTACCTGACGGTTGCGAGGAGACCTCCATGGGCTGGCTGTTCGGGGCTTCCCGCCAGTGGCGCGGGCCGGACGGCCTGCACGTCCGCGAGTACGGAGGCCGCCTCCTTGCCCACCATGACCGTGTGGACCCCCGCCGCAACCTCGTCGGCCACTGGATTGCCGACGCCCCGTTCGAGTTGGCGCTTGGAAGCAGCGGCGTGGTTGGCATGATCGCCAGCGTCACCGTGAGCGCCGCCTCCACCCTGGCGTGGATCGTCGCGGCGCTCGTTACCACCGTCTCGGCCAGCATCTTCGCGCGCACGCGCTTCTAGTCTGTCCGGTCCCTACCTGCTGTAACCCGAATCGTCCGGCGGCGCCGCTGGCACGCTCTTGAGCAACGACTTCAGCACGTAGGCGAAGTCCTTGAACGCCGCCAGGTGCCCCAGCTCGTTCTGCAAGTTGTCCACGAGGCCTTGCAGGCTCCACAGGTCGCGTCCCGCGGCGGACGCGTCGCCTGAGCCGTCCAGCGCGCTGTAGCGGTCCGCCGTGAGGGCCACGAACGCACCGAAGCCCAGCAACGGGTGCGCGTATTCGGAGGCGACCTGTCCGTTGCTCACGACGTCCGTGCTCTGGCTCCAGCCACGGCCACTCTCCGGCTCGACCCATCGCAGCTCCACCTGCCCCAGGGCGCCCTGCTGTCGAAAGCCGTCGTGCAGCTCCAGTTCGTAGAAGACGGTCGTTGCCGCTCCCGAGTAGATCTCGGCGAACTCCTTGTGGTCCTGCGTGAACGACTCGGCGGAGCAGGGCCGCAGGCGCAGCAGGAGGACGAAACCCGCCTCCGCGTCCCTCTTCGAGTGGGCGTTCAGCTTGGAGCAGGAGCGCGAAGCCGAACCGGTCGGCGCGGGCCGCTGATCACGACGCAAGGGGGGGAGGCTGCCAACGCAAGCGCGGCGGCCTCCCCCTGTGCATTCCTATGTGCTGGCCTTTCCTGTTGCCCGGAGCAGCCAGCCATTCCCACATCCGCCCTGCATTCGGGCCTCAGCCTCCGTCCCTCAGCACCTGCAGGCCGTTGTCCTTCGTGTCCCTGGCGCCGCCATCGCTCATCCGCAATCAACATATGTGCAGCCCTTTTTGCGTTTAAGCCCCTGCGGTCGCAGGTCCTCTCAGTCGGTGAAGATGCGCCTCAGGCCGAGGTCGTCCGGCCAGGGCCAGCAGCGCCATCATATGCCGCGTTCTGAGACGCATCCTCTGTTTCCACCATTGAAGTATCGTGTAGGGGTAGGTCCCCAGGCAGCGCGCTATTGATCTGAACATGCTCACCATCTGAGAATGTACCTTCTGGGCGCGTGCCACCGGTCTACGTCGGCGATATCATCATTTGACGAATATCGTAGTAGAATCCTTGCCGCCACATTCACCCCTCGCTGCGACCGCATACAAACCCTCCGCCAGCCCATCGTGCATAATATCCAGTACTCCCATCCCGTTACCATCCGCAACCACTTCCCCTAGTCCTGTGGATGAGCCATCTTCGGCCAAGAGGATGACTCCTATCTGCTCACCTGAGCGAAAACCGAAGAGAAAGACCGATGTGCTGATGGGCCAGTCCGCAGAGAAGTTGTTGCGCTCCACGTGGACACCAGCGAATTGGGCATAGCTGCTGTAGCCGCAATCGTCCAGCGAAAGGAATGGGACGCCCTTGAGCAACGACTTCAGCACGTACGCGAAGTCCCTGAACGCCGCCAGGTGCCCCAGCTCGTTCTGCAAGTTGTCCACGAGGCCTTGCAGGCTCCGCAGGTCGCGGCTGACGGCGGACGCGTCGCCTGAGCCGTCCAGCGCGCTGTAGCGGTCCGCCGTGAGTGCCACGAACGCGCCGAACGCCAGCAACGGGTGCGCGTATTCGGAGACGACCTGTCCGTTACTCACGACGTCCGTGCTCTGGCTCCAGCCACGGCCACTCTCCGGTTCGACCCATCGCAGCTCCACCTGCCCCAGGGCGCCCTGCTGTCGAAAGCCGTCGTGCAGCTCCAGTTCGTAGAAGACGGTCGTTGCTGCTCCCGAGTAGATCTCGGCGAACTCCTTGTGGTCCTGCGTGAACAACTCGGCGGACGTGACGCGGTTCTCGTAGCCGACGATACGCCACGCCTTCACCACGTCCGCGTTCCAGGTCACCTGGGCGCGGGTCTGGTCGGCGACGGGCGAGGCGAGCGCCAGCCAGTTGTCCCGGCGGAACGTCGCGCGGGCTTGCTCCTCGTCGAACAGGTAGCGGTACCAGCCGTTGCCGTTCTGCGCCAGTTGTTCCAGCAGGTAGTCGTTGTAGTTGGCGATGCCGACGCCCACGGTGACGAGCCGCAGCGGGTTCGCGCCGTCCGGCGTGGACGTGGACTCCAGGATGGCGAACGGGTCCGTCGCGTCCACGTTGGCCACGCCGTCGGACACCAGGATCACGTAGTTGAACGCCTCCGGGCGCTCCTTCCGCATGGTGTCGGCCAGCTGCACGCCCAGGTCGAGTCCCGCCTGCACGTTGGTGCTGCCATGTGGCGCGAGCTGGCGGATGGAGTTGATGACCGCGCGGTTGTCCGGCGCCGCGTACTTCACGGTGTACTGCTGGAGCACGTCCGTGCTGAAATGCACCACCGATATGCGGTCGTCGGAGTCGAGGCTGCGCCGGATGGCATCGGCCGCCTCGCGGGCGATGGCAACGCGGTTGCCCTCGTTCATCGATCCGGAGGCATCGAGCACCAGCGTCACGTTGAGCGGCACATCCTCCACCACCTCCGGCGCCTTGAACGCCACACGCGCCATATACCTGCCGCCGTCCAGCGGGTGCGCGATGAGGTCGGACGTGATGGCGAACCGGTCGCTTGCAGCGGGCGCCGCGTAGCCGTAATCGAACGCATTCACCCACTCTTCCGCCCGCACCGACGCGGGGTCCACCTGGTAGCCCGCCCTTGCCCAGTTCAGCGCGAGTTGGAAGGACGTGCGGTCCGTGTCCAGGCTGAACGTGGAGACGTTGTCCTCAGAAGCCTCGGTGAACGGCTGACGTTCGTAGTCCTGGAACGTGGTTGCCTCCGGCTGGTCAGTCGAGCGCTGCTCCGGCAACACCGGTGCAGCCTCCAGTACCGCTTGCGGCGCAAGCGTCGGCGTGGGAGGTGGCGCCGGAACGGCGGTGGGCGCTGAAGAGCTCGACATGTAGATCTCCGCTGTCGGGGTCGGCGCAGCGCGGTACTGTTCGCCATCCACACCGGCAATGCCCGGTATGCCTGGCGCCCCCGGCGCGCCGGGAGCGTCGCTCTGTTCGTCTTGCTCAGCCAGTCCCTGGGGTTCGGGCGAGTCTGCCATCGCCGGCGCCGGAGTTGGCGTCGCCAACACCGGTGCCGCGGGCAGACCACCGCTGCCGCTGCTCCCGACCGCGAACCACACCGAGCCTCCCGCGACCGCAACGACCGCAACGGCCGCCGTAGCCGCCAGCGCTGGCGCGAAGCGGAACCCATCCACCGGCGTCCCGATATCGCGGAGCACTGCCCAGATGGGCTTCGGGTCCTGCGCTCCCAGGCGGGACTCCAGTGTCCCCCACAGATCAGGTGTAGGAGGGATGTTGGCCGCTCCGGAGGCGAAATGCTCCTCCAGCAAGCGCTCCATCTCCCTGTCGTTTGAGTCATTCATATTCATCGCTGTCCACCTGCTACGCCTTGCTCATCGCTCAACAACTGCCGCAGCGCCTGGTGCGCCCGGTGCAGGCGCGACTTCACCGTGCCCTCGTTCAGACCAGCAGCCCGCGCCACTTCCTGTACCGACATCTCCGCGAAGTAACGGAGCACCACCACCTGCCGGTGCTCCGGGCTCAGACCCTCGATCGCCTGCTGCAGCGTTTGCCGCTGCAACCGCGACTCGAGTGCGTCCGCGGGGTCTTCCGCGTCGCCGGGCCAGTCGCCGCCCTCGATGGGTGTGGTGACGACGGACCGTCTGCGCCGGTGGCTCATCACTGCGTTCACCAGGATGCGCATCAGCCACGGCTTGAATGGACGCCCCCGCCTGAAGGTGCGTATCCCCTTCCAGGCCGAGAGGAATGCCTCCTGCGCCAACTCCTCGGCGATGGCGCGGTTGCCGGTCATGTTGTAGGCCGTGCCGAAGACGACGCCCTGGTACCGCTCCACGAGATAGCGGAATGCATCGCGGTCGCCGCGTTGGCAACGCTGAACGGCCTCGTTCTCAATCATGCCTGCTCCCGGGTGCGGTTCATGGATCCCCCGCTGCGAACGCGCTCTACCGGATACTATGCGCGCTAGTCCCGAATGGTTCCCTGCGCCTGATTGTCATTCCGAGCGGAGCCGAGGAATCTCTCAGTGGACGCTCCGTTGCGTGCCGGCGTCCTCCCGAGAGATGTTTCGACTACGCCTCCGGCTACGCTCAACATGACAAGGTAGGTCTCATGACAAGGTAGGTCTGAGGCTCCGCGCAACATGACACGGTCCACACAACCCTCTACCACCCCTCCCCGCGCGGAGCTAGCAGCCGGCGACGTACGGAGCGGCGAGCATCAGCGATGCGAGCGTCTTCGCGTCGTTCAGTTCGCCCGCCCGGGCCATGCGCACAGCCTCCGCGAACGGCACCCGCTCCAGGGTGATGCGCTCGTCGTCGTCCGGCGCGAGCGGGTTGGCGAACAGGCCTCTCGCGAGAAAGGCGTGCAACCGCTCCGTCATGGAGCCCGGCGAGGCAAAGAAGTTGCCGAGTTCGATCAGCTCCGTCGCGTCGAGGCCGGTCTCCTCCCGCAACTCGCGGCGCGCGGCGTCGATCGGCGGTTCATCGCCTTCGATGACGCCTGCGGGAAGCTCGAGCAGTTCGCGGCCCGCGGCGCTCCGGTACTGGCGCACCAGCACCACGTCGCCGTTCTCGTCCAGCGGCAGGATGGCGACCGAGTCCGGATGGTAGAGCGTGTCGCGCACCGTCTCGGTGCCGTCCGGCAGCACCAGTCGCTCGACACGCAGCGTCGAGCGGCGACCCACCAGCTCGCCGTGCACCGCGAGCACGCGCACCTGTTCGTCAGCCAAGGCGCGCCTCGTCCGCGGCAAGCCGCCGCGCGATGTGCACGGACTGTTCCGCACCGCGACGCAGCCGGTAGACCAGCGTCTCGTAGAAGCGGTCCGGCGAGCCGGCCCGCAGGAACCGCGCGCGGTAGGGGCTCCGCGACACGGTCACCGTGTCGTCCTTGCCCATCGGCACGTCGACAAACCCGTCCGCCGTCATGATGGCGTCGTGGTCACTCTTGATGGTCAGCTCCACGGAGCAGTCCTCCGGCACGACGACCGGCGCGTCGAGATCGCCATGGGTCGCGACGGGCACGATCACCATGTCCCCGGACGCGGGGTAGAGTATCGGCCCACCAGCCGCGAGCGCGTACGCCGTGCTTCCCGTCGCGGTCGAAACGATGACCGCGTCGGCTTGATACGTCGTGAGATCGACGCCGTTGACGGCGACCCCGATCCGCGTCAGATGAGCGATGCGCCCCCGACCGACAACGACATCGTTCAGGACGGCGACCGGCCCGCTGCTGCCTGCTTCGGCCTGCGTCACGGCCTGCACCATGCGGCGCTCGTCCATCCACGTGAACCCGCCCTCGAGGTACTCCGGCACGAGCTCCAGCGCGTCCGCGGCCTCTATCTCCGTGAGGAAGCCGAGGCGGCCCAGGTTGACGCCCAGAAGCGGAACGTCGGCCTCGGCGGCCATGCGCGCGGCGCGGAGCAGCGTGCCGTCGCCTCCGACCGTGATGAGCGCGGTGGGCGCGAGTTCCGCGAGCGCCGCCTCACCGTCAGACGTGGACAGCAGCGGAATCTGCGAACCGAGCGCGTCCGCCAGCCCCTCGGCGAGCGGCTGCGCGCGGTCGGAGGCGGTGTTATAGAGGATCGCGGTCCGTGTGGAGTCTATCTTCACGGCGTACCTCGTTCGCCATTATACGGGCTCTCCCCCGTCATACGGGTTCTCCACCCGTCGTTCCCGCGGAGGCTCGCGCTTCAGCGCGCAACCTCGCAGCCCTGAACAAGGTGCGCAACCGGTCCTGAAATCTGAGCATCTTGTTGCCGGCGCTACGAGTAAACGGGCAGCTCCATTTGCGCACCTTGAGCACCTTGCGTTGCTCTGTGCAAGGCCGTGACCTGCTTCCCGTGAAAACTGAACAAGGTGTGCAATGCTTTCAAAGTTGGTCGCCGGGGCCATAGACCCTGTCTATGGCTGGGCCCCGAGCTATAGACGCGGTCTATGGGTTGTGCGAGCACAACGGTCATGCAACCAGCGTACGCGGCCGGGGCGCGACCGCGAAAGGGGCGGGTGTCACCACCCCGATCAATCAACATCGATGGACAGGATGAACAGGATTGGGGGCGGCGGCGTTCCTGCACAGACCCGCGCTTTAGCGCGCAGCCTCGCATCTCCGTATGCCCCCACCCGCTTCCCCGCACCCCCGTATTCCCGTATAGTTCCTATCGGCATAGCACTTCAATGGTCTACCCGTGCGCTTGATAAGCGCGGTGCGAACTATTGATCACGAGGGAGGGCCTCATGCCCTCCTGTCGGTTCGCGTCGGGTAGAAGTGCTATGCCAAGTACCTTCACCTCGTGGTCGCAGGAGGGTTCCCAATGTCCCGCCCGCTCCCCATTGCCGCCGCGTACTTGGCGCTCGTTCTCATCCTCATTGGCCTGATCGCGTTCGCGGGGTGCGAGGGGCCGCAAGGCCCGCAGGGGCCGCGCGGGTTCCCGGGGACGCAGGGCGAGCAGGGTGAACGTGGCGAGCAGGGGCCTCAAGGCGAACGAGGCCCTGCCGGGCAGCAAGGCGCGCAGGGCGAGCGCGGCGAACGGGGCGAAATCGGAGAACGCGGCCCACAGGGCGACCGCGGCGAGACCGGGCCCCCAGGCGAGCAAGGTCCGAAAGGCGCGACAGGGGCTCAGGGATTCCCCGGCCAGCGTGGCCCGCGGGGCGAGCCCGGCCCTCAAGGACCGCGTGGCAGAGACGGCAGGGACGCACCCACGGTGACGCCCACTCCGATACCTACGCCTGGGCCTACTGCAACGCCTACCCCTACTCCAGATATACCCCTACCTCCGGGAATCCCAGGCGTGCCCATTCCTACCGCCACCTCAACGCCGCCGCCGCAGCCGCTCTACATGGTGGGCGGCGACACCGACAAGCTCTACACACTCCATCCGTGGACAGGCGCAGCGACCGCCGTCGGCAGCGCGACCGCGTTCGGCGTGAGCGAGACGGAGCCGCGCGGGCTCGCCACGCTCGGCAGTGTGCTCTACATGGTCGGCGCGGCCAACGACGCCCTCTACACCCTCAACACCGCGACCGGCGCAGCGAGGCAGGTCGGCAGCGCGACGCGGTTCGGCGTCAGCGAGGGCGAACCCACCGGCATCTCCACGCACAACGGCGTGCTCTACATGACCGGCGCGGACACCGACGCGCTCTACTCGCTCGACACCGCCACCGGCGTAGCCACCCAGGTCGGCAGCGCAACCCAGTTCGGCGCGAGCGAGGGCAGCCCGAACGGGCTCGCCTGGCACCGCGGCACGCTCTACATGGTGAGCAGCGAGACCGACCGCCTCTACTGGATCCACTCCACATCAGGCGTGGCAACCGCAATCGGCAGCGAAGGGGCATTCGGCGTCAGCGAGAACACGCCAACGGGTATCGCGTCGCACACGCCGAGCGGCGGTGCGCCTTCCGAGCTCTACATGGTCGGCTCCGGCACGGACAAATTTTGGACGTTGAATACGGCGGATGGCGCTGCGGAGAGAGTTGAGGTTCCAAACTTTGGCGTGAACATCAGCGGTCCCGTTCAAATGGCTTCCCACAGCGGTCAACTGTATGGAGTAGGCTCGCCGTCCGCGCCTGTTTCATTGCTCACCATCGACATTGCATCAGGGACTGCCACAGAGGTCGGACCCATAGGATTTTCTCTCGCGCAAGGAGACGTCAGTTCACACGACGGCGTGCTTTATCTGGTGGCTGCCGGAAGGCTCTACTCGCTGGACACAGCATCTGGGGCAGCGACCCGTACCGGCAGCGTGGACGGTTTCGGCGTAAGCGAACGCTGGCCTACTGGTCTTGCATCACATCAAGGTGCGCTGTATATGGTGGGTCAAGTGAACCACAAGCTATACACGCTGGATCCAACAACCGGGATTGCAACCGCAGTTGGCAACGCGGTACGTTTCGGCATATCATCAGGTTTCAATGACTCTGGAATACTGGTTTCTCATAGCGGCACGTTGTATATGGTTCGTGATAACGGAGACGTACTCTATACTTTGGATACGTCCACAGGCGCAGCGACCCAAGTCGCAACTATCATGGGCGGTAGAGCAACTGGCTTATCTTCTCATAACGATATTCTGTACGCGGCGGCAGACAACGAGGACGAGTATGGATTGCGCATCTTAGACTCGGCAAGTGGCGGACTCACCAGGGTTCCGAACACTCTCAGCCAGTTTGGTGTCGGGGAAGGCGACCCGCAGGGGCTGGCGTCGGGGCCGTAGGGTTCTTCCATGAACTTTGAAGAATCAGAGCTATCCACCCTACCGATAGTCTCGTCCAACGGTGTCGAGTTCGACAGTGCCCGGATTGTCGACATTCGACATTCGGACAACCACCCATGGCCAGCCGCCTGTCAAACGCCACAAGTGACCATCACCCGGAATGACTATGGCTAAATCATTAGTCACACATATCTGAACAACACTGCTAACTGCATCTGGTTTGAAGGATACGGGGGCACTGAGGCATGTTGAATCTCCTTGTCTCGCAGTGGGAGGCCATGAGTGCTTTATGTACTCCGGGTCCAAATCTAGCTCAAATTGCCAGGAGACTAACGAACTCCATCGAGCAAGCGGAAGTTGGTGTTGGTCAAACTTCCGTAGTTTATGTGGATAGAAACCAGGCCATAAGTGAGTCTCAACTCTGCCGTCTTTATGCACAGTGATGCGCTGGAATTCGCCGCCAGCCTTAATGGGCGATAGATCCTCGGGCGTCCCCTCATAAATCTGAATATTATGGGGCACGCCGAAGCTAATTCCATCAGATGAAAAATCGACGAAAGTAGCCTGTATTGGGCCAGAGCCTAAGTCTGCCGTAAATTCGACTCTTCTATGCGCCGGATATATCGTCACCGATTACTCAATGAACCTGATGCTGTAATCATACCGTGGCAAGCTGAATAGAGCAATCCTGCAATCCCATCTACTGACACCCGCCCCTTCCGTGGTCGCACCCCGACCGCGTACGCTGGTCGGCGACGGCGCGTCGCCGGAGGCTGGCCCTCCTCGCGTGACGGGGCCGGCAGAAGTGCAATGTTGCAGTTTGTTACAGGAAGTGGCAGTTGCAGGCGGCGCGTTCCGCTGCCGCGCCTCTGACAGCCTCGCCCGCACGAGCGGAGCGGCCTGCACACGCCACAACGTCCGTGTAACAAGTGCGGGAGGTGGGCGCACATCGGAGGTGTACCGGATGCACGTCACGGCACAGGACCCAGGTCCGCAGAAGTGGAATAGCTCACGATGTCCCACAATGTCCCACCTCGTACGGCGAAGGCGGACGGCCCGCGCCTGCGCAAGCGAGTGAGTAGGAGCGGACCTGGGACGACAGCGCGGGACAGGAGGCGCCGAGAGATGCTTCGGTCCGCCTCCGGCTTCGCTCAACGTGACAACCCCGCCAGGACTGCGCGGTCCCTGCCTCCGCAGGAACGACGGGGCAGGTGTCCCACATGCCCTGCGGGTTTGTGTAGAATCAAAACCCGCGCCCCATGTGGCAGCGCAACCCCGTTGGACCACCGCACTGAAGAACCTGTGTACACCCGGAGCGAAGAGATGCCCCTCTACGAAGAGCTGAAGATATTCAGCGGCAACTCCAACCCCGCCCTCGCCAACGAGATCGCCGACTACTTGGGGATGCCTCTCAGCGAGTTGGAGGCATTCAAGTTCAGCAATGACAACACCTTCGTCCGCATCAACGAGAACGTGCGCCAGCGCGACGTCTTCCTCGTGCAGTCGTTCTCCGTCCCCGTGAACGACCACGTGATGGAGATGCTCATCATGATCGATGCCGCCAAGCGCGCGTCCGCCGGGCGCATCACGGCGGTCATCCCCTACTACGGCTACGGCCGCACGGACAAGAAGGACCAGCCCCGCGTGCCCATCACCGCGCGGCTCATCGCCGACCTGCTGACCACAGCCGGAGCCGACCGGGTGCTCACCATGGACCTCCACGCCGGGCAGATACAGGGCTTCTTCAACATCCCCGTGGACGAGTTGACCGCGATGCCCATCATCGTCGACCAGTTCAACTCGTTGGGGCTGGAGAACCCGGTCGTCGTTGCCGTGGACATCGGCATATCCAAGCGGGCGCGCGACATGGCGGAGGAGTTGGGCGCCCCGCTGGCCATCATCGAGAAGCGCCGCATGGGGAACAACGACAAGAGCGAGCTGCTCAATATCATCGGCGACGTGGAGGGGATGACGGCCATCCTCATGGACGACGAGGTGGACACGGGCGGAACGATGGTCAACGCGGCGGTCGCACTGGAGAAGGCTGGTGTTCTGGCGGTCTACGCATCGTCCACGCACGCTGTGCTCTCCGGGGGCGCGGTAGGACGCCTGGACGGCAGCCCCATACGGCAGTACGTCTGCACGAACAGCATCCCGATGCCGGCCGACAAGATGACCGACCACATGAATATCGTCTCCATAGCCCCGCTGCTCGGTGAGGCGATCTACCGCATCCACACCGGAACGTCCGTGGGCGCGATGTTTCAGAAGCGGAGCCATGTCTGACGACCGGGCATATGTTCGGCACGATCTGGGCGTCTGCGCCTTCGTCGAGCCGGAGTCGGTCGGCCTGCCGGGGCGCCGCTTCTTCCGTTTGCGCGCCTCCGCTGAGCGCGGCTCTGCCCTCCTCTGGATGGAGAAGGAGGAGCTCCACGAACTTGCCCTCACTATCAAGCGCCTTCTGCGCACCACCGTCCGGGTGACAGGCGAACCCGTGGCCTCCGCGAGCGCGGACACCCGTGCCGACTTCGACCAGAAGGTCTTCGCCCTCTCGCTCGGCCACGATCGCTCCACCGGGCGCTACATGCTCCTCGCGCAGTGCTCCGAGCAGGAGGACGACGCCATCGCTCTCTGGATCGACCACGAAGCACTCGACTGGCTCGCCGACCGCGCGTTCGAGGTCTGCGACGCCGGACGCCCACGGTGCGCGTTCTGCGGCGCCGCGGCCCCCGTTGACGAGCCCCACGCCTGCCCGCGCGCCAACTGACCCATGCCCCTCTACTCTCACTACCCGCACGCTGAGATAGCGGCGGGGCGACACGACGTGCCCCCTTCCGCACCGGACGCCGAACGCTTCATCCGGGAGGCCCACATCGGCGACGGCTGGCTCCACCCGTACGCGTCCAACTACACATTCGTCGTCCGCCTCTCGCTCGACGCGCAGGAAGGCTGCGGCGTCTACAAACCGCAGGCAGGCGAGCGCCCGCTGTGGGACTTCCCCACCGGCACGCTCGCACACCGCGAGTGCGCAACCTACGAGCTCGCGAAGGCGCTCGGCTGGGGGTTGACGCCTCCCACGGTGCTCCGCGAGGGAGAGGCGGGCGAAGGGTCACTCCAACTCTTCGTCCCTCACGACCCCGATTCGAACTTCTTCACCCTGCGAGACGAGCACCCGGAAGAAGCGTTCCGCCTCGCCGTCTTCGACCTGCTCACGAACAACGCGGACCGCAAGGGCGGGCATTGCTTCGTGGGGCCGGACGGACGCGTGTGGGCCGTGGACAACGGGCTCACGTTCCACGAGGAGAGCAAGCTTCGCACCGTGATCTGGGACTACTCCGACGAGCCGATACCCGGCACGCTGGTCGCGGACGTCGAACGAGTAGCCGCCGACCTCGACTCAGGCGGCGCTTGTACACAGGCGCTCGCCGCACTGCTGGACGGCTCGGAAGTGGGGGCGCTCCGGGAGCGGATGCGGCGACTGCTGGCGGAGCCGGTGCTGCCGTCGCCTCGCACGCGCCGCGACCTGCCATGGCCGTGGCTGTAGGGGCGGCTGGCCAGCGCCAGACAAAGCGAAGGGCGGGCTGATCGCCCGCCCTTGCCGGTTGGTTTCCCGTAGCCCGTGGGTTACGAGCAGCCGCCTGTCCATGTACAACGTAACGTTACAATGCCTTGTTGTCAATACGTTGTCCGGACACTGGACAGACGTTGTTCCCAGGTTGGGAAATAGCGGCTCCTGGGGAGGGATTCGAACCCACGACCATCCGCTGGACAGGCGGTTGCTCTACCACTGAGCTACCCAGGAGCCATGCCCAGCATAACAGGTCGGTTAAGCCGCCCTCCCTCGGACGTACAAGCGATCCGCGAGCGGATGCGGTGTGTGCTGCCGTCGCCCCGCCACCGCCGTGACCTGCCCTGGCCGTGGCTGTAGGGAGTGTGAAGCGGACGTATCAGGCGGGCAGGAACCTGGCGGCGGCAACAGCAAGCGACGCGATGATCGCCAGGCCTCCGAGGCCGCGCCACATCAACCGCGCCTCCATCTCCGCTATTCGGACAGTGAGTTCGGCATGCTGGCGGGAGTTCTCTTCCTTGAAGGCGTCGAACTCCTTGCGGAACTCGGAGAAGTAACGAGGTATCCACTCCCCGTCCTGCGGGGGCTGCGCGTCTGTTGTCATGGCCATCGCTCCTGCGCCTGACAGCATAGCACATCCGTGCATGCCCAGGTATACCAGGAACCGCGAGACGGCCTGCTACTACCCCTGCCTCGGCGGGGCGGCGGGCGCGGACTCGGGAGGCTGACCCTTGCCGAACA
Source organism: Dehalococcoidia bacterium (assembly GCA_034428575.1). Lineage (GTDB taxonomy): Bacteria > Chloroflexota > Dehalococcoidia > Lucifugimonadales > Australimonadaceae > Bin16. The sequence goes on along the minus strand of DAOUHP010000004.1, from coordinate 3,832 downwards.
TGCGGGCGGCGCGCATGCGCAGCTGGCGGATGGGGTACGTCTTTGGCGAAACGCCGGACGTGATGATCTCCACCGTTTCACGCCTCCCCAGCACCAGCGAGCCGCGCCAGCGGCGCAGTTCGCTCGGACGCGGGACATCTCCCGTCGAGGTTGCGAATGTCTCGAACGGCGTCCAACTCTTGGTGCGGGCGTTGCGGAGCATCACCGCACCCCCGGCCTCCCGCACGGCGAGGGTGCCCGTCGCGAGGTCCCACACCCACGGGCCGCTGAACACGGTGTAGTCGAACACGCCGCGAGCGGTCATCGCCATCTCGTAGCCTGCGCTTCCCGTATTCCGCAGGTCGCCCAGGCGGCGCCGCATGTTCCGTTGGGGCGTGAACATCCGCAGGAAGTAGCCGGGAACGGACGCCATTCGCCTGGTCGGGTCGGACGCCTCGATGCTCAGGGGCGCGTCGTCAAGGAAGGCCCCGCCGCCCCGGCGCGCGTGGACCACGCGGCCGTCCGTGGCGCCGATATGCGGAATGTATATCGCTCCGGCCACCGGCGTGCCGCGCTCGAGCGCGCATACCATGCAGGCGAACATCGGCAGGCCGTGCAGGAAGTTCGTCGTGCCGTCCAGCGGGTCCACCACCCAGGTGATCTCTTTCGGGTCGTCGCTCTCCGATTCCGTCTCCTCCGTAACAACGGCGTGTTCAGGGAAGAGCCGTGACAACTCCCCTCGGAGGTATTCGTCCGCGGCATGATCGGCATCGGTGACCGGGTTGCGGTTGTTCGCGGACTTGTAGTCGATGCTCAGGGGCTGGTCGAAGTAGCGGAGAAGGATCGCGCCCGCTCCCTGGACGAGGGCGCACGCCTGCTGTTCCATCTCTTTGAGTTGAGCGTCGTCGAGCATGCCGCCTGCGCGCGTCCGCGACGTATGGACGCGGGAACGAGATTGGCCCACGGCGCAAGCGCCGCATGGTGCGGGCATGGCCATTGTACACGCGCCCAGCAAGCCCCATCGCGTTGATATACTCGCATGGCATGGCGGACCTCACAGGCAAGCGCGAACACAACGTCGTCATCATTCCGGGTGACGGCATCGGCCCCGAACTCACCGGCGCGGCCCTGGCCGTGCTGCAGGCGGTCGAAGAGGTTACCCGGGACTTCCACCTGGACCTGGACGTCCATCGTGGCGGCGCCGCGCTCTACCGCGAGACCGGCGCGAATCTCTCGCCGGAGTCGATCGCAGCCGTGCGCGCCGCCGACGCGACCATGAAGGGTCCCGTGGGACTGCCGGAGGTGCGTTTCCCTGACGGCACGGAGGCCGGAGTCCTCGGTGGCGTGCTCCGCACCGGCCTGGACGTGTACGCCAACGTGCGTCCCATACGGTTGCTGCCGGGTGCGGAAGCGCCCATCAAGGCGGAGCCCGGCGAGGTGGACTACGTCATCGTCCGGGAGAACACGGAGGGCCTCTACCTCTCCCGCGGCAAGGGCGTTCAAACCAACGACGCCGCTGCGGACACGCTCCTTATCACGCGCAAGGGAACGGAACGCGTTGCCCGCCGGGCATTCGAGATCGCGCGGCAACGCAACGGCGCGCCGTCGGACGGCGTCCGGCGCGTCACGTGCGTGGACAAGGCGAACGTGCTGCCGTCCATGGCATTCTTCCGGCGCGTCTTCGACGAGGTCGCGGAGGAGTACCCGGACGTGCAGAGCGAGTACCTGTACGCCGATGCCGCCGCGCAGGCGCTGGTTGTACGCCCGCAGCACTTCGACGTACTGGTCATGGAGAACTTCCTCGGAGACATCCTGAGCGACCTTGGGGGAGGGACCGTGGGCGGCATCGGCCTCTGCCCGTCCGGCAACATCGGCGACCGGCACGCGTATTTCGAACCGATCCACGGCTCCGCTCCCGACATCGCAGGGCAGGACAAGGCCAACCCCGTCTCGCAGGTGCTCACCCTCGCGATGATGCTGGACTACCTCGGCGAGACCGCCGCCGCGGACTTGACCCGCCGGGCGGTGCAGGAGTCGTTGCAGAGCGGTGCGCTCTCCATAGGCGAATACGGCCAGCCGGTCGGCGGGACCCGGGCCGCGGGCGAAACGATTGCGAAGGCAGCGCGGACGCTCCATGTCTGACGACACACGGCCCGGACAACAGACCTACGCGTCCTCCGGCGTCGACACGGACGAAGCCGCCCGGGGCCTGTCCGGCCTGCTCCAGTGGATCAGCCAGACCTCGGCATTCGCGGACGGCATCGGCGCGTCGCTCGTCCCCGGCGGCTTCTTCGCCGCCGTTCTCCCACTGAACGACAGCCTCTCGCTTGCCATCTCTACTGACGGTGTCGGCTCCAAGAGTGTCCTCGCCCAACTTACCGGCGACTTCGAATCGATCGGCTGGGACTGCGTAGCCGTCAACGTGAACGACATCGTCTGCACGGGCGCGCGGCCGCTCGCGCTCGTGGACTACATCGCGCTGCAGCGCCCCCATCCGGAGATGCTCGCCGCGCTCGGCAAGGGCATGCGCGACGCCGCGGAGCGCGCCCGCGTCGCCATCGTCGGCGGCGAACTGTCGCAGCACCCCGACACGCTCACCGGCCCACGCGACGGCTACGCGTTCGACATCTCCGCGACGTGCGTGGGTCTGCTGGAGGACGGCGCGTCGCCGATCACCGGCGCTGCGGTCCATCCAGGCGACGCGATTATCGGCATGGCGAGCAACGGCATCCACGCGAACGGCCTCACGCTCGCTCGCAGCGTCCTGTTGGGAGACGAACACGCGCCGGAAACCGTTGCACGAGTGCTGCCGGAGTGCGGCCGGTCTGTTGGAGAGGAACTGCTGCGCCGCACGCACGTCTACGTACCGGAAGTGACGGCTATGCTCCGTGCCGGAGTGGACGTGCACGGCCTCGCGCACATATCCGGCGACGGTCTGCTGAACCTGCTGCGCCTCGACGCGGACGTCGAGTATCACCTCGACACGTTGCCCGCGCCTCAACCGGTGTTCGAGGCGATTCAGCGGGCGGGGAACGTGACGACGGAGGAGATGTACCGCGTCTACAACATGGGCGTCGGCTTCTGCGCCGTCGTGCCCGCCGCATCGGCGGACGAAGCGCTCGCGGCCATCGCTTCAGCCGGAGGCGAAGCGTCGGTCATCGGAACGGTGCGCGAGGGCGGACGGCGTGTCGTCCTGCCGGAGCAAGGGTTGGTGGGAAGGGGCAGCGCATTCACTAAGGGCTAGCGCATGCTGGTATCATGGCCCCATGCAAGTCCTGCTGGGTGCGCCGAGGGGTTTCTGCGCAGGCGTCGTTCGCGCGATAGACATCGTGGAACTCGCGCTCGAACGGTTCGGCGCACCTGTCTACGTGCGGCATGAGATCGTCCACAACAAGTACGTCGTGGACAGCCTTCGCAAGAAGGGCGCCGTCTTCATCGAAGAAGCCGACGAGGCCCCCGACGGCTCCACCATCATCTTCAGCGCCCACGGTGTAGCCCCTGAGGTCTGGCGCGCCGCGGAGCAACGGAGCCTGAACGTCATTGACGCCACGTGCCCCCTCGTCACGAAGGTGCACATGGAGTCGAAGAAGTACGCCCGCGAGGGCTACTCCATCATCGTCGTCGGACACGAGGGGCACCCGGAGGTCATCGGCACCCTCGGACAGTCGCCCGAGGCGTCGCAGCTCGTCGACAACGACGAGGACGCCCGGCGCGCAGCGGTCGCCGACCCTGCCCGTGTGGTCGCGCTCACGCAGACGACGCTGAGCGTGGACGATACGCACGAGATCATCGGAACGCTGCGCGACCGCTTCCCGAACATCGTGGCGCGGAACGACATCTGCTACGCAACGAC
>DAOUHP010000003.1:0-12509 GCA_034428575.1 Dehalococcoidia bacterium | reverse complement strand
ACCGCAACTCCTCGTCGCGGTCCAGCAGTGAACCGCACCATCGCCTGGCGCGCGCCTGCTGCTGTGCGTAGACCGCACGGTAGCCGTCCGCCTTCGCACCATTGCGCTTCAACTCCCGAGCAACTGTCGATGCCGGGCGATCCAGAGTTGCTGCGATTTGCCGGATCGAGCGCCCCTCGGTACGTAGGTGGGCAATCGCACACCGTTCCTCATAGCTGAGCTGGCTGTATCGCTGTCCCATGGCAACACCTTAGTCTGGTGTTGCACTTCGTTTGTGAACTTAGCGAACCTCGCAGCCCCATCCGCCGGTTCTTGTGAAGATAGCGCCCCGTCGTTCCTGCGCAGGCAGGAACCTCGCCCCCCCCCCGGTTGTCATGTTGAGCGGAGCCGAAACATCTCTCGGGGAACGTCGGCGTACCCAAGACGCTCGCCAGAGAGAGTCCGCGTCTCCCCATTTTCATTCCCTTACGCGGCCTGGCAAGGCCCGGAGGCATTCTAGCGGAGGCAGGAACCTCGCAGCCTTGCCTCCTGGATCAACATGGATGGACAGGATGCACAGGATGGCCGGCATCCGGCTTGTGAGTGCCTGCTCGGGCCACGGCTGTCCGATGTTGTCACGGCAGCGCCGCTTCTCCGTCGTTCCAGCGCAGGCGTGAATCCCGTGGTCCTCTCGTTCCAAAGTGGGCCATTGTGCGCCAAAGTGGGCCATTTCACTCCTGCGAGCCCGCCCGGCCGAGGGCAGGCCCATCGCCGACGCTATGAGGTCACCGACCAGCGTACGCGGCCATGGGGCGATGGGGAAGGGGCGGGTGTCAATGGGAGTGAGGGGCTACGCCGGAGGCAGGAGGGCTTCCAACGTTTCCACGAATCTGCGGAAGTGGGGCAGCCTGCTTTTGAGTGCATCGGGGTTGACTTGTGCTAGCAGGGCGAACGAGTCGCGCCCCTTGGAGTATTCTCCCTTGCTCGACGGACGCGTTGCGTTCCGTAAACCGTGGAGTACGTCTTGCCGACGCCGGTCTTCCAGTGCATTGTCGGCAGGGAGAATATTCACGCTCATGTTCGGGAAGTATGCGGAGAGGGCTTGGCGGTCGGCTAGCAACCACGTTTCCGTGGCCGTCACCATCAGCTGGGCTTGCTCGTCGTCAGCAGCGTTCGGCCGGACCCATCCGTCGCGCTCGGCCAAGTGCCGCCACGCGCCAGAAGGGTCGGAGTCAGGCTGGTTTGCATCCCTGACAAGGTCCTCGCTGTCTACGAGGAGGATGGGATAGTCGTCGCCCGTGCTGTTGTTCAAGGCGGTTAGGAAGTCGTCAAGAGCCTCGCTTCGTGAGCCGCACGGAGAGACTCTTGGCAATCGTCCTCTGAAACCGGCTTCTGTCAGAAGAGTTTGGAATGCTTTCCTGCAGTCGCTGTTCGTGGCCTTGTTGCCGCCGCCTTCCACGTACACGCGCACGCTCACCAGCGGTTGCCCCCGAGGTGGCCTTTAGTCCAGAGCTGGCCCAAGCTGTACTTTTCTAACCACACGCGCAACTCGTCTGCATCCAGGCGGTCCATCTGCGTCGCGCCATTGTGATTCTCGAACACAACGATGGACTCCGGTGTGTCGGAGAGCGCGTCGATCAGGATGTCCGAGTGCGTGGTAACGATGAGCTGCATCCGCTCGCTGGCCGCCCGAAGGTGCTTGGCGAGCCCTGCTACGACATCGGGGTGCAGTCCCAGCTCTGGTTCCTCGATGCAAACGACCGGCGGCGGATTCGGGTTATACAGGATCGCGAGCAGGCATAGGTAGCGCAGCGTGCCGTCAGAGAGGCGGGTTGCGGGTATGGAGCGCTGGCCACCTTCGATGAAGAAGATCTGCACGGACCCGCTGTAGGGGATGACCTCGTAGTTCGTGAAGCCCTCATACAGGTCACGGAGCCCTTCAATGACGCTCTGCTTCGCTGTCGGCGACTTGCCCATGTGGCTCAAGACTAGGCCGAGGTTGGAGTAGTCCTCCTCCAAGCGGTCGCCGCGCATGTCCGCAGGCTGTGACCGGCGGAGCAGGGCATCCCGTCCGAACTGCCACTCCCGATAGATGCGTATCCGTTCGTAGAGACTGGATAGGTGGGTGATTGCGGGGTAGTAGTCAGGGTCGCGCCGCTGCGACAGGATCGACTGAGCGGCGTCTACGGTCTCTCGCGCCAGACCGCGGCTCTCTTGGCCTCTTTGTTGTACGGATGCGCGGCCATGCGCGTATTCGTAATAGAAGTAAGGCTTGGGCTCTCCCGCGTAAGGGTGTTCATTTTCGATGCGCTCGGTTTCTATAGTGAAATCGTATTCCCCCTTGGTGAAACTCAGCAGGTGCCGGAGCGGTTGATTGCCTTGTGGGTTGGCCACGACCAACTCCAAGGATGGGTGGACGCCGTTCGGGGCGCCTTTCCAGACCCACTCCTCCGCGCCTCCTCCTTTTCGGATGCTTGCGTTAAGGTCCGAGGGTGCGCTCCTTACGAGGCCGAGCACGTCGATTAGGTTGGACTTCCCCGATGCGTTCGGGCCGATGAGCACGTTGAGCGGGCGCAGTTCCAACGGAGGTGTGTCAAGGGCGAACGAGAGCAGGCCGCATGGCCTGATGCTCTGTATGTAGGTCGTGAGGGACATGGCTTACTTGTTCTGCTCCAGCGTTAGGGAGTCTATCATGCCCCCACGTGTGACACCCGCCCCTTACGCAGTCGCGCCCCGGCCGCGTACGCTGCCTGCGGGCTGGTCGTTACCAACCCTACGGCCCTTCTCGAAACGGGTTTACCACGCGGAGACCGTCATAGTCTTGCTCAGCACTCAGGTCTTCCGAGTACACCGCGTCGCACCCGGCGGCCCGCGCAGCAGCCAGGATCGCACCGTCCCAGTACGACAGCCCGAAGCGCTGAGTGATTGCTGTTCCCGCGTGGAATACGTCCAGCGTCACCGGTTGGACGTGCATCGTCAGCACCGGCTCTATGAACCGCATCGCGTCGTCGTGCGACAGCCTGTCAGGGCGTCCCGCGCGCGTCGCCTGGTAGTAGAACTCCTGCAGCACTTGCACGGACACGGCAAGCTCGGGCTCGGCGAGGAGTTCGAGGGCACGGCTGCGTTTTCCTGCGTCCTCCGGCAGCCGGCTCGCCGCGTAGAGCAGCACGTTGGTGTCCACGAAGCGCATCGCGCCCTATGCGGACCTATCGGAGCGTTCGTTTCCGGCTTCGGATCGGGCGGCGTTGCGGTTGTACAGTTCTTCTCTCGGCAGGTTCCCGGCCATGCGCAACCCCACGCCCCGAGCGTCGAAATCCGCAATCACTTCCCGCAACCGCCCGCCGCGCCATTCGCCCTTCGCCCCGGCGCCCGGCCCCTCGGACGTTTCGACCGCCAGCGATTCCAGATAGTGCACTACCAGCGCCGAGACCGACGTGTCCAGCTCCGCCGCCCGTGCGCACGCGAGCCGGTACGTGCCTTCGTCGACGGCAATGGTGATGTCTTTCATGTCCATAAGCGCACCGTTATCGTGGCGCATAGTATAGGGAGTCCGGCGCCTCGCGCTCAACTGACGCCATCGCTCTTGATGCATCGACTCCAGCGGCCTTCCCCCTATCCTGCTCATCCTGTTCACCCATGTTGATTCTCGGTGTGACACGCGCCCCTTACGCGGTCGCGCCCCGACCGCGTACGCTGGTTGCATGACCGTCGCCCTTGCACGACCCATAGACAGCGTCTATAGCTCGAGGCCCAGCCATAGACGGAATCAATGGCTTCGGCGCGAACTTTTGTTTTTCGAGGGAATCTTGCTTTCTTGGTCGCGGGAAGCAGGCCACGGCCTGCGAAACGCCCCAAACCAAGGAGACCAAGGATCCCAGATAGCATGGCCGGTTCACTCGTGGATAGCCAACCAAGATTCCCTCACGGAGGCACTGTGGGAATCTTGGTCCATGCCTCCCCGGGAAGGACGGCCCCATCGCGCCCATCCTGTCCATCGATGTCGATTCCCGGCTATACTCGCGCGTGCCGCGATTCCTGAGTGAGAGGGGATATGAACACCGAGATCATCGCCGTCGGCACCGAACTCCTCATGGGCGAGACGCAGGACACCAACTCGTCCTGGCTCGGCCAGCGCCTGCCGGAGTTCGGGCTCGAGCTCAAGTTCGTCACCATCGTCGGCGACGACCTCACGCGCCTCACCGAGACGCTCGACCGCGCGTGGCGCAGGTCGGACGTCGTCATCGCGATGGGCGGCCTCGGGCCGACGCTCGACGACATGACGCGCGACGGCATCGCCAACATGCTCGGCGAGCAGATCACAACGGACCCGGAGCTCAAGGTGTGGCTGGAGGAGAGCTTCGCGCGCCGCAACGTCAATCCCATGCCGCAGCAGAACTACCGCCAGGCCGGCATCATCCCGTCCGCCGTCGCCATCCGCAACGCCATGGGCACCGCGCCCAGCTGGTGGATAGACAAGGGCAGCAAGATTCTGTTGACGCTCCCAGGCCCGCCGCGCGAGCTGACCAACATGTGGACGACGGAGATAGCCCCGCGCCTGAAGGAGCGGCTCCCCGGCCAGAAGATCATGGCCCGCACGTTCAAGACCATCGGCCTGAGCGAGGCCGCGGTCGACGAGATGGTGCGCGACGTCTACGACATCCCCGGCATGGACTTCGGCGTGTACGCGAAGCAGGACGGCATCTACCTCCGCGGCATCGCGAAGGCCGACACGGAGGCTGAGGCGCTGACGACGCTGCTCCGCGCCGAGACGATGGTGCGCGACGCCTTGGGCGACTACATCTGGGGCACGGACGAGGAGTACCCGCCGGAGCGCGTCGGCGACCTGCTGCGCGAGAAGGGGTACACGCTCGCGGTGCTGGAGTCGTGCACCGGCGGCATGATCGGTGCGGCCCTCACGGAGATCCCTGGCTCGTCCGAGTACTTCGTCGGCGGCGCCATCACCTACTCCGACGAGATGAAGGCGCAGGCAGGCGTCCCCCGCGAGACGATCGACGCCCATGGCGCGGTGAGCGAGGAGACCGCCCGCGCGATGGCTGACGCCGCCCGCGCCACCTATAGCGCCGACTGCGGCGTGAGCGTCACGGGCGTCGCCGGCCCCGGCGACCAGGACGGCGTGAAGGCGGGCACCGTCTACATCGGCGTCGCGACACCGGACGGCGCGAGCGTCGTGCGCCACGAGTTCCCGTCGCGCCGTCCACTCGTACGCAACCGCGCCGTCACCGCCGCCCTCCTCCAACTCATCCGCGCCTTGCAGTCGGAGTAGGGGCGAAAGGGATTGCGTGACCTGATTGGCCCTAATGCCTCGGCGTGACTCGAAAATGGATTGCGTGCACTTCGATACCGTCGATGAGCCAGCTTACCTGATAGTCTCCATACTTCTGAAAGGGAAGCCCATAGAGACCGTTCACAATCCTGGAAGTCCGGTAGGCCATTCCCTTCGCTGGGGCCGGAATCTCAAGACTGCCAGTAATGGGTGGAATCAAATCGTTTGCGTCGGCATCCTGTAGGTGCATCTCGAACGCCCTGGCCCTTTGCGTTTCGTTGGGCGTGAATTTCAGGGCAAGTACCGCGAATAGCTGAGAGTGACTGGCTGGCAAGGCCTCCGCGTAGATGGAATCGATCCCGATTCCAACCGCCGTGAGTTTGTTGCCCGCTTCTGCGTAGTCGCAGAGGAATGCGTACTCGACGTTCATGAGATGCTAGGCCGTGCCTGTGTACGTGGGAGGCCAGGCCTTGAAGTAGGAAGGGGTGTCTGCAGTGGTGGAATAGTGAAGGACCGCCTCGATTGCTTCGTGGATGTTCGTTCTGAGCTCATCGAGAGTCTCTCCCTGCGAAACACAGCCAGGCATCTCTGCTACCTCGCCCCAGTAGCCGGTTTCTCCTTCTTCTACTTCATGGACGAGGATAGTGAACTCTGACAGTGAAACCCTCGTCTCGACTGCACCGTTCCTGATGACGCTCATCGTTTCCTCCCACTCCCACTACACGTTATCCAGGAATTCACTCTCGGTCCTGCCTGAAAGGTTGATGAGCCTCTTGAGCAGCCCAACCTTGAGGATACCAGCAGGCACCGACAGATTGTATCCGTTCATGTTCACCACGCGGTGGCTCCCCTTACCGGGGCGTTGTACGCCTCCTAGTCGGACGAAGGCCCTCACCGCTTCTTCCTGTCGAATGTTCCTTAGGGATGGCACTAGGGCTGTGACCTTGTGTGTGGACGCAATATGCCAAGCTGGCCTACGAGGAGGAGTCTTGAGGTGCCTGCCTTCGCCCCTCCTAGTGCCCGCCGGAGGATGACGCGGCGCGCTCCTCCCGGTAGAAGACCTCCTCCGGGAAGATCTCGTCCCAGGGCTGCTTCTGCGGGCTGAGGCCCTGCTCCACGGAGAACGTCTGCGCCATGTCGAATGCCTTGGCGTTCGCGGTGATGCCGTAGGCGAACGGGTCCGGCCCGAACACACCGTCGACCTCCTGCTGGAACTGCCGTCCGAACACGTAGAGCGTGGGAGGCATGGCGCGCAAGCGCTGGATGGCGAGGCGCTTGGAGGACTCGAACGCCTCCATGAGGCTGACAGCGACCCACGGGTGCTCCTCGACGATGCTCTCACGCACGACGGTGACGTGGTGGGGCGGGAAGACGCCGTGCTTGCGGAAGAAGCGCACGGACTCGGCCTTCGGGTCGGAGAAGAGGGTGGGGAAGTCCGGGCTGTCGAGCAGGTTGACGCTCTGCATGCGGTCGATGCCGGAGCCCTGGGCGGAGCCGATGCCGATGGAGGCGTCGAGCTCGCCGTCGAGGTACATCGAGCTGAAGTCGGTGGTTGCGTGGCGCAGGTCGAGGTCCTCCGGCAGGCCAAGCCCGGCCTCCTTTGACGCGCCAGTGTGGCTGTAGTGCTCGCTGCGCTCCATGAACCAGGTCATGTCCTGCGGCTCGACGCCCCACTCCAGCTTCAGGATGCCGCGCGTCCAGAGGCCGACGGACTGCTGGTAGTCGCCGATACCGAAGCGCTTCCCCTTGAGGTCCTCCGGATGGTCCTGGCGTATGCCGGACGCCTTGCGGGTGTAGACGTTGGTGTAGGAGAAGGTGCGGTTGTGGAAGACGGGCAGCATGCGGTAGGGGAAGCCCAGCGGGCGCATGCGGAGGTAGGACGACATCGACATCTCGGACACGTCGTAGCGGTGGAACTTGATCTGCTCGTAGAAAACGCGGGGCACGGCGCCCGGCATCCCCTGGTAGTCGAGCGTGATGCCGTCCGGTTTCACCTCGCCGCTGATCATGGGCATGACGCGGTCGTATGCGGTGATGGCGAACGAGAGTTGGATGTCGGACATAGCGAAGCCTCCGTGGGGGCAAGGTGCGGCGATGATACCGCACCCTGAGGGCGGCGGTGCGGGGCAGCTAGCCGATCTCCAGCGTGCGGAAGGCGCCGCGTTGGAGGGCGGCGGTCGCGAGGAGCTGTTCGAGGACGACGTGCGCTTCGGGGCGGCGCAGGTCGAGCGAGGACGCGCCGATCGCGCGGTAGAGGACGCCTGAACCAACCTTCGTGCTGACCTCGCCGCCGATCTCCTGCGGGAGGTCGACGCCGAGCGCGAAGGCCATCGCCTGTGCCTGCAGCGCGCCGACGCCGGAGGCGTGCGTCCGGGTGAGGGCGCGGCGGTTGTACAGCAGCGTGTAGCCGTTCTTGTTGCGCCGGACGGTGACTGGCGTCTCACCGCGCGGGCGATTGATGAGGCGCTCCGCGTAGTCGAGCGCTTTCGTTCGCGAGATGGCCATGGTCCTCAGCGCGGGGTAACTGCGCTCATTTCGCCCTCACCCTGACCCTCTCCCTCTGGGAGAGGGGATAAGGAAGTGCTCTCCCATGGAGAGGAGTCAGACAACCCGAGAGAACCCTCGGCTTCGCTCGGAATGACAAACCTGCTAGACGGCGCACTCGCCCTCGCCACGCTCCAGCTTGTAGAGGATGGACTTGCCCCAGTCGATGTAGGTGTCCAGGTTCTCCTTGTTGAGCGCGCCAACCTCGCGGAACTGCCCGGCAAGCTCCTCGAACGGGGTGGTGCCGACGCGGTCCACGAAGTCGTTGAACGACTCGCCGTCCGTGCGGTTGGCCTGGTAGTGGCCGAGGATGCCGTCCATGAATGCCGGGACGCGCTTTGCGGGCACCTTGGCTTTCACGCGGTGGCCGAAGCGGACGGGGTCCTGGTTGCCGTAGTTGCCCGCGAGGAAGACCTCGTATGCAGGCACCTGGTTGCCGTCGCCCTTGGTTGCGGCGCCGTGGAAGCCGATGTTGGCGATGTGGTGGCGGGAGCAGCCGTTGGGGCAGCCGCTGACCTTGACGTGGAGGCCCTTGACGTCCGGGTCGTCAGCGCCGTAGCTGCGGATGCTGCTGCGGAGCGCCTCGGCGACGCCCATGGAGGACGTGATGCCCATCTTGCAGCTGTCGGTGCCGGGGCAGGAGACGACGTCGGTGATGGAGTTCGCGCCGTCTTCGGCGAGGCCGGTAGCCTTCAGGGCAGCCCACACGTCGTGGAGGTAGCCCTCCGGCACCCAGCGATAGAGGATGTTCTGCTCGGTGGTCGCGCGGATGCCGCCCGCGTACTTCCTGCCTATGTCGGCGAGGACGGGGAACTGGTGCGCGAAGATGTCGCCGAGCGGCAGCGTAACGTAGACCGCGTAGTAGCCGTCCTGCTGCTGCGGGTGTGCGTTGTCCTTGCGCCACGCGAGGAACTCGGGCTCGTTGTGCGCGTCGACCGGCACGAGGTCCGGGGGCTCGTCGATCATCTCGGGCGGGAGCTCCATCCACGGCGTGGGGTCGAAGTCGGCATCCGCCCAGTCGCCCTCCATCTCCCTCTCGACCTCCTCGCGGAAGGCGTCGATGCCGATGCGGTCGACGTAGAACTTGATGCGGGCGCGCATGCGGTTCTTGCGGAGCTCGTCCGTGCGGTGGAAGACTCGGATGGCGGCCTCGGCGACCTTGAGGTACTCGCTGACCGGGACGAATTCATAGAGCGTCCAGGCGAGGCGGGGCATGATGGACGTGCCGCCGCCGATGCGTATCTCGAATCCCTTCTCCGGCTCGCTGCCGTCCTCGCGGTCGCGGAGCTTAGGGAGGAAGGCGAGGTCGTGGATGTCGGCGACAACGTCGTCGTTGCCGCCGCTGGAGAAGGAGGTCTTCCACTTCCGGGGGAGAGCCTGGGTGTACTCGTGGCGGAGGAAGTAGCGGGCGTAGGCGGCGAGGTAGGGGGCGACGTAGAACGGCTCCTCCAGCTTCACGCCGGAGAGGGGATCGCCCGCGACGTTGCGGACGGTGTTGCCGCACGCCTCGCGGCTGATGAGGCCGGCGTCACCGAGGATGCGCATGACGTGGGGGGTGTCGGCGAGCTTCACGAAGTGGACCTGGATGTTCTCGCGGGTGGTGATGTGCCCTTTCTTGAGCGGGGCGTACTGGCTGACGACGTCGCCGAACGCCTCGATGTGCTCGGGAGTGAGCGCGCCGCCCGGGATCTTGATGCGCATCATCTGCACGTCCGCCTGGCGCTGGCCGTAGACGCCGCGCACGAGGCGGTACATGATGAACTGTTCCTCAGTGGGCCATTCGCCGTTGAGGTAGCGGGTCGCCTCCGTCTCGAAGTCGTCGACCTCTTCGGGAACGTAGGGGAGTACGCCCTTGGAGTAGTCGTACTGCCTCTTCTCCTCGATGGTCTTGGTGCCTCGGATGATGGGGCGGGGGGCGGTGCTGGTCATCTGGTTCTCCTTCTGTATAGCAAAGCGCCCTTCTCCGGGTTCCTGAGAAGGGCGCAGTTTTGACGGCGTGTGAGTACTGTCGGCCCTATGGTCGACAACAACAAGCGCACGTGGTGACGGCGATGTTCATACCGCGGAAGAGTGTAGCACAGGTTGGCAAGTGGGCGCTATGGGGTGGAGGGATGGCCCTCCTGCGGAAGGCTCAGAGGGAATTACTGCTCATTCCTGCTCATCCCCTCTTCCCCACTCGTAGATCAGGCCTCCGGAGTGAGCAGTTGGGCTGTTCATTTCCGCTCATTCGCTGTTCATTCCTGCTCAGAAACTGTTCTTTTCTGTTCATTTCTGCTCACGATGCCGAGCATGGTGGCCACTCACCAATCCGTGCCTCGCTGCGAACCATGGTAGGGAGGCGGGGGCCATCGGCGCAATGGGGGCGTGTCACAGGTTAGGCACCCACAAGAGGCGCGCCTACACCAAGGGGCGGCCCTACACCGAAGAGGGGGCGGCCAGTTGGCCGCCCCCTTCACACATGGGCTGCGAGGTTCCTGCCTGCGCAGGAACGACGGATGTTGGTCTACGGGGCGATCATGTCGCCGGAGACCTTCTTCTTGTAGGAGTTCCAGACGCCGTCGCGCGGGGGGTTGCCGCCGATGCTGCGCATGAGCTCCTTGAAGTGGGGGTACTCGTGCTGCGCCGGACGGTTCACCGACTCCATGACGAGCTCGTCGGAGAGGTAGGGGTGGTCGGAGCCCTTGGCGACGAGGCCCCAGTAGTTCATGCGCGCCTGCTCCTCCAGTTGGAGCATGCTGACGACGGAGTCCTGGGGGTCCTTGCCGGTCATCGACGCACCGTGGCCCTTCATGAGGACGAACTTGTGGTCGCCGAGGCACTCGGCCAGTTCCAGTCCTTCCTCGTGGCTCCAGACGGTCTTGGTGTGCGGGTAGATGGGGTGGGGCTGGGACATCACCATCTGCGCGCCCTCCTGTGCCATCGGGACGATCGGCTCTTCGAGGACGGTCATCAGGACGACGTTGCGCGGGTGCACGTGGACGACCGAGTTCACGTCCGGGCGCGCCTTCATGATGGAGGAGTGGATCTTGACCTCGGAGCATTGGGTGGACCTGGCCGGGCCGTCCACCTTGTAGCCGTCCAGGTTGCAGACGATCATGTCGTAGTACTGCATCTCCTCCAGAGCGTCGATGGTGTAACCCCGGCCCTTGACGACGAACAGGTCGGGCTGGTTCGGGACGCGCATGCTGACGTGCCCGAGGGCCGCAGTCACACCGGTGGCGAGGCCCATGTGGGAGAGGATGCGGGTTGCCATTGCGACTTCGTACTTGATCTCGTCGATCTCGCGGGACATAGGGCCTCCTTTACGTTCGGTCAGGTTTTGTGGCGCCGGCCTAGAAGAGTTCCAGGTCCTTCGGCTGGGCGGCGACCTCCTCCGGCACCCACGAGCGAAGCACTTCCTCGATCATGGGGATGATGGGGCTTTCTCCGCCCTCGCCGGGGCGGTAGCGTCCGTCCGGCTTGATGCCGTGCTTGACGCTCTCCATGGGCAACGCGATGTGATTCGCGACGGCAGGGTCGCGGAAGACGTTCATGGGCTCGCCGCCGTCCTCGACGACCTTCATCTGCTGGCGCAGCATCTTGCGGAAGAGGATGAGGCCGACGTCGGACTCGCCGAGCATCTCCTTGTCGCGCCGGGCTATGGCGCCCTGGGTTACCCACATGGTGTAGTCCTGGTTGAACGTGACGCCGGTGTAGAAGCGTCCGTCCGGCTCGTAGAGCGGCACGTAGCGGTAGGCCGCGACGTCCTGCTGCGGCACGGGGGTGCCTGGCCTGGCGCGGTAGACGTAGTAGGAGACGTGGTACGTGTTCTCGTCGTCGATGGGCACGCGCCACTGCGTGGTCGTGCGGACCTGGTCGCCGACGAAGAGGATGTTCGGGAACATGATGGGATGGCCCTTGGCCCAGTCCTCGCCGTCCTCAGGGAAGCCGAGTTGGAGCCTGCGCTTGATGATGCCGTACTCGAAGGCGTCGAACGCGATCTTGATGGTCTTGGGCTGGCTCTCAGGCGGGGCGGCGACACCGTTGCGGACGTAGTTGCCGAAGTAGAAGTGCAGCCACTCCGTGTGGACGGGGTCGACGGAGTTCTCCTGGCACTGGAGCCAGTTGCAGGGCAGGTGCGAGATGGCGATGTCGCGCACCGCGTCGTCGTAGGTGAGCTGCTCCCAGCGGGGGAGCAGGGGCGCGGGCTGCGGGCCCATGTAGGCGAAGATGAGTCCGCCGAGCTCCTGCACGGGGTAACCGGCGACCTTGACCTTCTCCTTGAAGCGCCCGTCCGGGTGGACGGTCTCTTCGAAGGGCTGCTCGATGCACTGGCCGGTCTCGTCCATCATCCAGCCGTGGTACATGCAGCGCAGGCCGTTCTCCTCGGGGATGCCGTAGGCCAGGTTGACCCGGCGGTGGGCGCAGAAGCGTTCGATGAGGCCGTAGTTCCCACTGCGGTCCCTGTAGAGGACAAGGTCCTCGCCCAAGAGCCGGACTTCCTTGGTGGGATTCTCGTCCAGTTCAGCCGAGGCGGCGATGGGGTGCCAATAGCGGCGCATCAACTCCCCCATGGGCGAGCCGGGGCCAACCTGAGTCAAGCGCTGGTTTTCCTCAACACTGAGCATCCGGAACCCCCTATGACAACGACGGAATCCGCTATCCCCCAAGAAGGCGAAAGCTGCCAGGGCGCACTCCCACCATTGCCATTTCTTTTATCACC
>DAOUHP010000002.1:0-7122 GCA_034428575.1 Dehalococcoidia bacterium | reverse complement strand
CCGCTTCCGCCACCGAATTCGCGCGATGGTACGTTGTCTGTGCCGGATACATGCCTAGCCTCCGTTCCGCGCGTCGCCGATTGCCCGCCAGACCTTCTCCGGCGTCAACGGCATGTCGATACGGGTAACCCCGAGTGGCCGCAGCGCGTCCATGACCGCGTTGTAGACCGTCGGCGTGGACGCGATCGTACCGGCCTCCCCCACGCCCTTCACTCCCAGCGGATGGTGGGGCGAGGGCGTGGTGTTGGACTGCACCTCGATGTCGGGCAGCGCGTCCGCCCGCGGGAGCGCGTAGTCCAGCATCGTGCCCGTGAGGAGTTGGCCATCGTCGTCGTAGACGGCGCCTTCCCATAGCGCCGGCCCGACGCCTTGCACGACGCCGCCGTGCACCTGGCCCTCCACGATCATCGGGTTGATCTGCACGCCGCAGTCGTCGACCGCGTAGTACCGTTGCAGGTCGATGTGGCCCGTCGCGGGGTCCACTTCGACCACCGCGAGGTGCGCGCCGAAGGGGTAGGTGAAGTTCGGCGGGTCGTAGAAGGCGCTCGCTTCGAGGCCCGGCTCCATGCCTTCGGGCATGTCCCACGCCACGTTCGCCATGAGCGCGATGTCCTGTATCGTCTTGTGCTGGTCGGGCGACCCCCGCACGAAGAAGCGGCCGTCTTCGTACTCGATATCCTCAGTCGCCGCTTCCAAGAGGTGCGCCGCCAGCGCCTTCGACTTCTCCTTGATCTTCCGCGCCGCCAACGTTACGGCGGCGCCCGACACGGCGGTCGTCCGGCTGCCGTAAGTTCCCCACCCCATCGGCGTGAGGTCGGTATCGCCGTGGATGATCTCAACGTCGTCCACGTCCACGCCGACTTCGCCCGCGATGATCTGGGCGAACGTCGTCTCTTCTCCCTGGCCGTGCGGCGAGGACCCCACCATCACGTTCGCCTTGCCGGTGGGGTGGAAGCGAACAATGGCGCTCTCCCAAAGACCTCCCTGGAATCCGACCGCGCCCGCGACCTGTGAGGGCCCGAGGCCACAGATCTCGACGTAGGTGGAAACGCCGATGCCGATGCAGCGGCCTTCCTCCCGCGCCCGCGCCTGTTCGGCACGCAGCGATGCGTAGCCGGCGGCGCTCAGGCAGGCGTCCAGTGTCGCCTCGTAGTCGCCGCTGTCGTAGGTGATGCCGGTAGCAACGTCGTGGCCGTTCTCGAACTTGGGGATGAAGTTCTTGCGGCGAAGGTCGGCCGCGTCCATCTCAAGCCGCGCCGCGAGCAGGTCCACCAGGCGCTCGATCAGCATCGTTGCCTCGGGTCGGCCCGCGCCCCGGTAGGCGTCCACGGGTGTCCCGTTGTTGAACACGCCGTAGACCGTCCCGCCGATGTTGGGGATGTCGTAGGCTCCCGAGTACATCAGACCGTGCAAGATCGTCGGCACGCCCGGGCTCGCCGTCGATAGGTACGCTCCGAGCCCGGCGTAGACGGTAGTGCGGAGGCCGGTGATCTTGCCGTCCGCCGTCGCCGCCATCTCCACCTCTTCGATGTGATCGCGGCCCTGGGTCGTGACCTGATAGTTCTCGCTCCGCGTCTCGGTCCACTTCACCGGCACACCGAGCCGCATCGAGCAGAACGACGCGATCGCCTCGTCCGCGTAGTACGGGATCTTGCTTCCGAATCCCCCGCCGACTTCCGGCGCGATCACGCGTACCTTGTGTTCGGGAACCCCCGTCACGACCGATGTCAGGAAACGCGCGATGTGCGGGTTCTGCGACGTGCTCCAGAGCGTCAGGTCGCCGGTCACGCCGACCCACTGTGCGATCGCCGAGCGCGGCTCCATCGGATTCGCGATCAGCCGCGGCAGGGTAATCGTGTCGCTCACGGTGACGTCGGCCTCGGCGAACGCCGCGTCGGCGTCGCCTCCGGCCACCGCCCACGTGAAGGCGATGTTGTTCTGAACGTCGTCGTGCAGCTGCGGCGCGCCGTCCTGGGCAGCCGCTTTCGGATTGATGACCGCGTCGAGCGGCTCGTAGTCCACGTCGATGTGCTCGAGGGCGTCCTCGGCTTCGTAGCGCGTCTCCGCCACCACTACCGCGACCGCGTCGCCGACGTAGCGGACCCGGTCCTTGGCGATGGGGGGATGCGCCGGAGTCTTCAGATCGGAATTCGGGATCAGCCATGCGCAGGGGAGGCCGTTGAGCACCCCCTCCGTGTCCTCTCCCGTGTACACCGCGATGACGCCCGGCTGGTCCGCGGCCCCGCTGGTGTCTATCGATTTGATAGCCGCGTGGGCGTAGGGACTGCGGAGAATCGCCGCGTGCACCATCCCCGGCAGCTTGATGTCGTCCGTGTACGACGCCCGCCCCGTGATGAGCCTTGGGTCCTCACGGCGGCGGATGCCGGAGCCAAATATTCGCGTCGTCATGGCCTAACTCCCTCCCATGGCGCCGGCGGCCTCCTCGACCGCCCGCACGATGTTCTGGTAGCCCGTGCAACGGCAGATGTTGCCCTCCAGACCGTGGCGGATCTCCTCCCGCGTGGGTGAAGGGTTCGTCCGTAAGAGCTCCTCTGCCGCCATGATCATCCCCGGCGTGCAGAAGCCGCATTGCAGCCCGTGCTTGTTCCAGAATGCCTCCTGAAGCGGGTGCAGGCCGTCGGCGCCGGAGAGCCCCTCAATCGTCCTGACCGAAGAGCCCGAGGCCTGAACGGTAAGCACGGTGCAGGCCTTCGCGGACACTCCGTCCAACTGCACGGTGCAGGTGCCGCACTGGCTCGTGTCGCACCCGACCTTCGTGCCCGTCAGCCCCGCGTTCTCGCGAATGAAGTGAACGAGTAGCTGACGGGGCTCGACATCCCCGCTATAGGAACGCCTGTTGATGGTGATTTCTACTGGGACTTCCGCCATGCTTCGCCTCCCGTTACCGCTTGGGATTCGCGCACGTGCGCCGTGGTAGCCGGAGTGTAGCAGATACGCCCCGTCCGAGGCAGTCCGAGACCCCTTGCCCCGCCACCCTCGCGCAACCCGGCGCCCCCTGCTAGAGTGCCTTCATGAAGCTGCAAGGGAGCTACCGTTTCGACGTCCCCCGCGAGCGTCTCTGGGACACTCTCATGGACCCCGCCGCCGTGCGCGAGTGCGTCCCGGGCGTTCGGTCCTTTGCAACCGTGGCTCCCGACCGTCATGAGATCGAGGTGGCGGTGCGCGTCGGCGTCGTCTCCGGTTCCTACAAGGCGACGCTGGAGGTCGTGGAACAGACGGCCCCGGTCTCCTATCGGATGGTGGTGCAAGGGTCCGGCGCGCGGACGAACGTCAAGGGTGAGGGCGGGGTTGCATTAACGGCGGAAGACGACGGTACGACGACGCTCACCTTCGAGGGTGACGTTCAGGTGACCGGCGTCCTCGCGAGAGCGGGCCAGCGCCTCATGTCCAGCGTCGCCAAGACGCAGATCGACCGCTTCTTCCAATGCCTCAACTCCAAGGCCGCGGGAACGTGACGCAGGGTCTGCTGGCGAGGCGCTGCCCCGGATGACGACGAACGGCACATACGACGTCATCGTCGTGGGCGTGGGAGGCATGGGCTCGGCGACGGTCTACGAGCTCGCGAGCCGCGGCCTTCGCGTACTGGGCCTTGAGCGTTTCGACATACCGAACGACATGGGCTCGTCGCACGGCGTCAGCCGGATCATCCGGCTGGCATACTTCGAGGACTCCTCCTACGTGCCCCTTTTGCGGCGCTCCTACGAGCGTTGGCGCGAGCTGGAAGAGGCGAGCGGCGAGAGTCTGCTGCATGTCGTTGGGTCGTTGGACACGGGCCGGGAGGACGGCGAGGTAGTGCAGGGCTCTCTCCGGTCCTGTCAGGAGCACGACCTCGCTCACGAACCGCTCACGAGCGCCGAGGTGAACAGTCGCTTCCCCGGCTGCCGGCTGCCGGAGGGTTGGATGGGCGTCTACCAGCCGGACGGCGGCTTCCTGCTATCCGAACGGTGCATCGTCAACCACGTGTTTGCCGCCTTGGAGCGCGGCGCCGACGTGCGGGCCCGCGAGGCGGTCTTGGGATGGGATTCCACCGGAGGCGGCGTGCGGGTCGAGACCAGCCGCGGGTCGTACGAGGCTGGGTCGCTGGTGATCAGCGCCGGCGCCTGGACGGGGCCTCTGGTGCCGTCCTTGGACCGGCTGCTGATGCCGGAGCGCCAGGTCATGGGCTGGTTCCAGCCGCGGCGCCCGGAGCTCTACACGCCCGGCGCGCTTCCTGTGGTCATCGGCGAGTTTGAGGAGGGGAACTACTACTCCTTCCCGGTGTTCGGCGTCCCAGGATTCAAGATCGGCAAGTTCCACCACCTGAACGAGGCTACGACCGCCGAAGGTCTAGACCGGGACTGCCGCGATGAGGACGAGGCGGCGCTGCGTCAGGCGGTGGCCCGCTACTTCCCCGACGCGAACGGGCCGACGGTAGCCCTCAGGGCCTGCATGTTCACCAACTCTCCCGACGAGCACTTCATCATCGACGCTCTGCCGGGCTTTCCGAACGTCTTCTTTGCGGCGGGCTTCTCGGGGCACGGCTTCAAGTTCTGCAGCGTTGTCGGCGAGATCATGGCCGACCTCGCCACACGGGGCGGGACGGCCCACGATATCTCGCTCCTCCGCCTCAGCCGCTTCGAGTCAGTGGCCTGAAGCCCGCTGTCGAGGAACCTCTAGGGCGAAGGTCGCCGACGACGGGCTATGCAGGTGGGCGGGAGTAGCGGTCTTCCCCAGACGCCGATCCCTCATGGTGGACTCGTACGTCCACCTCGAGCCGGGTCTCGCCGCCGCCGTGCATGACGCCGCGGGTCGGGGCTACGTCCCGGTAGTCGCGGCCCACCGCTATGCGTACGTGACCTTCCCCGGCGAGGCAGCCGTTCGTGGGGTCGAAGCCGGCCCACCCTAAGCCTGGCAGCAGGCATTCGACCCAGGCATGAGACGCCGATGCCGGCGCCATGCCGCGGGACTCCAATGGAACATAACCGGAGACGTAGCGGCTGGGTGCGCCCCAGGAGCGCGCAATGGCGATCATGACGTGCGCGTAGTCCTGACACACTCCCCGGCCGCTCTCCAGGATGTCGTCGATCGGCGAGGCTACCGTCGTGCTCCCGGGAACGTACTTGAGGCCGTGGTGGAGCGCGTCCGAGAGCCGGGTTAGGGCTTCCAACGGGTCGCCCTCTGCCTTCACGTCCAGCCGGTCCACGAAGTCGCCAAGGGCGGCGGTCGGCCCGGTCAACGTGCTGGGATGCGTGAAGTCCCAGTGCGCGAACGAGTCCCGCAAGGAATGCATTTCCGCCCATGCGCCGGCGCCTAGGCGGCCTGCGACAGGCGCCGGGGCCATGGTCTCGACCGTGGACAGGGCGGCAATCTCTAAAGCTTCATGTTCTTGGTTGATATTCAGAACGTGCTTGGTGTTACCGAAGCTATCCGCTTCGCTGTTCATGGAAGAGGGCGGCACCGTCGTGAGCTCGAAGCTCAGCAGGCGCTGTGCGGCGTCGTCGCGAGGCTTCAGGCAGAGCGACATCACGCAGCCCTGCACCGGCTTGGAGTAGTAGTACCGTGAGACGTGACTGATCTCGTAGCGGCTCATGTCCTGGTATGCCTCAGCGCGCCCGGAAGTCCTCTACCGGATAGTCGAAATAGGCCGACGCGACGAGGTGGTGCAGATCCCTCCCGTGGTCGAGGACCTGGCGCAGAAGCTCCGCTTGGTCCTCGCGGTCCGGCCAGTCGTACCGTATCAGGGAGGTCATGCGTCCGATGAGCCGCACCGCGGCGGCGCTCGCGTTTGTGTCCGGGCCGGGGCCTAGGGTATCGAGGTCCGAGGCCACCCTGTCGAGTGAGCGGCACAGTGAGTCGGGCAGGTTGGGGTCCGTCGCCAGCAGGTTCAGCACCTGCTGCGGCCGCACCTCGAGGCTGTACCGTTGGTTGTATAAATCGAAGGCGTGCCATGCGCGCAGCAGGCCGGTCCAGTCCGCGTCCGATTCGTCCGCGATGTTCGTTGCGGCTTCTAGCTGGGTGAGCAGGAGCGAGGCCGAGAGTTGGGAACGCTCGATAAAACGGCCGATCTGCAGGAACCGCCACCCCTCGTCGCGGTACATGGTGGCGCCGGCCACGCCCGAAAACGTGGCGAACTCGGCCACGAGCTCGTCGTAGAAGCTTTCCGGGGAGTTCCAGATGTCCCGGACCCGCAGCTTCTGCACGCGCAGATAGGACAGGTTCAGCCGGGTCCACATCTCGGCGCTGATGCAGTGGCGCATCTGGCGGGCGTTCTCCCGTCCCAGAGCGAAGCAGCTCCATATCGAGTCGGGGTTGGAGCGCTCGAACGTGAGGTCGTCCGCCAGGGTGTAGGCGTCGGCCAGCGTAAAGTTGTCGTCGCCGATCTCGAGAACGTCGCCGGGAGGCCGTCGGTGCAGGCTCCCGTAGATGCGGCTCCACCCGTAGTAGATCTGGCGCGCCGGCCGGTCGACCAAGGCCTCGGTCTCGAGCCGTAAGAGGCGGCACAGATTCTCCGCCCGCTCGAGATAGCGGCCCATCCAGTAAAGGCCCTGTGCGCTGCGTGCGAGCATGCTTCAGTCCTCAAGCACCCAGAGGTCCTTGCCGCCTCCACCCTGACTGGAGTTGACGACGAGGCTTCCTTTTCGCAATGCGACGCGGCAGAACGCGCCGGGCACGATGCGGGTCTCGCGTCCCTGCAGCACGAATGGGCGAAGGTCTACGTGGCGCGGCTCGAATTTGCCGTCGATGAGGCATGGCGCGCGGGAGAGGTCGAGCACCGGCTGCGAGATGAAGTTGGCCGGGTCGGCCCGCAACTGCTCGGCGTATGCGTCGCGCTCCTCCGGCGTTGAGTGAGGGCCGACGAGCATGCCGTATCCCCCAGACTCGCCTACCCGCTTGACCACGAGGTCCTGCAGGTTGTCGAGTGTGTACTCCAGGTCCTCGGGTCGGCGGCAGAGGCGGGTATCGACGTTGGCGAGGATCGGCTCCTCGCTCAGGTAGTACCGGACCATGTCGGGCACGTAGGCGTAGACGCTCTTGTCGTCGGCCACGCCCGTCCCCGGCGCGTTCGCCAGCGTCACGTTCCCCAGCCTGTAGGCGTGCATCAGGCCGGGCACGCCCAGGAGG
>DAOUHP010000001.1:0-3154 GCA_034428575.1 Dehalococcoidia bacterium | reverse complement strand
CTGGAACCGCACGTCGTCAGGATGTCCTTCGTGTAGAACTCGTCCTTGTGCGCCAGCGGAATGCCCGCCAGCGGCCCCGCAGCCTCGCCCCGGGCAAACGCCTCGTCGGCCTTCGCCGCCTGCTCGAGCGCAAGCTCCGCCGTCACCGTCACGTACGAGCGCAGGTCGCCGTCGAACCGCTCGACGCGGTCGAGGTACATGCGCGTCAGCTCCACCGACGACACCTGCCGCGTCCGCAGCAGGTGCCCCAGTTCGGTGATGGTTTCGTACGCCATCGGCGCGTCGGTCCTGTGTGCCCCCTCTCCCTGTGAGGGAGAGGGCTGGGGTGAGGGTGGTCCCGTTCGTCCTGAGCCCGTCGAAGGGCCGGACTCCGGCGCCTCCGCCGGATACTGCAGCGCGGGCAGCGGCGCGACACCGTACAGATCGTGCTCGTCGAGCACGACCAGCGCCTCGCGCAGCGCGTTGAACTGCAACGTCAGTGGCTCGACGTCCTCCTCCAGCAGCCGCAGCCCTGCTACCTTCGCCAGCCCTCGAAACTCATCCGGCGTGATGTCAGCCATCGGTCAACTCCTTCCGCTCTCCGACGTTGCAGCCGTCCGTCGTTCCCGCTCCGTCGTCGTTCCTGCGGAGGCAGGCACCCCGCCCCACGGTGTGGTGAGCGTGGAATGCGGTGCGTTTCTCCCCTCTCCCAACAAGAGGGAGAGATCAGGGTGATGGTACCCGGAGCGGGTGTATTCTCCCCTCTCCCTCTGGGAGAGGGGCTGGGGGTGAGGGTACCCGGAATGGTGCATGGCCTCCCCCTCACCAGACCTCCCTGCCGCCGTTCACGAGGATCATCTGGCCGGAGATGAACCGCGCGTCGTCCGTAAACAGGAACGCCATCACGCCCGCGAGGTCGTCCGGGACGCCGCGACGCAGCAGCGACGCCTCCGGCTCCGCGTACGCCTCGTCCGCCGACAGCGGTTCCTCGGTGTCTGAAGTCGTCATGCCGGGTGCGACGGTCACGACGTTGATGTTGTACTGCCCCAGCTCTCGCGCCACGGCGCGCGTGATGCCGGTGATGGCCGACTTCGACGCCACGTACTGCGCGTTGATCGCGTCCGGTGCGCGGCTGATGCGGAGCGTGCTCCCGGAGCTCACGTTGACGATCGTGCCCGACCTCTGCTCTCGCATGTACGGGTAGACCGCGCGAATGCCCAGGAACGTGCCCCGCGTGTTCACCGCGAAGACGCGATCCCACATGCCCATGTTGATATCCATCAGCGACTTCGCCTCGAGCCCGTGGCGCGTCGTGATGCCTGCGTTGTTCAGCAGGCCGTCGATGCGCCCGAAGCGCTCGTGCGTCTGGAGCGCCATCGCGAGCGTGTCCTCCTCTGACGACACGTCGACGCGCAGCGGCAGCACCTCCGCCCCCTCGGCCTCGCACAACGACGTCGTCTTCGAGAGGTCGGCGACGTCCGCAATCGTGAGCTTCGCGCCCTCGCGCGCCAGTCGCGCCGCATACGTGCGCCCCAGCCCCGAAGCCGCCCCGGTAACGATGATGACCCGGTCCTCCAACAGCATCGCGCCCTCCCTTTGCGGCCCAGCCGCGTTGGGCAATCCTACACCTTGGAAACGAACGGGTTGTCATGCACCCGGGACGCGGACGGGCCTGTCATGCTGAGCGCAGCGCAGCGGAGCCGAAGCATCTCTCGGAGGAGGGGCGGTAGGTGGGCTGCTTTCTCCCCTCTCCCTCGGGGAGAGGGGCCGGGGGTGAGGGCGGCCACCTGTTGATTCCCTCTCCGGTTGTGCTAACGTGCAGCCGTACCGGCTGGAACGGCAACGCAGCACAAGGAGGCCTTGTCATGGCAGTCATCGATTCCGACGCCCACGTGGTCGAAACGGAGCGTACCTGGGACTTCATCCCGCAGTCCGACCAGCACCTGAGGCCCGTCATGATCACGAAGCCGGACGACTCCGGCAACGACGTCCGCTACTGGGAGATCGACGGCGTGATACGCGGCACCGTCCGCCAGCCCGTCGGCAAGCGCGAAGAGTGGGACCCCACCCGCATCGCGGCAGATATGGCCGCTGCCCAGGCGGCGTCCGGGCGGATACTGGCAACGCCGGATGCCTCCAAGCACATGGAGGACGTCGGCGCGCGGCTGCGCCACATGGACGAACTCGGCATCGACTACCAGATGCTCTATCCCACCATCTTCCTGCGCAAGCTCGCCGACCGCGACGAGACCCGCGTCGCGCTCGCGAGGGGCTACAACCGATGGCTTGCCGATATCTGGACGCAGTCCGAGGGGCGCCTGCGCTGGGCCGCCGTGCTCCCGCTCTCCGTCATGGACGAGTCGATCAGGGAGCTGCACTGGGCCGCCGAGCACGGCGCGAACGGCGTCTTCATGCGCGGCGTCGAGGAGGAAGGCGTCCTCCAGGACGAGTACTTCTTCCCGCTCTACGAGGAGATGGCCAGGCTGGACATGGCCGTCACCGTCCACATCGGCAACGGCAACCCGCTCATGGAGAGCCTGCTGAACCACGGCGCGGGCGGCTCGCCGTTCTCCTCCATGCGCATCTTCTCGGTCGCCGCATGCCACTCCTGGATACTCGCCGGCATCCCGCAGCAGTTCCCAGGCCTGCGCATCGCGTTCGTCGAGGCCGCGGCGCAGTGGGCGCCCTACGTCGTCAACGACCTGCGCCGCCGTTTCCCCGGCAGGCACGGCAGGCCCGCGCCCGACAACATCTTCGCTGAGAACAACATCTGGGTCACCTGCCAGACCGACGACGACATCGGCTACCTGGTCGAGTACGCCGGAGAGGACAACCTGCTCATCGGCACCGACTACGGCCACACCGACCAGTCGTCCGAGATCGAGGCCATGCGCATCTTCCAGGAGCAGGGCACGGTCGATCCGGACATCGTCAGCAAGATACTGGACGCCAACCCCCGCGCGGTCTACGGGTTCTAGCCTCCTTCGTCGTTCTTGTGAAAATAGCACTACGCAGCCTCCAAGACGACCTTGTGCCCAAGCGACTCCAGACGACGTACGGCACGGCGGGTGATCGCCTCGTGGTCGCGCGTGTCGAAGTAGTCGACCCCTAAGTCGTTGTAGGGTTGGCGCGTGTTGAGGATGTGATAGGCGATGACCGTCATACGGTGGGCGAC